>CAJXOU010000020.1 GCA_913057645.1 uncultured Rhodobiaceae bacterium | reverse complement strand
AACGTCGCTGTGCCAGACATAGTGACCGCGATGATCCACGGACAAGCAGGCATACTGTGGATCTTCGGCGAATTCCGGAAAGGAAAAATCAAACACATTGCGGTTTACATCCGCAACCATGTCAACGATCCGGCGCATGACGGCCGGTTCCTGTGTCTCGTTAAACCAGGTGATCTGTGACCGGCGGATATGGCTTGCCGACTGGCCCTGAACAAGGCCACCATCGTCAAGTTTTTGCGAAAATCCGTCAATCAGTCGATTGCAGGTTGCACGATCAAGCGCATCCGGGACGATCGCATACATTTCTTCTGGAAACATTCACGACATTCTCCAATGCCGCATGGGCCTTTGATTTCGTGTTTCGGGCCCAAGACAATTCTTTGCGGTGCGCTTCTCTTAGGACCAAACGCACCGATTGACCAGCGCGAAAATCATGCAAGAAGCGCGTGCATGCTATACCGGATTTATGATCCTGCCGCCGGCTGCCGCCCCGTCATCGGGATCATGGGTCACCATCAGGGTTGGCAAACCACGCAACCGCGCCTGTTCAAAAACAAATGTCCAGATCTGATCCCGTAACTCGGTATCAAGCTTTGAAAAAGGTTCATCGAGCAAAAGTGCGCCGGGCTCGGACAGCAACACCCGCATCAGGGCGACACGCGCACGCTGCCCGCCGGACAATGTTGCCGGGTCACGGTCGGCAAAACCACCAAGCCCCGCACTTTCCAGCGCGTCCTCGATACGCGTTCTGCGTTCTAACCGCCCCCGAACACTTGATGGCAGGGCAAACGCCAGATTGCCGCCAACCGATAAATGCGGAAACAGAAGATCATCCTGAAACAGGATACCGACATGGCGATCCTGTGGTGCCAGACCATCCAGCCCCCGGCCATTCAGAACAACCTGCCCGCTGACCTCAAACCCGGCGGTTCCGCCCACCGGCAATGTTCCGCAAATATAGGTCAGCAGACTTGATTTTCCCGAACCGCTCGGCCCCATCAGCGTCACGATCTCGCCCGATTTGATGATGGTATCGAGATCAACCAGTACACGCCCATTGAGGCGAATGGAAACCCGGCGTAATTCAAGACCTTTGGCAGTGGCGGGGGCGAGGGCGAGGGTGGCGCATGTGGCGCCGCCCTCGCGGCCGGGTTTTGCGGAAGACGTGGCGGACTGGCAGGGCGCCTTCACCGGTCTCGGTGGGCATGCCGCGCGCGTGGAGGATGCACCGCTGGAAGTCGTGGATGCCCCGGAGATGCCCCTCGGCGTCGCGCGCGGGCAGCTTCACGAAACCTATGTGATCGCGCAAACGGCTGACGGCATCGTGATCGTCGATCAGCACGCAGCGCATGAGCGTCTCGTCTATGAACGCATGAAAAAGGCAATGGCCGCGAAAGGCGTGGCGCGGCAGATGCTCCTCATTCCCGAAGTGGTCGATCTCGACGAGGCGGAGGCCGAGCGCATCGTGGCGCGCGCGGCCGAACTCGCCGAACTCGGCTTCGTGCTCGAATCTTTCGGGCCCGGCGCAATCGTCGTGCGCGAAGTACCGGCTCTGTTCGGCAAGCTCGACGTGGCGGGCCTTGTGCGCGACCTCGCGGACGATCTCGCCGAACTCGACGAAGCACTGTCGCTGAAGGAACGGCTGGAAGAGGTGTGCGGCACGATCGCCTGTCACGGCTCGGTGCGCGCGGGCAGGCGGCTCACCGCCGAGGAAATGAATGCGCTGCTTCGAGAGATGGAGGCGACGCCGCATTCCGGCCAGTGCAATCACGGCCGCCCGACTTACGTCGAACTGAAACTCTCCGATATCGAGCGGCTATTCGGCAGGCGCTGACGGCGCGAGGCAATCCCGGCGCAGAAAGTCTCCGAGATTTTCTGTTATGTGGTGGACGTGGCCGCCATCCGCGCCTTCATGCGAGATCTGATGGTGCCGTTCGGACCCGGGAAGATCTGGCCTCACCCAGACGGTGGTCATGCCGAGCGCGTGCGGCACTTCGAGATTGCGCGCAATATCCTCGAACATGGCCGCGCGGGCAGGCTCAATCCCGCTCGCCTCGACAAAGCGTTCATAAGCGCGCCGTCGCGGCTTCGGTTCGTAGGCCGTGGCCACGATATCGAATATCCCGTCGAAGACATGGTCGATCCCGAGCTGCCGGACGACATTCTCCGCATGCATGTGCGAGCCATTGGTGAAAATGAGCTTGCGGCCCGGCAGCTTCGCGATCGCCTCACCGAGCGCTGTGTCCGCCATCACTGCCGACACGTCGATATCGTGGACGAAATCGAGAAAGGCGGCCGGCTCCAGCCCGTAAACCGCCATGAGGCCCGACAGGGTCGTGCCGTGCTCGACGTAGAAATCCTTCTGGATGCGCCGCGCCTCGGCAGCTTCGACTTTCAGATAGTCGCCGATAAAGGCGGTCATCCGCTGGTCGACCTGCGCAAAGAGATCGCAGGCGGGCGGATAAAGCGTGTTGTCGAGATCGAAAACCCAGGTTTCGACATGGGCGAAACCGCGGGAAGGCGGGGAAAGGGGCATATCCGGTAGCGTCATGCGCCATATGTGCCGCTTTAGGGCACCGCTGGCAAGCACCCGCAGAGGGGAGATTAATCGGGCGTTAAGCGCGAAAGCTCGAAACTGGGAGGGCAACATGCGCTGCATTTCGGAGAAAGAATGGCGTTCGGCCTGCTGTCCCGTCTGTTCGCCCGGCGGAAGCTTCCTGCGGAGCTTCGCTACGAGGACGCGCGCCGCGTCCTGGAGAGCCACCATCTTGCCGTGAAACGCGAGCTTGCCGGCCGCGACGATGCGCCGCCGGAAGCGCTCTACTACCTTGCCTGCGACGACGATCTCGAAGTTCGCAGTCTCGTGGCGGGAAATCCCGCGGCACCGATGCAGGCGAACGAATTGCTGCGTACGGACGTGGACGGAGAAGTGCGAGAAGAACTCGCGCGCAAGATCGGCCGTCTGATGCCGGATCTGCCCTCAGGCGAGCTCACCACGCTTCAAAGGCGTGCCGTCGAACTCCTCGAACGGCTGGCGGAGGACGAGTTGTCGCGCGTCCGTGCGATCGTTGCCCGCGAAGTCGCGCATTGCCCCACCATTCCTCGCAGCCTCGCACTTCGGCTGGCGCGCGACGTGGAGATCGCGGTATGTGGCCCGATGCTGCAATACTCGCCACTCCTCTCCGACGAGGACCTGATAGAAATCGTGGCAACGACCCGCGTGCACGGTGCGGTCGAGGCTATTGCCAAACGCGATGGTCTGGGCGGTGACCTGACTGCGGCCGTCGCGGCGACGCTCGATGTGTCGGCGGTCGCGCAGCTTCTCGCGAACGAAAAAGCGGAGATCAGGGAAGAGACCCTGAACAAGGTGATTGCGCAGGCTGCGGGTATCGAGGTCTGGCATCGGCCGCTCGTCATGCGCGCCGATCTTTCTGTCCGTGCGATGCGTCGTATAGCAACGTTTGTATCGCGCTCGCTCATAGACGAACTCGGCCGCCGACACGACCTCGACGACGACACCGCTCTGTGGCTCAAGGCCCGTGCCCAGGCGTCAATAGAAGCCGATGATGCGGGAAGCGAAAAGCCGCTGACCGTCGAGGCAATGAGGGAGGCCCACAAGGAAGGCCGTCTCGGCGATGAGATGGTGACGGGCGCGGCAACGCTCGCGCATCGGCAACCCGTCGTCACGGCTTTGTCGCTCCTCGCTGGTGTGCCCGCACATATGGTTGAAACCGTCATCGACTCCCGGAGCGGCCGCGGCATTTCCGCACTTTGCTGGAAGGCCGGGCTGTCGATGCGTACCGCGCTCGCGGTTCAGACCCACATCGCCCATGTGCCTACGGGCAACCTGGTTCTGCCACGGGAGGGCATCGACTATCCGCTCAAGGAAAACGAGATTCGCTGGCATCTGCAATATTTCGGGATAGAGGCGGGCGGCGCGCAACGCGGGATCTAGTCGAAGTCGATCCTGCGAAACGTCTCACCACTCGTTTCCACGCGCATGAAACCCCGCTCGTCGAAGCCGCGCGCGACGCAGCGTTCGCGCCCCTTTATCTGGAAGCGGGTTGCCTTCGTGCAGAAGCTGTCATTGCCGCCCCAGATCATGGCCGATCCCTGACGCCGTACTATCGCCCCTGTGTCGTCCACAGCTTCGGCATAGACGTAGTAGGCATCTTCCACGAGTTCGCCCTTGATCGCCTTGCGGCAGCCGCCGGGTTCGATACGAATCCATCCGCTCGACATGTCTTCTTCGCCGTTGCGATATCCGACCGCCGCCCAGACAAGTTCTCCCGTACGATTGCAGAAGTTCAGGCCGACGCGGTCGCGTTCCTCGATCGCGCGCGCGATCAACTGGCCGATAAGCGCCTCGTCGATCCGCCCTGTGGCAAGCTCCTTTTCGGAACGCTGGAACGCTTCGACTGCGCGAAGCGTATTGCGCGCCGCGATGCCGTCGATCTGTTTGAGCGCGAAACCGATATCCTTGAGCAACCGCTGGGCGCCGGCGATCCGCGCCTCGTCCTCGGTGTATTCACCTGCCTCCGCGAAGGTCGTCGTCCAGTTTTCTCCAGCCGTTGTCTGCACCCGCAGGAAATCGGCTGAATCGTATCCCCGCATCGCGCATTGTTCGCGTCCCTCGATCTCGAAAGCGTCGTCGACGATGCAGAAACCCGTATTGCCGGAAAAATACTTGATACTGCCTTCATGCGCGTCGATGGATCGCGCGAAGACGAAATAGTCACGCTCTTCGACCGGCCCTTCGAGCACGTCCATGCAATCGCCCGGCGGTATCCGTGTCCAGCCTCGGCTCATCCAGCCGCCATCGGCTTCGAATGCGATGGCGCCGTCGAGCACGTAGCTCGTCTTGTTGCAGAAACGATATTCGGCATGCGCTTCTGCCGGCAGGACAAGCCAGAAAAGAAGAGCGGCAGCGGTAATCTGCAGGCTGTATTTCATGAATCCGGACGTCCCCCCGATCTCGAAACCTTAGCATCCGGGAGCGCGTCGCGAAAAGACCGAAGGCTCAGTTCTGGATCAGTGTGCCCGCGCCATGCTCGGTGAAAAGTTCGAGCAGAACAGCGTGACGCACGCGTCCGTCAAGGATGACGACGGCCTCGACGCCGCCTTCGACGGATTCGATGCAGGTTTCGAGCTTGGGGATCATGCCGCCCGAAATCGTGCCGTCCTTCATGAGGGCCTTCGCCTGACCGACGGTCAGGACTTCCATCAGCTTGCCCTGCTTGTCGAGCACTCCGCTTACATCGGTAAGGAGAAGGAGGCGCGTCGCACCCATCGCGGCCGCGATGGCGCCTGCGACCGTGTCGGCATTGATGTTGTAGGTTTCGCCGTTCTCCGAAACGCCGATCGGAGCGATGACAGGAATGATGTCGGACTTCTGGATCACCTGAAGGATTTCCGGATTGATCCTGTCCGGCTCGCCGACGAAGCCGAGATCGAGAAGCTTTTCGATGTTGGATTCCGGGTCGTGAACCTTGTGCTGTACCTTGCGGGCGACGATCAGGTTGCCGTCCTTGCCGCAAAGGCCGACGGCGCGGCCTCCCGCCTGGTTGAGCTGGGCGACGATCTGTTTGTTGATCGAGCCGGCAAGCACCATTTCGACGATCTCGACGGTTGCCCTGTCGGTGATGCGCAAACCACCCGAGAATTCGCTCTTGATGCCGAGCCGCGTCAGCATGGCGCCGATCTGCGGGCCGCCGCCATGCACGACGATGGGATTGAGGCCAGCCTGTTTCAGCATCACGATGTCGCGCGCGAATTCGGCGCCGAGCGTCTCGTCGCCCATCGCATGACCGCCATACTTCACGACCACGGTCCGCTTGTCGTAGCGCTGCATGAAGGGCAGGGCTTCCGAAAGAATGCGCGCCCGCTCGAGTTTCGTCTCGTCCCTGTTCGTCGTGTCCGGCATTCGCTTCCGCTCTCCCTCCGCCAGGGGCCGCTGCTCAGTTCGTCCGCGATTTATACCCCAGTGCTGCCGGATCGGCCAGCGAGGCGATCTCGGCGCGGAGTTCGGCAATGCCCGTTCCCTTCTCGCTCGACGTCACGACAATGCGGGGATGGGCCGCGACGTGGGTGCGCAGGCGTTCGCGGACTTCGCCGAGGCGCGTGTCGACCTCGCCGGCTTTCAGCTTGTCGGCCTTGGTGAGAACGATCTGATAGGAAACGGCGGCTTCGTCGAGCATCGCCATCACCTCTTCGTCGTTGTCCTTGAGGCCGTGCCGCGCGTCGATCAGCACGAAGACGCGGCGAAGCGGCGCGCGGCCCCTGAGATAGGACATGACCAGCTCTGTCCACTGGTTCACCCGCGATTTCGTTTCCCGCGCATAGCCGTAGCCCGGCAGGTCGACCAGCATCACGGCGGGTGCGTTGCCGGGGCCGAGTGTGAAGAAGTTGAGTTCCTTGGTGCGGCCCGGCGTGTTCGATGTGCGCGCCAGCGTCTTGCGGCCGGTGAGCGCGTTGATGAGGCTCGACTTGCCGACATTCGAACGTCCGGCAAAGGCAACTTCGGCAAGCGCCGTCGCGGGAAGACCCTTCATGTCGACGACGCCGCGCAGAAACTCGCAAGGCTGCGAGAACAGCCATCGCCCCGTCTCGATGTCCGGCGTATCGAGAGGATTTTCGTCGCTCGGGGCGCCGGTCATGGTTCAGGGCTTCGGCTTGTCGCCGCCCAACAGTCTGTCGAGCCCGAGATTGCTGAAAATCTCGATCTTCACGCCCTGCCGCTTCATGATGACGCCCTGCTGGATGACCGAGAGCGTGTTGTTCCACGCCCAGTAGATCACGAGGCCGGCGGGGAAGCTCGCCAGCATGAAGGTGAAGATCACCGGCATCCAGGTGAAGATCTGCGCCTGAATCGGGTCGGCGGGCAGCGGATTCATGCGCTGCTGCACGAACATGGTGAAGCCCATGATGAGCGGCCATATGCCGATCATGAGAAGCGACGGCGGATCCCACGGGATAAGCCCGAACAGGTTGAAGATCGACGTGGGGTCCGGCGCGGACAGGTCGTTGATCCAGCCGAAGAATGGCGCATGCCGCATTTCGATGGTGACGAAGAGAACCTTGTAGAGCGCGAAGAAGACCGGAATCTGGATCAGCACCGGCAGGCAGCCGGCAAGAGGATTCACTTTCTCCTTCTTGTAGAGCTCCATGATCTCCTGCTGCTGCTTCATCTTGTCGTCTTTGTAGCGCTCGCGCAGCTTTTCCATATCGGGCTGCAGCTTCTTCATCTTGCTCATCGCAACGTATGACTTGTTGGCGAGCGGATAGAAGACGAGCTTGATGAGCACTGTGACGACGAGGATCGCGATGCCGAAATTGCCGACATGCTGCGCAACGAAATGCAGCGCATCGAACATCGGCTGCGTCAGGAACCAGAACCAGCCCCAGTCGATCAGCAGGTTGAACTTGTAGATGCCGGCTTCGTGATAGGTGTCGATCACGGTGGAGACCTTGGCGCCGGCGAAGAGCCGGTTCTCGATCTCGATGCTGCCGCCCGGCGCGATCTCCTGCGGACCGTAGCGGAAATCGGCCTGGTAGTTCTCGATCGCCGGGTCGGGATGCTCGCTGAAATTCGCGACGAAGTTCTTGCCCGACTGCGGCACCAGTGCCGCCGCCCAGTACTTGTCCGTGATGCCGAGCCAGCCTTCGGTGTCGCTCACCTTTACCGGTCCGTCCTCGGAGGCGTCCTCGTAGGAGATCGCCTTTTCGCCGACGCTGGGGAATTCGCCGATAAAGCCTTCATGCAGGATGAAGAAGGCGCTGCCCGCGGGACTGCCCGTGCGTGAAACGAGGCCATAGGGATAGAGCGTCACGGGCGCGCCGGAGCTGTTCTCGATCCGGTCGGAGACGGTGAAAAGGAAGTGCTCGTCGAGCGTGATCGTCCGGTGGAAGACGAGACCCTGGCCGTTGTCCCAGCGAAGTGTCACCGGTGTTTGCGGCGTCAGCGCCTCACCGTCCTCGAGCTGCCACTGGGTCTTCGAGTTCGGCAGCGCGACATTGGATCCCGGTGCGGCGATAAAGCCGAACTCGGCGAAATAGGGCGTCTCGGTTCCGGCAGGCGTGAGAAGCGTGACCTCAGGGCTCTCCGGATCGACCGTCACATGGTATTGCCTGAGCTTCAGGTCGTCGAAGCGGGCGCCCTTGAGCGAAACCGATCCGTCGAGTTCGCCGGAGCGGATGGGAACGCGCGGCGTCGCAGCAAGCGCTTCGTCGCGGGCGACGGTCCGGCCCGCCGCGCCGGTGGTGCGCGCAGGCTCGTCGACGGTCGGAAGGCGCGCCTCGCCGGGAGCCGTCGTGCCGGGCGCCGTCTCGGCCGTGGTGCCGCTTCCTTCGCTCACCGCTTCCTGTCGCGCCCGCTCGGCTTCGAGCTGCGGGTCGATGAAGAAATATTGCCATCCGACGAAAACAACGACCGACAGGAAAATGGCGATGATGAAGTTGCGGTTGTCACCCATGAGGCAGGTCTTTCCCGGATGCGGACCTTGAAGCGTCGGAAGGCGCCGGCGCTGTCGCGCTTCTGCGGCTACCGTGAACTTTGCTGAGCGCGATGTTGAGATCGCTGAGAAGATCGGGCCAGAACCGCGTCAGCGTGTCCTGGCGCCCGATCAGGACGTAGTCGTAACCGGCTTTGGCGGCGAGTGGAAGGATTTCGGCAGCGGCCGCGCGCAGACGCCGTTTCGCGCGGTTGCGGTCGACCGCGCCCCCGACCTTGCGGGTCACGGTGAAGCCGACACGGGGGGGATTGTCGTCGTCGCGGTTCAGTGCCTGCAGCACGAGCCCGCGCTCGGCGCGTTTGCGCCCTCGGGCGGCGGCAAGAAATTCGCTGCGTTTGCGCAAACGTTCGATCTGGCGGTCCATCTGGCTGCTCGCATCGGCGCGGTCTCTCGCGCCTGAAAGGAAAGCCTGGGCTGGAAAGGACCGTGGGCCGGAACCCGTTTGCGCGGCGCCGGAGGTCACGGGCGTGGGATCAGGCGCTGAGCCGCTTGCGTCCCCTGGAACGGCGCGCCGCGAGCACCTTGCGGCCGCCCTTGGTGGCGGTGCGCGCACGGAAACCGTGGCGGCGCTTGCGGACGAGTTTGCTCGGTTGATAGGTCCGTTTCACGTCTCTTCTCCGGCAGATCTGGGCCGAGCCCGGTGCCTGCCAATCCGCTGGCCGGTCCGGCTCCGGGCGTCCCCTGGGGCCGCCTCGTGTATGCCAATAAAAACAAGAGCCGCAGGCGTTGCCACCCGACGGCTGTCTGGCGGGGTGTATAAGCGATAAGACCGGCGAAAGTCAACGGCGGGGGGCGTTTTCCTGTCCGATCACCGGGCCTGAACTTGTCTCACAAACCGGTGAAGGGTTCTTCCGCCGCCGCCGATTGCGCGTATTGTCCGCACGCCATGACAGATACCTTTCACAACACGGCCTCCCTCCGTCTGCCCGGGATGTTTGTACTCTTTTTGTTCTATTTGTGCGTTATCGTTCCACCTGCCGGAGCTGACCCGTTGAAGACGCCTGATCATGCCCCCTGGGGCCGCCTCCTGCAGTCCCGGCTGACCGAAGGGGAGGGCGGCGCCCCGAACCGTTTCGACTATGGCGGCCTCAAGGCGAGCCCGGAGGACAGGGCGGCGCTCAAGGCCTATATCGCCTCGCTGGAGGCCGTCGATCCCGAAGCCCTGTCCCGGGACGAGGCCTTCGCTTTCTGGGTCAATCTCTACAATGCCCTGACCGTGGAGGTCGTGGTCGAGCATTATCCGATCGCGTCCATCCGCGACATCGATATCTCGCCGGGTCTGTTCTCGAACGGTCCCTGGGGCAGGAAGCTGGTGACGGTGGGCGGACGGGAACTCTCGCTCGACGACATCGAGCACGGCATTCTCCGGCCCGAATTCGGCGACCCCCGCGTCCATTATGCCGTCAACTGCGCCTCCGTCGGCTGCCCCGATCTCGCGGCCGAGCCCTACCGGGGCGAAGACCTCGACGCGATGCTCGATGAGGCGGCCGGGGCTTACGTGAACAGTCCCCGGGGCGCCAGGGTCGAGGGAGGCGAGCTCACCGCCTCCAGCATATTCAAATGGTACATGAAGGATTTCGGCGGGACGGAAGCGGGCGTTCTTGCCGAACTTCGAAAATATGCCGCTCCGGCCCTCCGCGAGAAACTGGAAAATATCGCGGCCGTCGCGTCTTATGACTACGACTGGTCGCTCAACGACACGGCCGAACCGGAGAACGGGGAATGACGGAGAACGCACCTGCAAGCCCGGCCGCCTTTCGGCGCTTTCTGCCTCTGCTGGTGCTCGCCGCCGGTCTCGTGGCCTTCTTCGCGCTCGGCCTCGAGCGCTATGTCACGCTCGACACGCTCCGCGACAACCGGCAGGCGCTGTCGGTCTGGGTCGCCGAGAACTGGGCGCTGGCTGCATTCATATACATCACCGCCTATATCGCGATGGTCGCCTTTTCCTTGCCGGGCGCCCTTGTCGCGACCCTGACGGGCGGATTTCTGTTCGGGACGCTGCTGGGCGGCCTTCTGACGGTCGCCGGCGCGACCATCGGCGCCACCGCGATCTTCCTCGCGGCGCGGACGGCGCTCGGCGATGCGCTGCGCGCCAGGGCCGGACCGAAACTCAGGAAGCTCGAGGAAGGCTTCGGCGAAAACGCCTTCAGCTACATGCTGGTGCTGCGGCTCGTGCCGATCTTCCCCTTCTTTCTGGTCAACCTCGCGCCGGCCTTTCTCGGCGTGCGGCTCGGCACCTATGTTCTTGCGACCTTCATCGGCATCATGCCGGGCACCTTCGTTTTCGCGAGCCTCGGCAACGGTCTCGGCGCCGTCTTCGACGCCGGCCGCGAGCCCGATCTCGGCCTCATCTTCGAGCCGCAGATCATCGGACCGATACTGGCGCTGGCGCTTCTCGCCCTGGTGCCGGTCGTCTATCGCCGTTTCGCGGGAAAGTCCCGCCTTCCAGACGAGGCCGCCTGAAGCGCGGCGCTCAAACATCATTCCGGGGATCGCATGGCGAAAAGGATCAAGGCTGACATCTGCGTGATCGGAGCGGGATCGGGCGGTCTTTCGGTCGCGGCGGGTGCTGCGCAGATGGGCGCGCGAACGGTGCTGATCGAGCGCGACGCCATGGGTGGCGACTGCCTGAACACGGGCTGCGTGCCCTCGAAGGCGCTGCTCGCCTCCGCGAAGCAGGCCTACCGCATGGGCGCCGGCGAACCTTTCGGCATCGCGCCCGCGAAAGCGAAGGTCGATTTCGCCAAGGTTCACGACCACGTCCACGGCGTCATCGCCGCCATTGCGCCGAACGATTCCGTTGCCCGCTTCGAGGGCCTCGGCGTCACCGTCATCAAGGATCATGCGCGCTTCCGCGACGGCAATACCGTGATCGCGGGTAATGCGGAGATTACGGCGCGACGCTTCGTCGTCGCCACCGGCTCGCGGCCCTTCGTTCCGCAGATTCCCGGTCTCGACAAGGTGCCCTTTCACACGAACGAAACCATCTTCTCGAACAAGGAATGCCCCGAGCATCTCATCATCATCGGCGGCGGCCCGATCGGCATGGAGATGGCGCAGGCGCATCGCCGCCTCGGCGCGAAGGTGACGGTCCTCGAAAGCTTGCGTGCTTTCGGCAAGGACGATCCCGAACTCACCGCCATCGTGATCGACCGTCTCCGCAAGGAAGGCGTCGACATTCTCGAAGGCGTGAAGATTTCATCCGTCTCCGGCGGTGAGGGCAGGATCGCCGTCACCGTCGCGGACCGGGAAGGCGAACGGGAAATATCGGGCTCGCATATCCTTGTTGCGACCGGCCGCCGCGCCAATGTCGAGGGGCTCGATCTGGAGAAGGCCGGCATCGAATATACCGAGCGCGGTCTGAAGCTCGACGACCGGCTCCGCACCACCAACAGGCGAATCTTCGCCATCGGCGACGTCGCAGGCGGTCTCCAGTTCACGCATGTCGCGGGCTATCATGCCGGCATCGTCATCCGGAATGCGCTGTTTCGTGTGCCCGCACGCGCCGATCACAGCGCCGTTCCCTGGGTTACCTACACCGACCCCGAACTCGCCCATGTCGGCTTGACCGAAGACGAAGCGCGCAACAAGAACATGAAGATCAACATCCTGCGCTGGCATCTCGCCGAGAACGACCGCGCGCAGGCCGAACGCGAGACCGAGGGCGTCATCAAGGTTGTGACCGATTCTCATGCACGCGTGCTCGGCGCCACCATCGTCGCGCCTCATGCGGGAGAGCTGATCCTGCCCTGGGTGCTCGCGAAGTCGCAGGCCTTGAAGCTTTCGGCGATGGCGGGTGTGATCGCGCCCTATCCGACACTCTCGGAAATCAGCAAGCGGGCGGCGGGGGCCTATTACACACCAACGCTTTTCAGTGCCAAGACGAAGATGCTGGTGCGTTTTCTGGGCCTGTTCGGCTAGGATCGTCGCGAGCGCCAGCACCGGAGTTTACCGTACGGTATGAGAGCCGCGGCCGAAGACAGCAATTGCCGGATTTCCGAAAGCCGCTTTGCGCGGCTTCTGCGCCCGCTGCGCGGTTCCCTGTCGCGTCGCCTTCTGGCGCTCACCGTTCTCTTCATCATGCTGGCGGAAGTGCTGATCTTCGTGCCATCGGTCGCCAATTTCCGCCTCAACTGGCTGGAACAACGCCTCGCCGCCGCCCAGATTGCCTCGCTCGCGCTGGAGGCGCGTCCCGACAATATGGTTTCGCCGGCGCTGCGCGAGGAACTGCTGAAGAACGCGCAGGTCTATGCCGTGGCGCTTCACCGCGACGATTCGCGTCGCCTCGTGCTCAGCGAGGACATGCCACCCACGGTCGACACCAGTTTCGACCTGCGCGACGCGATGGCGATGACGCTCGTCATGGATGCCTTCGAGACGGTCTTCGCGGGCGATGGCCGCATCATCCTGGTGACGGGCAAGCCACGTTTCGGTGCGGGCGAGTCGATCGAGATCGTATTTGACGAAACCCCGCTTCGCCATGCCATGCTCCAGTACGGAAAGAATATCTTCCTGCTTTCGCTGGTGATCTCGATCATCACGGCGAGCCTCATCTATGTCGTTCTCCACTTCGTTCTCGTTCGTCCCATGCGCCGCATCACGGAAAACATGGTTGCCTTTCGCGACAATCCGGAAGATGCGCGCCTGGTCATCGCGCCGTCGGTCCGCGCCGACGAAATCGGTGTCGCGGAACGTGAATTGTCGCGCATGCAGAAGGACATTCGTGCGACATTGAGCCAGAAGGCGCACCTTGCTTCGCTCGGCGTGGCGGTGAGCAAGATCAATCACGATCTCCGCAACATCCTCGCCAGTGCACAGCTCATTTCCGACCGTATCGGCGCCGTCGATGATCCGACGGTCCAGCATCTGGCGCCGCGTCTCTTCGCCTCGATCGATCGCGCCATCGATCTTTGCGCCAAGACACTGCGTTTCGGCCGGGCGGAGGAAGCGGCGCCCGAGAGGAAGCCCGTTTCGCTCCGCGCCTTCGCCGACGAGGTTGTCGAAGCGGCCTGGCCGGAAGACGACGATGTGACATGGGTCAACGAAGTGCCGCCCGATCTCGTCGTCGATGCGGATCCCGACCACCTGTTTCGCATCCTTCTCAATCTCGCGCGCAACGCGGCGCAAGCGCTTGCCGAAGGCGGACGCGGCGGTGAAGTCCGGCTCACGGCAAGCCGCGCCGGCGGTCATGTCCATATCGACATGTCGGATAGCGGCCCCGGCCTTCCCTCCAAGGCGCGCGAACATCTCTTCGAACCATTCTCTGGTGGTGTCCGGACCGACGGTACCGGGCTCGGTCTCGCCATAGCGGCGGAACTCGTGCGCGTCCACGGCGGCCATATCGAACTCGTCTCGACCGGCAGCACCGGAACGACCTTCCGCATCTGCATCCCCGATACCGACGCCGCTTCGCGCGAATGCTCCGAGGCGGAAAGTCTCGCGGCACGGGAATAGCAGCATGGATGAACAGGACTTCCGCCCGCCCGCCCCGCGGCGAGACTGGGCCTTGTTTCTCGATTTCGACGGAACGTTGACCGAACTCGCGTCCTCGCCGGACGCCGTGTCGGTCGATCCCGCACTGCCCCATGTGCTCGCGCAGCTCGAGCGTGAGCTGGGCGGTGCGCTCGCCGTCGTCTCCGGCCGGCCGCTGGCGGAAATCGATGCGCTCATGGGTGTCGTGCTGCCGGGCGCCGGTGTGCACGGACTTGAACTGCGCGAACATCGGGATGGCGCGCCGCACCCGCCGCCCGATGACGGCGCAGCGGCCGCTGTCCATCGAGCCTTGATGCCGATGGTGGCCGACGATCCGCGCCTGATCCTCGAGGAAAAACCCGGTGCGGTTGCGCTTCACTACAGGCGCGCGCCGGAACGGGAGAGCGAGTGCCGCGCCGCCATGAAGGCGGCGCTTGCGGGCGTCTCCGGCCTTCATTTGATCGATGGCAAGATGGTGCTTGAAGCCAAGCCCGATCATGTGAACAAGGGTTACGCGATCAGCAGGTTGATGGGAGCGGAACCCTTTGCAGGGCGGATTCCGGTATTTGCGGGCGACGACCGCACGGATGAAGATGGCTTTGAGGTCGTCAACGCGTTGAAAGGCGTTACCATCAAGATCGGTTCGGGTGAATCGCGGGCGAAGTATCGCGTGGCCTCGGTCGAGGAATTTCTCGTCTGGCTTGAGGGCGTCGCATCCCGGCTGGCCGCGACAAAGTGAAATGCAGAGATTCGCGCACGGAAAGATGTGGAGGTGTTTTGTCGTCCCTTGATCTAGGAGTGGTTGGGAACGGTACCTATGGGGCCCTGATCGACAAATGGGCGCGCGTCGTCTGGTGCTGTCTGCCTCGCCTCGACGGCGATCCGGTGTTTTACGATCTGCTGAACGGCGGTGAACCGAAGAAAGACGGCGAAAAGGATCGTGGCTTCTGGTCCATCGAGATCGAGAATGCGTCATCGTCGCGTCAGTATTATCGCCAGAACACAGCGATCCTCGTCACCGAGCTGACAGACAAGGACGGCAACACGATCGAGATTTGCGATTTCGCGCCGCGATTTACCCAACGCGAACGCATTTTTCAGCCCATGACGCTGGTGCGCCGCGTCCGCCCCCTGCAGGGTTCACCGCGCGTTCGCGTTCGCATGCGGCCTGCGTTCAACTACGGTCTGCGCGAGCCGGACGTGACGCGCGGCAGCAATCACATGCGCTTTCTCCACAGCGGCCTTGCGTTGCGATTGACGACGAATGCTCCCGTCACCTATCTGCTCGACGAGACCGCCTTCAACCTCACCAATCCGATCAGCTTCATTCTTGGTCCCGATGAGACGCTGACGGGCGGTATCGAGGACACGGCCCGGCAATTCGAGGAACGTACCGAAGACTACTGGGCGCGCTGGGTGCGCCGCCTGGCGCTTCCGCTGGAGTGGCAGCAGGCGGTGATCCGCGCCGCCATCACCCTGAAACTCTGCTGCTTCGAGGAAACGGGAGCCATCGTTGCCGCGATGACGACCAGCATTCCGGAAGCGGCGGACACGGAACGGAACTGGGACTACCGCTTTTGCTGGTTGCGCGATGCCTTCTTCGTGATCCGCGCGTTGAATTCGCTCGCCGAAGTCGAAACGATGGAAAGCTATCTCCGCTATCTCGGCAATATTGTCGGTACCGCCGAGAACGGTCATCTGCAGCCCGTTTACGGCATCGGGCTCGAGACGCATCTCGTGGAGCATCTGGTCGATACGCTGTCCGGTTACAGGGGGATGGGCCCCGTTCGCCGTGGCAACCAGGCCTATGAGCACTTCCAGCACGATGTTTACGGCAACGTCGTTCTCGCGGCGTCCCAGTCCTTTTTCGATGAGCGCCTCCTGAAGCCGGCGACAAAGGCGGATTTCGAACGCTACGAGAAAGTCGGCGAGCGCGCCTTCGCCATGCACGACCAGCCGGACGCCGGCATGTGGGAATTGCGCACCCGCGCCCGCGTCCACACGTCGTCCAGCCTGATGTGCTGGGCGGCCTGCGACCGCCTTGCTCATATTGCCGAGCATCTGGGGCTCGTCGAGCGTTCGCGTTACTGGCGCGGCAAGGCCGACCAGATTCATGCAACCATCTGTAAGTGCGCGTGGAATGAGGAGATGGGTGCCTTTACCGAGAGTTTCGGCGGCGACCAGCTCGACGCGGGCCTTCTGCTCATGGCGGAGGTGAATTTTCTTCAGCCCGACGACCCACGTTTCCGATCGACCTTGCTCGCAGTCGAAAAAGCGCTTCGCCGGGGGCACCACATGTTCCGCTACGCAACGGCGGACGATTTCGGCACCCCCCGGAACGCATTCAATATCTGCACGTTCTGGTACATTGATGCCCTGACCCGCGTCGGCCGGACAGAGGAAGCGCGCGAGATATTCGAGTCCATTCTCGCCTGCCGGAACAGTCTGGGTCTTCTTTCGGAAGATACCGACCCGGCGACGGGGGAGCTTTGGGGCAATTATCCGCAGACCTACTCGCTTGTCGGAATCATAAACACGGCGATGCGTCTGAGTCGTAAGTGGGAAGAGCAGGTATGAGCCGCCTTGTCGTCGTCTCCAACCGTGTCGGTCCGGTCAAGGATGCCGCGCGGGCGGGCGGTCTCGCGGTCGCGCTTGTCGATGCGCTGAAGGCGCGCGGCGGGCTCTGGTACGGCTGGAGCGGCAAGGTGGACGAGCGCGGCAACGACAGCGCGAAGATCGAGGAAGTGGGCTCGCTTACACTCGCGACGGTCGATCTCGCGCCGGAAGAACATGAAGAATACTACAATGGCTTCGCCAACCGTTGCCTGTGGCCTCTTTTTCACTACCGCATCGACCTCACCGCCTTCGATCGCCGTTACTATGAAGGCTATCGCCGGGTGAACGCGAAATTTGCGCGCGTGCTGCACCCGTTGCTGAAGCCCGACGACACGATCTGGGTACATGACTATCATTTCCTCGCCTTCGGCAACGAGCTGCGCCACATGGGCGCGGAACAGTCGATCGGCTTCTTTCTTCACATCCCTTTCCCGGCGCGAGAGGTGCTTGCCGCCTTGCCGCATCACGATGCCATGGTGCGCGGTCTTTTTGCCTATGACGTGCTCGGCTTCCAGACCGAACGCGACTGTGAGCGCTTTCGCGACTATGTCGTGCGTGAGGCGCATGGCAGCGAAGACGGCGACAAGCTGCATTGCTTCGGGCGGACTGTGACGGTCCGTGCCTTCCCGATCGGCATCGACTCGGAAGGTTTTGCGAAGATGGCAGCCTCTGACAAGGATGCTTGCAAGCAGCACGACAAGGTGACGAGCTCGCTCAACGGCCGCACGCAGATCGTCGGTGTAGACCGGCTGGACTACACGAAGGGCATCGCCGAGCGTTTTCATGCCTATGAGCGTCTGCTGCAGGACTATCCGGAAACGCGGCGCGAGGTTTCCTATCTCCAGATTGCGGCGACATCGCGCGGTGATGTGCAGGAATACCGCGAAATGCGGGAAGAGCTTGACGGCCTCTCCGGTCATATCAACGGTGCCTATGGCGAGTTCGACTGGACGCCGCTGCGCTACCTGAACAGGCCGCTGGCGCGGCGTTCTCTTGCAGGTCTCTACCGAGCGAGCAAGATCGGCCTTGTGACGCCGTTGCGCGACGGCATGAATCTGGTCGCCAAGGAATATGTCGCCGCTCAGGACCCGGAAGATCCCGGCGTTCTCGTGCTCTCGCGGTTTGCCGGCGCCTCCTATCAGATGGCGGAAGCGATCATCGTGAACCCCTACGACATAAAGGGTGTCGCCGACGCGCTCCAGATCGCGCGCTACATGAGCCAGCAGGAACGCCGCGAAAGGTTCGAGGCACTGATGACGCGGCTCAAGGCCGAAGATGTTGCGCACTGGCGGGACGATTTCCTGACCGCATTGGCTGAGGTCGCGGAGCGGCGTAACCAGCCGGCCGCATCGTGACCGTGAGCCGCGGTCCGGAACCGGGCGGCAAGCTCCTCGTCGCCGATATCGGCGGCACCAATGCCCGCTTTGCGCTGGCGGCAACGCGCGGCGAAGACATCGACATTCCGCCACCCGATATTTTCCTCACCGCCGATCACGCGAGTCTCGCGGCTGCGCTCGATGCTTTTCTCGATGCGGCGGGCAGGCCGCCGCTTGCCGGGGTTGCCGCCTGCGCCGCCGGGCCCGTGGCAGGCGTGGGCGCTGCAGCGCACATCGCAATGACGAATTGTCCCTGGGACGTCTCCGTCGAAACGCTCGCCCGGGTTACCGGCATCGCGAGCCCGCGTCTGATGAACGATTTCGCTGCGCTCGCTCTCTCGGTTCCCGCGCTCGGAGCAGAGGATCTTCATCCCGTCGGCTCCAGGCTCGACGCGCTTCCGCGCGCGCCCGTTGCGGTCCTTGGCGCGGGCACGGGGCTCGGCGTTTCCGCCCTCGTCTTCGGCGAGGCGCATGAAATTCCGGTGGCGGGAGAGGGCGGACATGTCGATCTCGCGCCCGCCAATCCGCGCGAGGCGGAAATTCTCGCCTTCCTTCAGTCGGTCCACGGCCATGTTTCCGCCGAGCGCGTCCTCTCCGGGCCGGGCCTCGTCACGCTCCATGCAGCGCTTGCCGCACTTGCAGGCCGCGAGGAGCCCGGCCTCACTCCCGCCAACATCGCCGCCCGTGCCTACACGCGGGAGGACGGCCACGCTGAGGAAGCCGTGCGTCTCTTCTGCGGCTGGCTTGGTGCGGTTGCGGGCGACCTCGCGCTCACGCTCGGCGCACAGGGCGGCGTCTATATCGGTGGCGGTATCGTGCCGGGCTGGCTTGCCGGGATGCCGGGCCTCTTCGACGAAGAGGTGTTCCGCACGCGGTTCGAGGCGAAGGGACGTTTCGGCGCATGGCTCGCGCGTATTCCCGTCTTCGTGATCCGCCGCGCTGACGCGGCGCTGCTCGGCCTTGCCCGCGCCGCCCGAGATCCGAAACCCTAGAGCATTCCCCCATTCAGGGCTGTCCCGTCACCACATTGCCGTCGCGGCGTGGATCGGCGGCGCCGTCGAGCCCGTCCGGCATGACGAGAATGCCGTGAAGTCCGCTTATCGCCGGCCGTGCCTCGACTCTGTGTCCGAGTTCTTCCAGCTGCGGCGTCATCTGTTCGAGTGGCGTCCCCGCTTCAATTTCCAGCGGGCCGTTCCGGTCGAGAAAGCGTGGCAGGCCGACGGCGGCCACCATGTCCATGTCCCAGTCGATCAGCGCGATCAGCGTCTGCGTGACGTAACCGATAATACGGCTGCCGCCGGGCGAGCCGACGGCAGCCCGGAATGCGCCGTCTTCGTCGAATACGATCACCGGCGTCATCGAGGAGCGCGGGCGCTTGCCCGGGGCGACGGCATTGGCGACGGGTTTTCCGTCCTGCTCCGGCGCGAAGGAGAAATCGGTGAGCTGGTTGTTGAGCATCATGCCGCCCGCCATCAGGTGAGAGCCGAACGGCCCTTCCACCGATGTTGTCATCGACACCACATTGCCGTTGCTGTCGAGAATGCTGAAATGGCTGGTCGAAGGCATGTCGACCGGCTGGTTCATGCCCCAGTTCATCGCGCGCTCGTCGGCAAGGCGTCCGGGTTCGGCTTTCCCCATTGAATAGCTGGCGTCGATCTCGTTCGCGCGCGATTCGAGATAGGCGCTGTCGAGCATCTCGTCGACCGGTACATCCACGAAGTCGGGATCGCCGATATACTTGTCGCGGTCGGCATAGGCGAGCTTCTCGGCTTCCGCGATGAAATGCACCGCGGTCAGCGTCATCGGGCCCATGCCCTTCAGATCGTAATTGCCGAGAATGCCGAGGATCTGCAGTGTTGTGAGCCCGCCCGATGTGGGTGGCGGCATGGAGCAGACCCGATAATCGCGATAGGCCGCGCAGACCGGTTCGCGCTTCTTCGCTTCGTAGCTGGCGAAATCGGAAAGCGCGAGCGTACCCGGCCGTCTCGGTGCGTTCTGCACCGTCGTGACGATCTCTTCCGCAACCGGCCCCTCGTAGAAACCCTTCCAGCCTTTCGCGGCGATTATCTTCAGCGTTTCCGCATAGGCCGGGTTTTTCAGCACGTCGCCTTCCGCGGCGGGCACGCGCATGCCCTCTGCATTCACACGGTAGAAATAGTCCTGCGCCACCGGCATCTGCATCAGCACCGGGTCGCGTGCAATCGCTTCGGCGAGCTTGGGCGCGACGGTGAAGCCCCCCTCCGCGAGTTTGATCGCGGGCTGGAAGAGCTCCGCCCATTCGAGCTTTCCGTACTCCTCATGCGCGAGCCACAGCATCTTCACGACACCCGGTGTGCCGACCGAGCTGCCGCCGATCATCGCTTCGAGAAAGGGTAGGGGCTCGCCTTCATCGTCGAGGAAGAGCGCCGGCGTCGCGCCCATCGGTGCCGTCTCGCGCCCGTCATAGGCGGCAACGTCGCCGCTCTTCTCGTCGTAGTGAAGCATGAACGCGCCGCCCGCGAGACCGGACGATTCGGGCTCGACGAGCGAGAGCACCGCCTGTACGGCGATGGCCGCGTCGACCGCGCTGCCTCCCTTGCGCAGCATCGCCGCGCCCGCTTCGCTCGCGTAGGGGTTCGCCGCCGCGATCATGAAGGGCTGAGGTTCGTCGCTCCGCCAGAACCAGGCAAAGCCCGCAACGACGACGATGAGAACGAGCGCAGCCGCGCTGAGCCCCGGCAGGATTCGGTTGAGCCTCATATCCTATCTCTCCTCCCGGATCTCGACCGCGAACGATGCGCAGCGGCATTGGTCCGCCACTTTGCTATGATGCGGGAAAATCGCCCCGCCCGTCATCCTAACAGCCCAGCTGCAGAAGAGGTTGAGATATGCACTTCGGCGCCATTCGCAAAGGTCCGCACAATCATATTGTCGATGTCGGCGGTATTTCGGTCGGCAATGCGGAGGACATCGCTGCCCGCACTGGCGTGACTGTGGTGTTGCCGGAGGCGCGTGCCGTCGCTGCCTGCGACGTACGAGGCGGCGGGCCCGGCACCCGCGAGACAGACGCCCTCGATCCTGCTTGTCTCGTCGACGAGATCGATGCGGTGGTGCTTTCGGGGGGCTCGTCCTGGGGGCTGGAAGCCGGCTCCGGGGTCGCCGGATGGCTCGGTGCGCGCGGCCGCGGCTTCCTCGTCGGCGGCAGTCCGGTTGTCTCGCCCATCGTACCGGGGGCGATCCTCTTCGATCTGGCGAATGGCGGTGACAAGGGCTGGGGCGAGGAGCCGCCCTATCGCGCCCTCGGCCGCGCCGCCTGCGAGAAAGCGGGCATGGATCTGGCGCTCGGCAATGCCGGTGCGGGCCTCGGGGCGGTGGCGGGGAAATATAAAGGCGGCCTTGGTTCCGCTTCCGCCCTTGCGGATAGCGGCCTCGCCGTTGCCGCTCTCATGGCCGCCAATCCCTTTGGTGCGGTCGTCATGCCGGGCAGTGCCTCGTTCTGGGCGGCACCCTATGAGCTCGATGGCGAATTCGGCGGTCTCGGCTGGCCCTCGCCCCTGCCTGCCTTCGCCGCGCTCGATCCGATGGCGGGCTCCAAGGCCGATGCCGCGCCCGGCGCGAACACGACCATCGGCATCGTCGCCACCAATGCCGACCTCACCCCTGTCGAGGCCCGCCGTGTCGCCATCATGGCGCAGGACGGCCTCGCCCGCGCGGTCCGCCCTGTCCACGCGCCGGTCGACGGCGACACGATCTTCGTCCTCGCCACCGGCACCGTGCCGCTTGGCGCCGAGGCGCGCTACCGGGCGGTTACGGGGATCGGCGCGCTCGCGGCCGATTGCGTTGCCCGTGCGATTGCCCGGGGGGTCTATGAGGCAGAGACGCTCGGAAGCGCCATTTCCTGGCGCGAACGGCATGGGGGCTGAATTCGGGGGCTGGTCAGCAGGGAATGGCTGCTTCCGGCGAGTTTGAGGGATTGCCCCGGCCGATTTCCGCCTCTCGGCCCCCTTGCCTTCGGCCCGCCAAGGCTTTATGAGTGGCCCGCCTTCGACGGTGGCGGTGAATTCCGCCCCATGCCCCAAGGGCTTCCGCGATGTGCACGCGCCCGTAGCTCAGCTGGATAGAGCATCAGACTACGAATCTGAGGGTCGGACGTTCGAATCGTTCCGGGCGCGCCATTTTTTCCAATGATTTACAAGTATTTTGAGAATTGTTTTAAAGCCTTAGGCTCTTCATAGGCTCTCGATTTCCCTATGTGATTGAACAAAAACGGAAATTCGAGGCGAAATCGCGGGTGCAATTGGCGTCATGCGAGGAGTGTCTGGATTTGCCAGAGCAGCGATGTCTCATCACCGTGAAAGCTCTCGATCATTGCCTCTAGGAATGCTTCAGGATCAAGTCTCTGTATGTCCAACGGGTGGCCGGCATGATCCGCCATCAGAGCAAGAAAAACAGTCTGTGTCCGTCCATTGCCTTCTCTGAACGGGTGGATCGCGTTCAGCGTGGCCAGGAAACGTGTCGCTTCGCGGACAAAGTCATGCGAGGGCAGATCCTGAAAGTAATGTTGCTCTTTCAAATCGGTGAAGAGTGCAGACATCTCGCGTTGAATGTATTCGGGATAACAAAAGGCACTTCCGTCCTTTGAAATTCGGACGGTGCGGAACTTGCCGGCCCAAACGTATACATCCTGAAAGAGGTGGTGATGGAGCGCACGGTAGTGGGTGACGCTCAACCGGCCTGGTGGCAGTGGCTCATCCGCTCGCTGCGTTGTGCTCGCCGTCTCGAACTCATCGAGAGCAGCTTGATTTCGAAGACCGGGAATATTCTTGAGAACGGGGGTGCCAGGGTAGCAATAGGGATCTGCAACCGCATCATACATAAGAAAAAGCGACTAGCGATTTTTGCCATACTTGGCGGCGATGATCTTGCGCCGCTCTTCCGGGGAGAGCCCCTTCCGATCAAACTCGCGAAACTCGGCAGCCATCGTGGCCGACATCCGAATTCCCTCGACCTCGCTGATTTTCGCAAAGCTCTGCCTGCCAAGAGTGAACCCCTTGGAAGGACGTTTGCCGGATTTGGTAGTCGTTTCGCTCATGGACCAATTATAGCACAGACCCGTTCTGCGTACAGACATGTGCGTAACGGATATCCAACGTTTTGCAGAGTGTCGCAGGGGTCAGTGGCACTCCGCCAACGAAAAGCAATAGCGAAGCGATCTCGTCGGAAACGCTATGAGGAGTCGGAAGATATGCCATTAGAACGATACATAGGGCCAACCCGCTGCACACCAGCATTCGGCCGGCGATCTCGAAGCTGCCCACGGTGTTTGACGTTTATCTGTCCACAGATAATCGACCGTGTCCTATCAGCGCTCCGACTTTAAGGTAGATGATAAGGGGTCGAGAACAGGTCATTCAACCGTCTTCCTCCTACCGTCGCTCCAATCCTTGAGCCAAAAATCTCTCACTCCTAGAGTCTGAGTCGTCGCCAACCACTAGATAGTGTGTCGGACTCGCGCCTATCAAGCGCCTCGTTAACCAATTCTCGTTTCATCCGTGTCAAGATAATTTGGCGGGAGGCGCGGTGGATGAACAAGCTCTACTTTGGCGACAATCTCGAATGGCTGCCGCAGCTGCCATCGGAGAGCGTTGGTTTAATCTATCTTGATCCGCCATTTAATTCGAAGGCGACGTACAACCTTCTTTACAAGTCTCCGGACGGAAGGGCGGCCCAGGCACAACATCAGGCCTTTGTGGATTCCTGGCGGTGGGGTCCGTCCACCGATCTAGCGTTTGCGATAGTGATGAACAGTGGCTCTCCAGCCGCCGGTATCATCAGTTCGCTTCAAAACTTCATGCACAAAAGCGATCTGATGGCCTATCTAACTATGATGGCCGCACGTTTATTGGAATTGCATCGCATTCTGAAATCCGGAGGCAGCATCTATCTGCACTGCGATTCGAGTGCAAGCCACTATCTGAAAATTCTGATGGATTCGATCTTCGGTTCGGGAGCTTTTCTGAACGAAATCATCTGGAAACGTTCGCACGCACATAGCGACGGCAAACAAGGATCGCGCCACTTCGGACGTGTCACAGATACCATCTTGTTTTATGCGAAAGGAAAGCCGGAAACGTGGAACAAACAATATCAGCCATACGATCAGGCATACATTGACCGCGACTATCGGCGCGTTGACGAAGACGGTCGAAAATACCGTATCGATAATTTACAGGGTCCAGGTGGAGCGCAAAAGGGAAACCCCTACTATGAAGTAATGGGCGTTTCCCGCTATTGGCGATACTCGAAAGAGAAAATGGAAGAGTTGATCCGACAGGGCCGTGTAATTCAGACGCGGCCCGGCACTGTTCCTCAATACAAACGTTATCTGGATGAAATGCCGGGCGTGCCACTTCAGAATCTTTGGGCCGACCTTCCTGTGCTGAGCAATAGATCGAAGGAGTCACTAGGCTATCAAACCCAAAAACCGTTGGCGCTTTTGGAACGCATTATCAGTGCATCGAGCGATCCCGGCGACACAATCCTAGACCCATTTTGTGGCTGCGGTACTGCCATTGAAGCCGCCGAAAAGCTTGGTCGCAATTGGATCGGGATAGATATTACAGCCCTTGCCATTGACGTTGTTGAACGTCGCCTCGCAAGAATGAAGCGCCGGCGCGGCTCGCATTACATCGTCGAGGGCATACCTCTCGACGTAGACGGCGCCAAGCGTCTGTTCGAACTTGACGAGCATCAGTTCCAACTTTGGGCGATAACGCTCGTTGACGGTCAGCCGCGGGAAGGTGGGAAAAAGGGGGCCGATAAAGGCGTCGATGGCTGGATATACTTTCAAGACGATTCCAGGACCATTGGAAACGCTGTGATTTCGGTGAAGGGTGGAAAGAACATCCACGCCTCGCACGTGCGCGATCTCATAGGTGCGATGAACAATCACGATGCGAAGCTGGGTGTATTTGTGACGCTCAACAAGCCAACAGTGGATATGGAAAAGGCCGCGCGGGAGGCCGGTTCTGTTGAAGCCGGCGGCAAACTTCGGCCACGCGTACAGATCCGCACGATAGCCGAACTGTTTAAGGGCAATAGGCCAGATCTACCGCCGGTTCACGATATTATTTCCGCTGCGGCGGCCGCACGCCGTAGCGTTCAAAGGAAAGAACCTCCAGCCAAGTCGGCCGACGAGATAAGAAAGTCGCCTTCATTCAAGCTGCCCATTGCTGGTGGAAAGAAGAAGGGACAGAAGGACCTGCCCTTGGACGAGCCGCTGCTTATAACGCCGCGCGAGACGCAGCGCACAAGACGAGGACGCCGGTAGGCGATTCGGTCGGCGGACATATGGAAGTAGGCTCGAAGATACTCCGGCGAGAGCTTTCTCGATTGGAAGTTTCGCTGTTACGGATTCTCTTCGGTATTGCCAGCGTCATCGTTGCTTTCAACAATGCGCAACGGACAAAGTTGAAGCCCTGACGATTTCCGTTCTCGCTATGCCCATTCGGGCAGCCCATGAAACTCGATACTCGTAAGAACAGGATGGCGCTGCGTTATCTCGATTGTGGTGCGAGCGTCGTTGCGCTGAACGGCTGGGACGGTGCCCCATCGATCATCAATGTCAAATAGATGTGGTGGTTAGCGAGATTCATGATGTCGAGCATCTCGAAGCGCGGCGCGAATTCACGCCCCATAATGATTGCGTCGTCAGGGCCCGTCCGAAACGACACAAGCGTGCCCGTGTTTCCAAGAACCGCGTAGCGAATATCCGGCTCCAATTGATGCAGATGCTGGTTCGCGAGAATGAGCCCAACCTTGTACTTGCGAAGCTCGGAGATCATTCCGGCAACGCTAAGCGTAGTGAAGGTCTGGAACTCGTCCATGTAGAGGAAGAAGGGGCGCCGCTTCTTTTCAACCGTGTCTGCACGGCTGAAGGCGGCGAGCCCGATCGTGGTGACGAGAAGACTGCCCAGCAAGGCCGCACTGTCGTCTCCGATCTTGCCACGGGCGAGGTTCACGACAACGATCCGGCCTTCGTCCATCAGGCGACGGAAACGGAGCTTCTCTTTCGGCTCGGTGAGGAGACGTCTTAGGGTTGGGTCCGCCAGAAAGGCACCGATCTTGTTCTGGATCGGTGCGATTGCGTCGGCCCGGTAGCGGAAGGAATACTTCTCGAACTCCTTCTCCCAGAACTCCTTGACCGGTTCGTTCTGGAGTTCGGCAGCGATGCTCTTGCGATATTTTTCGTCATTGAGCATGCGGAGAACGTCACCGAGCTTCGCATGACCATGCTCAAGGAGTGCGAAGAGGGCGTTTCGCAGCACATGTTCCATGCGCACTCCCCAGGCATCCGACCAGTGCTTCTTGAGCGCCTCCATCAGGCCTGAAACCGCGAGCGGCACCTTGTCGAGGGGGACGCGCCTCATCGGGTTGTAACCATAGGGCTGATCCGGATCGGGGACGTCGAGGTAGCGCAGGTCGTCCGGCCGAACCTCGCGCGCATAGGCCGCGACGCGTTCAGCAAGGTCGCCATGCGGATCGATCAATGCGAAGCCGCGACCCGCATCGATGTCGCTGCGGGCAAGCGTCTCCAGAAGCGTCGTCTTGCCGGTTCCGGTCTTTCCGATGACATAGAAGTGCGAAAGCCGGTCGTCCTGCTTGATGCCAAATTTGCTTCCTTCGTTTCGATAGTCGACCTTGGCGAAATACGAGATGTCGTTTTGATCCGTCATACGGACATTGTCGCTCCGAATCGTGCACATCTGTAGAAGCTGATTTTTGCCGGCTCGGCACAAGGACCGGCTCCAATCTCGGAACCGGATCCCCCCTTACAGATCCAGAGGCACTTTCGCGCCGCTAGAATACCGACGAGCAATGAAGCGCCCCGGCTTGTGCCGGATCGGCAAATTCCGGTGCCTACTGAGCGGCCTCTCCATTCGAGATGATGGCGCAAGACCTGTTCTTTCAATTCCGGGTCTTCGTCGCGTGGTCCGGCCCAAGAGGCCGCCACGCTCCTTCATCCATCATTTATGGAGATGCAACATGAGCGAGAACCTCATGACGATCCCGCTTCGCCAGTTGAAGCGGGCCGCACTCAATGTGCGCAAGACGGCCCGCAAGGCCGATATCGACCAACTCGCCACGAGTATCGAGGCGCATGGTCTCCTCGAAAACCTTGTGGTCCGGCTCGTCCGGGTCGCGAGCGAGGAGACCGAACCTCTCTACGAGGTCGTCGCCGGCGGACGCCGCTACGACGCGCTGAAGCTCCTCGCCAAGCGGCACAGGATCACGATGGACCATCCGGTTCCGTGCCGCGTGCTCGGTGAGGCGGAGATCGCCGACTATGTCGAAGTCTCGCTTGCCGAGAACATCGTGCGGGCGCCGCTTCATCCGGCCGATCAGTTCGATGCTTTTGCGAAGCTGCAGAAGGACGGCCTGTCGGCCGCAGAGATCGCCGCCCGGTTCAGCCTGCCGGAGAAGGTCGTGAGCCAGCGGCTGAAACTCGCTGCGGTCTCACCCCGCCTCATGGCGGCCTATCGGGCCGAAGAGATGACGCTCGACCAGTTGATGGCCTTTGCCATCACCGACGACCACGGGCCCCAAGAAGCCTTCTGGTTCGAGAAGCTCCATGGCGACCGCTCGCCACGGGCAATCAGACGGCATCTCACGAGTTCGCTCGTCGATGCCGGAGACCGCAGGGCGCTCTTTGTCGGCCTCAAAGCCTATGAGGAGGCAGGAGGCACGGTGATCCGTGACCTCTTCCAGCCGGAATCCGAAGGTTACCTCGCCGACAGCCAGCTTCTCGACCGCCTGGTCGGGGAGAAGCTCGAAGAGGAGGCAGCCCCTTACCGGACACTGGGCTGGGCCTGGGTCGAGATCATGATCGAGACCGACTATGAGCTGCTGTCGCGCTACGGACGGCTGCAGCGCATAGAAGTTGCTCTTTCCGAGGAGGAACAGAAGCGTCACTCCGAGCTCTCCGAACGCTATGACGAAATCGTCGTGGCGCTCGAGGAGCAGGAGGACGACGAGGCCACGGCGGAACTCGACCGGATCGTCGAGGAGATGGAACGACTCGAGGAGAGCCAGCTCCAATGGCCCGAGGACGGGCAGAGATATGCAGGCATTATCCTGAGCCTCGACCGGAACGGAGAGCTCAAGGTCGATGAGGGGCTCGTTCGCCCCGAAGACCGGAAGCGCCTTGCCGAGGAACGGGCCACCGCATCCGCGGAGACCTCGGAAGGTCAAGGGGAAGAGACGGAAAGGTCCAACGGCTACTCCGATACGCTCCTGACCGATCTCTCGGCGCACAAGACGGCGGCTCTGAGGGAAGTCCTCATCCGGAATCCGAAGGTCGCGCTTGCGGCTCTCGTCCACCGGATGGCCTGTCCGCTCTTCTACGAGCGGCGGGCGGACTCCTGCGTGAAGATCCTGCCGGCCTATCTGGACCTCGGGGTCTTCTCGAAGACGGTCGCGGCCTGCCCAGCCGCGGAGGCGCTTCTCGCCCGTCACAAGACCTGGGTGGAGAAGCTCCCCGAAGCAGAGGCGTTCTGGTCCTGGCTTCTTGAAGCCGACCCGGAACTCCTCCTCAACCTGCTCGTCTACTGCAGCGCGCTCACATTGGACGCGGTCCACAGACGAAATGGCGGTACCGCCCACATGAACGAGGCGGAGCAGCTGGCGACAGCTCTCTCGCTCGACATGGCGGACTGGTGGCAACCGACACGGGCGCTCTTCTTCGACCATCTGACGAAGAGCCAGATCGTGGAGGTCGTCGCCGAGGTCACAACAGCCTCGACGGCCAAGTACCTCGCCGAGCTCAAGAAGGCCGACATGGCTCAACGTGCCGAAGAGCTCCTCAAGGACAAGCGATGGCTCCCCGCCATGTTGCGGACCGAGAGGATACATTCGGAGGCTGACACCAGCGTCGATGCCGCCGAATAAACTCAAGGACCGGGAGACAATCCCGGTCCTTTTATTTTCTTCGCGAACGTGTGGAGACACCTAGCGTCCATACGCCGCAAACTCTCTTCTATCGCAGGATAAATACTGGCATCATAGCGGTATAATCCGTAAGGAGACGAAAATATGATTGTTTCGCGCGTTGAAGTGCGAAACTTTAGATCGACTGTCGAAGCGTCAACCGATCCACCTTCATTCAGTAACCTTGTTGGTCAAAACAATCACGGAACGGTCAACAAGTTGGAGATTTGATCCTCAAAAAAACTTCAACGCCAAGAAATGCAGCGGATATATAAGACAACGGATCATGGGAACATTCTAGCCTCCGCCGACCTAGCCCAACGAAAACATGCCATGCGGTGATATGATCCCGTTTTGCTCCATGCAGGCTGACCTTGCCCGCTAGCCATCTGGTAAAAGCTAGAAGATCGATCAGGGCAATATCTTCCATTAGCAAGATGAATAAGCAACCCAGCATGCCAGGACAAAGCGCCTGCTGTGCATTCTTGCATCATCGCAAATCCGCCTTCCTCCGGAACGGGCAGCACCCGTTTTGTGCTGGGCTTCGGTTAACGAGACCCATCCGCTTTGCGGCGCTTCAAAAATATGGTTTCGGAAACAAAGATCACCGCCATCGCGCCCAAGGCAACACCGATCACTGTGACATCGGTTCCAATTTTAACCCAGACAAAGCCGCCGAGAACGGCCAGATCGAGCAGGATGGCAGACACTAGGATCACGGCATTTGCGCCAATTTCCTTGCGCAAATATCTCAGGATGCCCCAATGCACAGCGATATCCATGATCAGATAGAAGATGATCCCCAGCGCCGCAATCCGGGTGAGATCGAAGAAAGCGGTGAGAAAAATGCCCAGAACTACCGTGTAAACGAGAGTGTGTTTCTGGATGCTGCCAGGCATGCCGAAATGGCTATGAGCGACCAGACGCATTTGCGTAAGCATGGCAAGCATGCGCGACACCGCAAAGATGCTGGCGATAATACCGCCAGCCGTTGCCGCCATGGCCAGAATGACGGTGAACCAGAGACCGAGATCGCCGAGCGCCGGGCGAGCAGCGGCAGCAAGTGAATAGTTTTTCGTTTCTATAATTTGATCGATCGACAGATTGCTTGCCACGGCAAAACCGACCAGCGCATAAATCACGACGCATAAGGCAATAGAGATCAGGATCGCCCGCCCCACATTCTTGTGGGGTTCGGTGAGCTCCGAGCCGCTATTCGTGATGGTTGTAAAGCCTTTAAAGGCAAGAATCCCAAGCGCGGTAGCTGCCAGAAACCCCTCCCATGAGACACGGGAGTCCGCCTGAGTGAAGTCCGCATGAATATCCTCCGCCAGCCATACGCCGACCGCGCCGAAGAGCACGATGCCGGCAAGCTTGAGTATGCCAATGAATGAAGCGACGGCTTCGACGATCTGGTTCTTTGACAGGTTGATCAGGAAAGCCGCAATCAGAAGCGCTACACCGAGGACCGGCACCCAAATGCTGTTATCGGGCATATCGAAAAGCTGTAGCGTGTAGGCACCGAATGTGCGGGCCAGAAAACTCTGCGCGATGACCATGGAAAAATACATCAGCAGGGCATTGAAGGCCGTGGGGAGTTTATCTCCGTAGGCTTTGTGCAAATACATCGCGATGCCGCCTGCCGAGGGATAAGAGGCGGACATTTTCACGTAGGAATAAGCGCTGAAGGAAACGACGATAGCGGCAGAAAGGAAGGCAATGGGAAACAAAGAGCCCGAAAGTTCGGCCATCTGCCCGGTCAGTGAAAAAATACCCGCGCCGATCATCACGCCCGTTCCCAGCATGACGGCGCCGGCGAGCGTCAAACTGCTTTCTGCGTATTTGGGAGAGCGGTCTTCGTTATCCATTTTTTCCTCCGTTTGCCATGCTTGAGCGGCCAGCCTCACTCCTGCATGAATCGGCCAGTATTTCGACGCAAGGAGAACGGGTTTGTTCTATGTCAAACGGTGCTGTTTCTGCAGTGTTTTTTCCATTTGATCCGCTTAGGGACAAATTAAATGACCGTTCACCGGGATTGCAGTCTGGACAATCAGCAGCTATCGGTTCACGCTTTTTCAAAGCGAAAGCAGCCGATGGGCTGATAAAGAACCAGAGGATGCCATGACAGAAACGTCAGAAATAGAAAAACGATTTCGCATTTTGCCTGTCGGGCACAGCTTGTCCTTGTTTCTACTCATTAGCTATCTTTTGTGCGTCGCCTTCGGCCTTATCGCGCCGGAACCGATGCGGATGTATGAGGCTTGGGCGCCGCTTCTTCCCGGTTTTGAATGGCTAACGGTGCAGGGGTTCTTTTTCGGGTTGATCGGCGCTTATCTCTACGGTTGGTACATCGCCCTCGTTTTCGTGCCCCTTTGCAACTTTTTTCATGCAAGAGGCTAGAGAAAACGCGGGGAGGCCATATTGGTTAAAGCCCGGAGGAACTGGCCTAATGCGCGATCCTGGAGGCGTGCAAGCTCGGTTTTGAATACATACCAGCAAGCGGCGGAGCGCTGCGCTACCCGAGGCCAGAGCAGGTCCTTTAGCCAATCTTCCCGCCTGAATGGACCAGTTACTATCCGCAGCACACTCTTTATGAGCACAATCCGGTGATGCAGGCTGTGCGGCAAGTCTTGTCGCAGGCCGCATCACTTTTATCTGCCGTGCAAGCACCGTTTTCTGCGCAGACGCTGCAAGTGTCGCAGTCGAGCATTTCGTCCGTGGAAACTTTCTCTTCTGCGGTAGCACTCGCTTCACCGGCGTCGGGCGCCGCCACTGAACCTAGGTCTGCTTTGGCGGCGGGCATGCTCATATCCGCAAAACGTGCCGGGCGTGACCAGCAGCGCTAAGGCAAGCAGCGGATATAGAAGACAGCGGATCATCAAATCCCTCCGCCGGCCCGGTCCAGCGATGTCGAATGGGCTGTATGGGTCGAATAACCACTTTCGGAACAGGATGCCGCTCCGGCGCCGAAGGAAGGAGCAGGGGCAAGAAACCGCGCCAATGTCAACAACGAATGTCCGATACCTTGCATCACGGAACGTATCCGTGGGCTGGCGTCAACGCGTCCAGCGGAATCGTGAAGTCTGTAACCATTTTTAGCGGGAACGCCAACCCCATGAATACCTGCATGAGGCGCTCACGTCCTCCCAGGGACTGACCCCTGGGAGGACGCCGCAGGACCCGCGTTACTTCTTGTTATAATTGGATTTCGGCGGTGTGCGGTCTTCGTCCGCCCGCATCGGCATTTGTGTCTTCTCGTCACAGCACGGCATTTGTGTCTTCTCGTCACAGCACGGCATTTGCGCATGGTCATTCATCATACGCATATGATCCTCCGCGCCCATATCGTCCTGCTGTGACATGCCATGGCTGCCGGAGGCGCCATCCGTGCCATGCTCCGCCCCCATGTCCGCAAACGCCGGGGCAGATAGCAAGATTGCCGCGATGAAAAATGCGCCCGTCACAAAGGACGAACTCTCTGTCTTGGTTGTCATAAGTCTTCTCCACTAAGGATGCATGCGCATGTAATGCGCACGGCTACCGAGTGTTTCCATTGAAAATCAAGTACGAATGGATGGGGAGAAGCGCTTGGGAGGCGGCGCAGCAGGCTCATACGCAAACGATGCGGGGAGCTCGGAGAAGTATATCAGGCCTTCCTGCGTGGTATCCGGGCAAAAGTATTTGCCCGGCGTTTCAATCCATGCATGACAATAACTGGCGGCAAAACAGCAGCTCAACGTCCGTTTGGCTGAATCTCCCGGCCATTCCGTATCCAGCGTACCTGCTGGTTGGGGCGCTGCATGGCTCTTCATACCGGCGTGATCCACACAGGATGGCAACGGATTGGCTGAAATGGCAGACGGGAAAAAGGCGATTGCCGCGGCAATTGCCAGCACACGCAACAATGAGAAAGTGTTGCCGGTGCGAAGCATGGCTCCATTTCCAATCAGCTAGGCGCAGAACCGTCCCTAAGGAAAGGAACGATCACACTTTGATTATTCGAGTCTAAACCTTCTCGCAGGAGGAAGGTCAAGCCGTATTCGTTGGCCGGGTTCCGCACATTCGCGTGATGCCGCAGGCTTATTTCACGCACACCACTGACTGATATCGCCGATCTATAGGTGTGTGCGGTTGCCCGGGACCAGCTGCCCGCCAAAGCGCTTCAGCCACGCCGAAACATTTTCTTTTTTTGCCAAGGCAGGTTTTTCAATGAAATACCATGAAAGAATCGCGGCAGGGAGGGTCGTTGCCACTGTGACAGCGAAGAGTTGGAGTGGCATCAAGCCTGGTATAGTTAGCACAAGAACCTGCTGAAGCGGATAGGCGTAAATATAAAGGCCGTAGGAATAGTCCCCGGCGTTGTTGAAGCGCCTGATCCGGCCGCCGGGAATATAGGCCAGCCAGAATGCGCTGTAGGCGGTGAGAAGGTAGAAGCTCAGCGGAAAAACAGCGTAAGGTCGCATGGCCACGGTGAGCAGGAATAAAAACACGACACCCGCCCAATGAAGTGGGATTTGCGCGCGGTATTCATGGGCCAGTACGCCCAGCCCGAAGCACAGGCCAAACCGCACGAAGTGGACGAGGATCGTATCATCGGCATAGGCGATGGGGAAAAGAGACAGTGCGGCGAGGGGGAGGCCGATCACAAAGGCCGTGCGGATCAGCCATTTGCGCCGTGCGAGGATACCGCTCATACCCAAAAGGGCGAGGGCCGCGTAGCACAGCACTTCGTATCTGAGTGTCCAAAGGGAGCCGTTGACCTCATTGGCAACCGGCGTCGTGAGGAAGATGCCGGGCAATGTGCCGTCCGGTGAGGTAAGGCTGGCGGTCATGATCACATAGGAAAACGTCTCGAAGGACGAGAAGTAGTCGGCAGCGGACATTTTGCTCAGGGGCGGCAGCAGCACAAGCGCGGTCAGGACCACGCATACGGCAAGTGCCGGGTAGATGCGCAAGGCGCGGGCCACCGTGAAGTCCAGCAAGGAATTCCGGCGCATCCAGCTTTGCGTGACCAGAAATCCGCTGATGACAAAAAAGATGTCAACGGCGTGATAGCCGATGGAAAAGCCTGTCGCCTTCATGAGCGGACGGCTTTCCGGGTCGCCCGTGACAAGCAGGAAGCTGTGGGAAAGCGCGACGGCGGCGGCGGCGAGAAAGCGGAGCAGATTGAGATTGTTGTCGCGGCTTTGCGCAACGTCCCCCAAAAACACTGTCTTTGTCCGCAAACGCGCCATGTTGCTCCGTCATTTCCGGGTCTGTTCGAATAGATCGATAAGTTCCGCGAACTTCTCTCGTTGTTCTTTCGCCGAGCCGCTCTTGATGGCGTGTTCGACGCAGTGACCGGTGTGCTGCTTAAGCACCTCGCTTTCCACTTTTCGCAAGGCAGCCTTGACCGCCTGGATTTGCCGGAGAACATCTATGCAATATCGATCCTCCTGCAACATCCGCGTGACGCCCCGGACCTGGCCTTCGATCCGTTTCAGACGGTTTACAGTCGTGCGCGTGGCAACCTCCATTGACGGATACTCCATAGGGGTATAAGAAAGGTTAATTAAGTGAGCGGAATATGGCACGCAGAAACCCGGCCGTCAGCGTTATGGCAGTATTTTTGCTGGCTCTTGTTTGGGGCGCGGGCGCCTTTGGTGCATGTTTTCCTCTCGGCGGCGCTGCCCATGCGGCGCTGGCAGGACACGTTATGTCCGGGCACGCGCATCAGGAGCGTGCTTATGATGCGGTGGCACCTGCTTCCCACGGACACGAAACCGCAAACGCACAGGAAGATGGCCACGAGCTGGTCAAATGCTGCAACTCTGCAGAGTTGCGTGCGAGCGCGCTGACAGCGGCAAGGGCTTTTTCTCCGTTTGAAATGTCACCGAGTCTTGCTGCGCGCGCCGGGCCGGTCGGCCTGCCGCCCTTGCTGCTCTGGCAGCACATGCCAGCTATGGCGCAAACCGGGCTACCCCTTGCTGGGGTAACGCCGGTTGGCCTGCACAATCTTCTTTTGATTTAGCTCTTTCGTTTGACTGAGGGCTGCCTTCCTGAGGCGGCATGTTGCTCATTCAAAACGGAAGAGATGAAATGATTCACAGATTCTCTATTTTTGCCGTCACGGCGGGCCTTTTTCTCGTACTCGCCATGACGGGCGGCGCGTATGCGCATGGTGACGAAGTACATGAGAGGTCATCCGATCAGGCGGATATGCGCGTACCGGCGCAAGACCGACACGACGCGCAAGCGCCGGCAAGCGCCAAGGTCGGTCCGCCTGCGCCGATGCAGGACGAAGGCGGGCACGATCACAGCGCCCACGCAGGCTGGGCCGATACCGGCTTCGAGCGTTTTCTAAGCTGGATCGGCAAGCTTCATCCTGCCGCCACGAACTTTCCGATCGGGTTGCTGATGGGCGCGGCGCTGGCCGAGGCGTTGCGGTTCCGTTACCGGGCCGCGCTTTTGCCGAATGCGGCGCGTTTCATGCTTTGGGCAGGGACCGTCTCCGCCGTGGGCACGGTGATCCTGGGCTGGTTCTTCGCCGGGTTTTCCGTGAGCAGCGACGGGCCGCTTCTTGCCTTTCACCGCTGGAACGGCACGGCCGTTGCCATCCTCGCGCTTGCCGTTCTCTGGCTTGGCGAGCGGCACTGGCGTGAGCAATCCGGGCCGAGCCTTTACCGGACCGGACTTTTCGTCCTGGCCGTTCTTGCCGGTCTCAACGGCTATCTGGGTGGGCGCATGCTTTATGGCGCCGATCATTACGCCTATCCGGCAGCGCACACCCATTCACCCCACTCTCACGAAGAGCACTGAACATGCTGACACGGCGTCACCTCCTGAAATCGTTTTCATCGGGCGCGGCCATGCTTGCTGCCTCCGGCCTCCTGCCGGCCTGGGCGCGTTCGCCGCGTTCTCTGTCCGAGGCAGGTATCACCGCTCTTTCCGGCAACCGGTTCGATCTGGATATTGCCCGCAGCGCCATCAATATAGACGGGCGCACCGGCGAGGCGATCACGGTCAACGGCACCTTGCCCGCGCCTCTCTTGCGCTGGCAGGAAGGCGAGCAGGTCACCATGCGCGTGACCAATCATCTGGACGAGGACACGTCCATTCACTGGCACGGCATGCTGGTGCCTTTCCAGATGGACGGTGTGCCGGGGGTGACGTTCCCCGGGATCAAGGCGGGGGAAACGTTCGAATATACGTTTCCGGTGCGCCAGTCCGGCACCTACTGGTATCACAGCCATTCGGGGTTGCAGGAGCAGCTCGGCCACTATGGCCCGCTTGTCGTGGACCCGGCTGGCAGCGATCCGGTGGGTTATGACCGGGAATATGTGGTGGTGCTGTCGGACTACACGTTTGAGGGGCCGCACCGAGTCTTCGCCAAACTGAAAAAGATGTCGGATGTCTATAATTTTCAGGAGCGTACCGCCGGTGATTTCATGCGTGATGTGTCCCGGATGGGATTTGGCGAGACCATCAGGGAACGCCTGATGTGGGGCGACATGCGCATGAGCCCGACCGACATTTCCGACGTAACCGGGGCTACCTATACCCTCCTCGTCAACGGGCATGGGCCGGGCGATAACTGGACGGCGTTGTTCGAGCCGGGCGAGCGGGTGCGGCTGCGTTTCGTCAATGCCTCGGCCATGTCGATATTCAATGTGCGCATTCCGGGCCTCCCGCTGAGCATCGTGCAGGCGGACGGGCAGAATGTGCGTCCGGTGGAGCGGGACGAGTTTCAGATCGGCGTGGCCGAAACCTATGACGTTGTCATCACGCCCCGCAAGGATCGGGCCTACACGCTGATGTGCGAATCCATCGACCGGTCCGGTTACGGGCGGGCGACGCTCGCGCCGCGTCCGGGCATGGAAGCGGAGGTGCCGCCGCTGCGGCCCAGACCGCTCTTGACCATGAAGGACATGGGCATGGCCGGACATGGTGGAATGAGTCATGGCGGTATGGATCATGCCGCGATGGGCCAAGGCGAATCGGGCGGTCAGAAGAGCGGTGAAATGGACCACGGGTCCATGGATCATTCCGCCATGGGGCACGGCGCCATGGATCATGGGGTGATGAGCCATGAAAGCGCCCCGGCCGGGGCCATGCAAAAAGACGGCATGGGCGCGATGGAGGCGCACAACCACCCTACCGGACCCGGCATTGCCAACACAGCGATGCAGCCGCAAAACCGGCTGGGTGAACCGGGCGTTGGCCTTGAAGATGTGACGCACCGGGTTCTCGTCTACACGGATCTTGAAAGCTTGGCACCCAATCCGGATACGCGCGCGCCGGGCCGGGAGATGGAGCTGCATCTGACCGGAAACATGGAACGCTATATGTGGTCGTTCGACGGTAAGAAGTTTTCGGAGGTGACGGAGCCCATCATTTTTCACTATGGCGAACGTCTGCGCCTGACAATGGTCAACGACACGATGATGCCGCATCCCATTCACCTGCACGGCATGTTCTTCGAGCTGGTGACGGGCGCGGGGAATCACAAACCTCGCAAGCACACCATCGTGGTCAAGCCCGGCGAGAAGATGTCTTTCGACGTGACGGCGGATGAAGAGGGCGACTGGGCCTTTCACTGCCATCTTCTCTATCACATGCATGCGGGCATGTTTCAGGTGGTTTCGGTACGTAAAGACATGGCGGAGGCGTCCCAATGAAAACGGCAACTTTAATGTCCGGGCTGGCGGTGTTCGGTGTGCTTGTGGCCGTTCCGGCTTTCGCGGCGGAAGATGAATTCGGCTACAGCGCCGCGGACGAACACTATGACGCGGAAGAAATGGCGGCTGCCCGCCGCGCGCTGAAACATGAGACGGGCGGGCAGACCAACTTCATGCTTATGGGTGACCGGCTGGAATACCGCAGCAATGAGGGCGAACCGGTGCTGCTCTGGGACATGCAGGGCTGGTTTGGCGGCGACATCGACAAGGTCACGGTGAAGACGGAAGGCGAATATCTCCTGGACCAAGATCAGGCCGAAGGCGTCGAGGTGCAGGCGCTCTATACGCGCACCATTTCGTCTTATTTTGACGTACAAGCGGGGGTGCGCCACGATTTTCGCCCGCACCCCACGCGCAGCTTCGCCGTTCTGGGCGTGCAGGGCCTGGCTCCTTACTGGTTCGAGGTGGATGGGGCCGCTTTCCTGAGTGAGGACGGGGATCTGTCGGCCCGTTTCGAGGCGGAATATGAGTTGTTGCTGACACAGCGCCTTATCCTGCAGCCACGCGCGGAGTTCGATTTTTCGGTTCAGGACGTACCCGAGCTTGGTATCGGGTCGGGGCTGAGCACGGTGGAGACGGGGCTGCGTCTCCGATATGAGGTGGTCAGGGAATTTGCGCCCTATATTGGCGTCTCCTGGGAAAGCGCAGTGGGCGAGACGGCGGATATTGCTCGCGCGAGCGGGGAGGATGTCGGTGCCGTGTCATTGGTGACGGGAATTCGCCTCTGGTTCTGATTTTCAGTGATTCATTTTTATACGAGAACACGCGAGTTCCATTTTGTGTGTTTGTACAATCGGTCCGGGAACATTCTCTTCGCTCGACGGGCAAGCAGCGTTCGGATTACGGGTAGGGGCTCGCCTAGAAATACTTTCAAATCTAGATCAGACTCTCAGCAAATCGTAGCCATGGCATGTGTTGGTAAATGACCTGCGCATCGGTCTGAACTATATCGCAACGATGGCATCGGGTTCATGTGCTACCATGAGCTTCGCTTGCTGGCGGCCGGAGAAGACACGCTCAACCTGCATGACGAGATTGAGCACATAGGTCTCTACAACAAGATCAACCATTATCACGGCTTGCGGGTCGAGGATGTTAGTCGCTTCACCTTTGATCCATCCTATATGCGTGACATAGATCGGTACTTCATAGATCGAAGCGCTGGCATATAGCCGGATATTCCCGCACAGGAAATGCCGTTTCGTATGCGCGAGCTATTGGAAGCATTCCGTGCTTCTAGGCGTCCTTGTCGATTTGAGCCAGGTTCCATCGTTCTCTCGCTCGACGAAGAGCACAGAAAGGTGCTCGATCCAGGTTTATCTCAGATAGACGCTGGTAAGGATGAAAGGTGTCAGCGATCTTTTCGGATTCCTCTATCGAATACGAATGTCGGCCTAACCCTTTCTTAAGCGAACGGCGAATGGTGATGGAAGGAACTTTGCAAGTCCGTAGTTCAAATGCCTATCGGCAAGTATCAACGGTGGATTGCAATTCAGATTTTCAACAAAGCGCCCTACCTGGTGTCGCGGATTGAACTTGTTCACCCTGACCGGTTTTCGGAACGAGAGCTCATGGAAGCACGCGCCGAACATGGGCGGAAAATCCAATCGTACGTCCGGGAAAATAGACCCGGACGCAACGATCAGTGTCCCTGTGGCGCCGGTTTAGGATTCAAACGCTGTCACGGAAGGTGATCTATTCTTGGTAGGAGAGGCAGGGACTTGGGGACATTGGGGACTTACTCCCAAACATTATCGTTAGTTGTCATTAGAGAATCCGTATACGTATCACTTTCAACGTCAATCTCCGATACGATAGCTTCAATGAGTTTCTGACCGAGAACACTCGTCTTTTCGGAAAAAGTTCGAGGTTCGTCCCGAGAAGGGCAGCACCAGTCACTTTTTTCGCGATTTGCGATCAGGTCGAACGGCGGAAACAGCTCAACTGCAACGTTTTTTCCGGATACGAGGCGGTTCGAGGTGACCTCCTGGAGCAGGATGCGCTTGTGATCGGCATTTCCGGCCAGATAGCTCCGTTGAGCCGTTTTCAGAAGTTCGAGGAATTTTTCCAGCCGTTCGAGAATTGAGCGATCTCCAGCCCGTAAGGACGCGAGACTCTGCTCCGTGGCCACCTGGTTCTCAAGAATACTCGCTCGGCGGCGCTCGAACGTGTCTTTCGAAATCAGGCCGTCAATCAGCGCATCCGTTAGCCGATCCATGCGCTCCGTCATATTGCTGAGGCGGAGTTCCGCCGCAGCAATCATCGTTGTCTGCCGTTCCTCCCAGTGATGATCGAAGGCGTCGAAGTGTTTGACTACCTGATCCATCTCTTCGGGACTGAGCTGCACACGCTTCAGTACGCGTCCGATCTGCACATCCACCAGTTCCTGTCGGATGCTCTTTGTCGGACAGGCTCTCTCGTGGCAGCGGTAGTAGATGTGTCCTTTCTGACGTTCACCGATAAGGGAATAGCCACAGTCACCGCAGGTCAGGAGGCATCTGTAGAGAAAGTCGTGACGAAAGGTTTTGATGTTCTTGCGACCGTTCAGAATATCCTGAACCCTGTCGTATAGATCCTTTGTGACCAGGGGCTCGTGGATGCCTCGAAACGTCTCATCTGTCGTCTTGAGCTTGATGATGCCAGCATAAAAGGGGTTGTTGAGCGTTCGTGACAGCCAGTCGAGGGAGATCTTCTTGCCGCCCCGATTGCGCAGACCGAGTTTGTGAAGTTCTTCCCGCAATGCCCGAAGTGTGTATCTGCCGCTTGCGTAGAGTTCGAAGGCGTGGCGGATGAAGGGAGCGGTTTTCGGATCCGGTATCTTGGCCTTGCCGCGTCCCTGGTCGAGATAGCCGTAGGGTGCCGCCAACGGGTAGAGCCCTTGTCTCAGGCGGCCGTAGAAGCCCTTGAGCGTCTCTTCTCGAAGATTCCGGATGTAATCGGCGGCGACAACCGCCTGGATGTCCGCAGACAGCCTGCCGCCCCGCGAGTGTAGGTCGAGGCTTTCATTTGCCGAATGAACCTCGATGCCTTTGTCGACCAGACCTCCAAGGTCCGCCCAATCCCGGAGGTTACGGGCGCCGCGGTCGATCTTGTGGAGGATGATCCCCGATATCGAGCTGCGTTCCACCTGCTCGAGCATCTGGGTGAAGATCGGGCGGCCGCGCTTTGCAGCCGTCTCGCGCTCCTCATACCAGGTTTCGATCTGGAGCCGGTTGATCTCAGCATAGCGTTCGATAGCCGCACGCTGCTCCTGCAGGGAGACACCTGTCTGTCCTTGCTTCTGTGTCGAGACTCGTATGTAGGCAACGTACTTTTTCATAAGACATAGGATTGATCCTCAAGGGCTGTCGGCAGCGTTGCCGGCGGGATGCTCTGCATCCGCCGATTGCTCTTCGACATACTCGTGAATCCGCCGGACGATCTCGACATAGCGGCGGAAGCGATCCTCGGCCGCCGCGATCTCTTCCTCGGACATATGCACACAGAGGTCGGCGATGAAGGAGCGGCGTGGCTGATTGTTCCGGTTTTGCGTCATGATGAGGGGGCGGATGGGCAGACAGGGAACGTCCCCGTTTCAACCCTCCGCCATCTCATGATAGCCGCCGCACCGCACCGCCCTAGGCACCGCGATTTGTCAGTCCGGCATATTCGATGGCTGCCGCGCTCCGTATGGGAACGTCCCCGATGTCCCCAAACTCCCCGTCCGCGGTTCTTCGATCGGGCGGGGTGCCCGCAATCGCGCCTGGAATCCTGAGCTGCGAGTCAGACTCTACCGTGCGGTGGGCGCCCGCGCGAATCGTGACTGTGTGTATCTCATATGCCTGACCGGCAAATCCCGGCACCTATTGCGTTCCGGCGCGCCGGGTACGATGTCGGGATGAAGAAGCAATCCAGAAAGGAAAAGCCGGAGCCGACGCCTACCGTGTCGCGTGTGCTGGAGGACGGCACGATTGTCGAGCTTGTCTACCGTGCCGGGGAGAAGCGCACTTCGCTCGTCATTGCCGAAGCGAACGGGGATTGGCGATACGAGGACGAATTCCTGACGCGGGCAGGGGAGAGGCTGGTGCCGTATTCGGCGCACAACAACCTCATTGCCAATGAATGTGTCCTGCTTCCCTCCGACGTGACGGATCACGGCGGGAAGGACCGGCTCCGCGAGGACGTTCGGGCCTTTCTGCATCGCTACACCGATCTCTCGCCTGAGTTCGAGACGATCGCGTCTTATTACGTCCTTCTCACCTGGGTCTACGACGCCTTCAACGAAGTGCCTTATCTGAGATTCCGCGGCGACTACGGGACCGGCAAGACGCGCGGGCTGATGACGATCGGCTCGCTCTGCTACAAGTCCTTCTTTGCAAGCGGGGCGTCGACGGTCTCGCCCATCTTCCACACGCTTGACAGTTTCGGCGGCACGCTCATTCTCGACGAAGCGGATCTGCGCTTCTCGGACGCCAAGGCGGATATCGTCAAGATATTGAACAATGGGAACGTCAAAGGCCTACCGGTTCTCCGGACGATCGTCACCCGTGCGAAGGAGTTCAACCCGCAGGCCTTTCATGTCTTCGGCCCCAAGATCGTCGGCATGCGGCATTCTTTCGACGATCGGGCACTGGAGAGCCGCTTTCTCACCGAGGAGACGGGGCAGAGAGGCTTGCGTGGCGACATTCCGGTCCATCTCCCGAACAGCCTCAAGGAAGAAGCAGCCGTGTTGCGCAACCGGCTTCTCCATTTCCGACTGACTTACAGAAATGCCGTCAAGGTCGATCCAGGCGTCGTGATTGCGGAGATCGAACCGCGGCTCAACCAGACCGCCTTGTCGCTTCTGAGTCTCATCGATGATGCCGAAACGAGGAAATCGATAGGGAAGACGCTTCTCCAACTGCAGGAGGATCTCGTCAACGAAAGGGGGCAAACGCTCCCGGCGCAAGTCCTGCAGATCGTGGCGGAAGCTTTCACGGCAAGCGACCGGCCGAGCATTTCCGTCCGCGAGATCGCCGATGGGTTCAACGCGCGGTTCGGTGAGGATTATGACCGCACGCTCTCGAATAAGACGATCGGCACCGTGCTCAGAAAGCATCTTCGGCTGAAGACGCAGAAGAGCAATGGCATCTATGTCGTTCCCGTCTCGGAGCGGCCGAAGGTAGATCTCCTTGTGAAGCGGTTGGGCGTTGCCCTTCCGGAAGGGAATGCGGCGCCACGCCTGGACGGCAGATAGATGTTACAATGCGACTTCATCAAGACTGCATTTTGTGCCCATCCGGCAAATTTTTGGGCCTACCGCGTTTTCGCCGGTACGAGAAAATGCAGAGCGACAGTCACGGCCGCTGAGATGCAGCTATGAGTATGTCGTTCTTTTCGCACAACTACCTCGCAACCTACCGCAAGAGATGGGGGCTTTCGCAGCGCCAGCTCGCCTATCTCCTGGGATGGGATTCGGCGAGCTCCGTTTCGCGCTTCGAGTCCATGGGGCGGCTTCCCAATCTCATGACGGCGCTCAAGATCGAGGCGCTTTTCGAGAGCGGCTCCGGCGACATCTTTCCCGGTCTCTACCGGCGTGCGGAAATCGAAGTGGCTGACCGCGCAAAGGTGCTCTACCGGGAGCTTGAGGGACGGACGGACCCGAAGTCGCAAGAGGCTCTCGCATTACTGGCCTATATCATCCGGCGCAGTTAGCGCCCGAGGCTTATGAGCGGGAGGTCCCACCGGCGGTTCGAGCTTGTCTTCGCCATCCATCCGACGTCGCGCGGTTTCTGCTGGGTGCTCTTCGACCGCCCGGGCCACCTCGCGAGTTGGGGCATGGTCGATGTGAATGGGGACAAGAATGCAGGCTGTCTTCTTCGCATGGAGGTCCTCCTCCGCCGGCACTCTCCTGCGGTCCTCGTTCTGGAGGATGTTCATTGCGGCCGGTCGCGCCGCAGCGAACGTGTGAGAATCCTCTACCGCTCGATGATCCGCGTGGCGGAAGAGCATGAGGTCGCGGTGAGGATCTACCCACGCTCGGCGGTCGGGGCCTGTTTCGGGCCTGCGAGAGCCCGGACAAGGCAGGAGGTCGCGGAAGCAGTCGCGCTCCAGGTGGCGCCGCTCCGCCATATCGTGCCGCCGCGACGGAAGCTCTGGAGCTCCGAGCATAGGCGCCTCGGTCTCTTCCAGGCGGCAGCCCTCGCGCTCACTTACTTCTCACCAGACGGAGACCCACAGCCACCTTGCTGACGCCTGTCTTTGACGGCTGCGCCCCAATCCTGGGGCCCGGCCGACAGAGAAGGAGCCTCATCATGGGCATGAGAGAAGATGTGCTGGTCATTCGCCGCCTGAATGACGATCTCCGGCAAAAAGGGCAGGACGGAAGGGTTTTGATGACCCAGGGCATCCAGGCCCTGCCGCAAGAGGTCATTCAGAAGGTGATTGACGCGGTGAAGGCGTTCGACGATTTCACCCCCGACAATGACCCGCATGGCGAGCATGATTTCGGGTCGGTGAGGATCGGCGAGAACGCGATCTTCTGGAAGATCGACTATTACGACCGTTCCATGGAGGCGGGCTCGCCCGATCCAGCCGATCCGGAGGTCACCACAAGGGTGCTGACGATCATGCTGGCTGATGAGTATTGAGATGAGCACCGGACTCTGCGAAGCACCCCGCCTTGGCGGGGTGCTTTTCTATGTCAGGGCGATGGCGCCTATTTGTAGGTCTTGGGCTCGGAGCCTTGGGCCTCGATCGGCGGGGTAAAATCCTCATCCGGCCGAAGCCAGGTATTGGAGGTCTTCTCGAGAAGGCTGGGGGAGTCCTCTGAGTCCTCCGCCGGCTTCCCGGCCGATGGTCCAGAGGATGTGCCGGATGCGTCAGGCTCCGTGCCTGCCGTGCCGTTCGGGCCTGCTCCTCCGAAGGTCTCTCGGTATGCGCGATCGGCGGCCTGTGTCTTGCGCGAAGCCTGCGCCCTGGCGGCCGCTTCGTCCTTCGCCTTCTGCTCATAATATTTGCGGCGCTGCTCCGGTGAGAGCTTCACCGGATCAACCGGCTTGCCGTCGAGCCAGTCCTGCACGAAGGAGGTTGTCTTCCCGCTCGAGGCAGCGGCGTTGCCGCTGGAGGGCGATGGCGTGCCCTGCCCATTGTTGATGGACGGGGCTTTCTTGTACACGGGATGGGTCATCTCACCCGTAAAGGGCTCGTGTTGGGCCTCGGGAGTGGCATCCGGCGCGTTGGAAGCGACTGTCCCGGATGCGCCCGCGGCAGACGGAGCACTGCGGGAGCTGGCTGCGCTGTCGCTCGCCGCGATGCTCGTTTGCGGTCCCGTAGACGCGGTCCCGTTCGAGGCGCGGTGGGCTTCGAGTTCCTTGTCCACGCGCTGCAGTACTTCCTGTTTCTTCGCGCTGTCCGCGTTGTCCTTTTCGAGCTTCTTCCGGAAATCCTCGATGTCTTCCATCGCGCTCCGGGTCGCCTCGCAGCCGCCATTGGGACGGCACTGCGTTCCCTGCGGACAGTAACCACCCACGGTGCATTGCGTGGCGCCCGCCGGGAGCGGTGCGCATGTCCGTCCGTTGTGGAAGTAACCGGCCGGACAGCCGGCCATTTGCCTGCTGCCGGATGCATTACAGGCGGCCGCTTTTTGCTGCAAAAGGGGAACGTTGCAGGTTCCGTACATCGCCCTTGATGATGAGCAGGAACCATAGACCATGTCCCAGAACTGCCGGCACTCGGGTGTGTTGGGGACGCCGCCCGGCACAGAGCCCGTTCCCACACCGCCATACCCTGCCGATGAGGGAGAGCTGGAACCGCCGTGGCTGGGAAGCGGTATGGCTATCGGGCCGTTATAGGTGGTCCCTCCAATCTTCGCGCCGATCACGCCGCCAATGGCCGTGCCGAGTGCATCGCCGAGTTCTGGGGTGAGATACCGGTCCATCTGGGCCGTTTCGCAACCGGTGAGGAGGCTCACGAGAAACAGGCTGCCAATCAGCTTGAGGTAACGCATGCGTTCGCTCCTTGGCTTTGGGCCTCACACCGGCATGTGAAGCACTGCCGGCAGGGCCGTTCTGGATCAGTTTCTGCAGTGAGGCGGGGTCTTGTAGAGATCCCCGACATCGATCCCTTGAGAGTTCGCGCGTATGCGTTCGCGCCAATGCGCGCGCGCCACTGGATCGCAGGGCGCGGTACTCAGCAGGCGTTGCTGAGACTGCGCGGCCATCCGGTCGAGATAGCTCCCGCCC
>CAJXOU010000019.1 GCA_913057645.1 uncultured Rhodobiaceae bacterium | reverse complement strand
GCTCTCGAACCGCAAGGGCGTGAGCCTGCCCGACACGATGCTGCCGCTGGCGGCGCTGACCGAAAAGGACCGCAGCGACCTCGACGCGGCGCTCGACCTCGGCGTCGACTGGGTGGCGCTGTCCTTCATCCAACGTCCCGACGACGTTGCCGAGGCGCGCAAGATCGCGCGCGGACGCGCGGCGGTAATGGCCAAGATCGAGAAGCCGCAGGCGCTGGCGCATCTGGAAGAGATCATCGAGATTTCGGACGCGATCATGGTCGCGCGCGGCGACCTCGGCGTCGAACTGCCGCTCGAACATGTGCCGGGCTGGCAGAAGCGCCTCACGCGCGCGGCGCGGCGCTCGGGCAAGCCCGTGGTCGTCGCGACGCAGATGCTGGAATCGATGATCTCCTCGCCGACGCCGACACGCGCGGAAGTTTCGGACGTCGCGACCGCCGTCTTCGAGGGCGCGGACGCGATCATGCTCTCGGCTGAATCGGCGGCCGGCGACTATCCGGTCGAAGCCGTGACGATGATGGACCGTGTGGCGCAATCGGTCGAAAACGATCCGACCTATCCCGGCATCATCTATGCGCAGCGCACGGAGCCGGAAGCAACCGGCGCCGACGCGATTTCGGCGGCGGCGCATTCCGTCGCCGACACGCTGAACGCGGCGGCGATCGTCTGCTGGACGAATTCCGGCTCGACGGGCCTGCGCGCCGCGCGCGAACGGCCCTTGTTCCCGATCATCGCGCTGACGCCCGTCCATGCGACGGCGCGGCGGCTTGCGCTTGTCTGGGGCCTTCACTGCGTGCTGACGGAGGATGCGAAGGACCTCGACGACCTGTCGGAGCGCGCCTGCCGCATCGCCTTTCAGGAAGGCTTCGCGGAACCCGGCCAGCGCATCGTGGTGACGGCAGGCGTGCCGCTCGGGACACCCGGCGCGACCAACATGCTGCGCGTGGCGTTCGTGGGACGGCGGAGCGCGGAATAGCGCCTAGTCCGCCGCCTGTTGCATCTCGACCTTGCCATCGGCGTGGATCGTCGTCATCCCTGCGCGCGGACGCTCGCCGCGCGCGAGGCGCAGAAGCGCGTCCACGACAACATCCGTATGCGCATAATGCGGCATGTGGCCCGTGCCCTTCAGCTTGATGAGCTCGGATCCCTCGACCTCGTTGTGAAACGCATAGGAATGGATTTTCGGCGACACCGTGTGGTCGGCATTGCCGGTGATGACGATGGTGGGGACGGAAATCTCGCCGTAGCGCGGGCTTTGCTCCGCGAGATGGCCCTTCAACTGCGCCGTGTCCTCGCTGTTCGCGCGAAATTCGGCCGGGCGGAAGAGTAACGGCAGCGCCGTCTTCTTCGCATAGTTCTCCGGCGGCGTGTCGGGATGGAAATTCGCGGCGACACCCTTGTCGAGCAGAAGGTGGCCCGCGGGCGCAACGAGAAGATTGGTGAAAAGCCAGCCGGCGACGGGCGTGCGCACGACGGAGTGATACCAGGCGACGCCGCCGGGCCAGGGATAAAGTGCGCCTGAGAGCGGCAGCAGCCCCGCAATCTCGTCCGGCCATTCGAGCGCATAGGCCGCGACAACGGAAGCGCCCCAGCTATGGCCAAGAAGAACGGGCTTTTCGACGCCGAGTTTCTTCAACCCGTTGCGGATGGCGGCGGCTTGGACGGAGGGATCGGCGATATCGGGATGCGGGGTGCGGCCGCTCCAGCCATGGCCCGGGCGGTCGAAGGCAATGACACGGGTTTCGCGGGCAAGCTCATCCATGAGCGCGAGCTCCATGTCGCGCAGATTGCCGCTCGCCCCGTGGATGACGATGACGGGCGCGACACCGGGCTTCGCAACGCCCTTGTCCACGTAGTGAAGCCGCGACCCGGCGAAATCTCCGCCAAGCTCCACGAAGCTGTCCGGCGGCCACATGGTCTGCGCCCGCGCGGGCCCCAGCGCGACATAGAGCACGGCGGCGCACGTGACGGCGATGAGAAGCAGGGTTGTCATGAAGCCGGTCCGGTTTGTCATTCAGGGAAATACGGCCGCGCGGAAGGCGCGGATCACCGCATCAGATGCCGCGCCCCTCGACTTCGAGTTCGAGCGGCGCAATGCGCGTCTTGCCGTTCTGGAGCCAAGGATCAAGCTTCAGCGCGCGGCGATAGGCTTCGAGTGCGCCTTTTCTGTCACCGAGATCCTCGAGAATGACGCCGAGCCCGGCCAGCGCCTCGTAGTGGCGCGGCTCGAGACGCAGCACCTGCTCGAGATCGCCCAGCGCCGCCGCATAGTCTTCCCGGATGTAGTGGATGGCGGCGCGCTTGTTCCAGCCCTCGGCGAAGCCGGGCGCGAGCGTCACCACCTCGTCGAAATAGAAATAGGCGCGGTCGATATCGTCTTCTCTGAGCGCATCGAGGCCCCGGCCCATGAGCAGGTCGATGCTCGGGCTGCCGGAGGAAAGCCAGACGCTCTGGATCGCGCGCTCGAGGGCGCGTCCCGCCTCCTCATCCTCCGCTTCCGCCAGTTCGGCGAGGAGCTTGTCGAGCAGCGCATCGCGCGCCTCCGCCTTGCCTTCCGGCGACAGCGGCGCGCCCTCGGGCGCAAGCTCCGGCTGCGGCTCCGGGGCGGCAACGGCACCCGGCGCGAAAAGCGCGGCAGCAAGGAGGACAGGGAAAAGGGCCCGGAAGATCATGGCAGCGATGATAGGGCGCGGGCGCGGCGGCGCCAAATCAACTCCCCGTCAGCTGTTGAGGTCCTGATAGCTGCAGCCCTCGAACTCGGCGATGAAATCCGGGCCAAAGACGGCGGACGGCGTCTGATAGCCGGGCTTTGCCTCGCCCGCGAGCACGCGGCGGACGATTTCGAGGCCCGTCATGGCGGTCAGCGTATAGCCCTCCGGCGTCGTGAGGCGCGACTGCACGCGTTCGCCATCCGGTCCGACAGCCTCGCCGTAGAGGATCGCGTAGCCCTCGGCGCGCTCGGCGTCGCTCGGCCCTTCGGGCTGCTGTTCGATCCGCTTCTTGAGGGCGCGCTGCATGAAGCCCCGGCTCATCAGCCAGCGCGTGGCGCGGCCCATCTTCGCCATCTGCTCGAACTGCGGATTGCTTTCGAAATAGACGGTGATGTCCGGAATTTTCGTCGAATGCCACGCCGTCGAGACGTCGCCCCAGCCGACCGCAATGGATGGCTTCGCGCCATGGCCGAAATCGATCTCGCGGCGCGGCGTCTTCTTCGCGGAGACGATCTTGCCATCGCGGCGGACGCGCGTGCCCTTGCCGATGCTTTCGATGCCCGTTTTCGCGGTGCCGTGCGACATGTTGGAGAGGCCGGCAATGCCGAGCGTGAGTTCGCGCGCATCGGGCATGCGCGCCTTCATGTGGGCGGCGAGACAATCGCTCGGGACGACGTCGAAACCGACGCCCGGCATCAGCATGACGCCCGCTTTCTTCGCTTCCTCGTCGCGCGCGGCGCAGGCCTCGAAGACATCGATCTCGCCGGTGATGTCGAGGTAATGCGTGCCGGTGCGGATGCAGGCATCGACCATCGGCTTCGATGTCTGCGAGAAGGGGCCCGCGATATGGAGCACCGTGTCGACCTGCGAGAGCCCGGCGTCGATCGCCTCCGGCTCGTCGAGCGAAATCGCCTGATACTCGAAGCCGTGCTGGGCGGCGATGGATTTGAGACGCGCCTCATTGCGGCCCGCGAGCAGGGGATTGAGACCTTGCATCTTCGCGGTGCGGGCGACGAGCTTGCCCGTGTAACCGGTTGCGCCGTAGATCATGAACCTGTCGCTCATTGCGCCTTCTCCGTTCGCCAGAAACCCGCGGCAACGGGCAGGACGCCACCGCACGGCGCATATTAGCCCGCGTAACGGGGCCAAACGCAAACCCGCACCCCCTGAAGACGGTCAGGAAGGACGTAGCAGCCCCAATGAACGCAATTCGGCGGCGAGCTCCCCGGCGCCGGTGAAGCGATGCCCGAGGAAACCGAGCCGGAGGGCGGCTTCCACGTTGCGCGGCGAATCGTCGATGAAAAGGGTCCGCGCAGGCGTCAGCCCCGCCCGGCCGATCAGCACCTCGTAGATGGCGGCGTCGGGCTTCATCAGTCCCTCCTCGCCGGAGACGACCGTCTCCCGCAGGCGGCGAAGCTCCGGAAACCGGCCGCAAAGCTCCGGGAAAAAGCCGACCGGCATGTTGGTGAGACCGTGAAGCGCGATGCCCGCCGCGTCCAGCGCCTCGACCAGCGACGCCACATCCGCCACGCGGTCCGGCACCATTTCGCCGTAACGTTCGCCCCAGAGGTCGATGAGGCCGGCCTTGTCCGGGTGGCGGCTCTTCAGGCGCGCGGCATTTTCGGCAAAGGAGAGACCCCGGTCGTGCTCCAGATGCCATTCCATCGTGCAGACCTCGCCGAGAAACGCCTCCATCTCGGCCTCCGAAGCGAAAACCTTGCGGTAAAGGTGACGCGGGTCCCATTGGACCAGGACATTGCCGATATCGAAGACGACCGCCTCAAGCCTGTCCGCCAAACCCTCTCCTCCAATGAAAAAGGCCGCTCCCCGGGGGGCAGCGGCCAAATTTCATTCAATCTGGCGCACACACGGCGCCAGCGCGCTCAGCCCTGACGGGCCTTGAAGCGGCGGTTCGTCTTGTTGATGATGTAGACACGTCCCTTGCGGCGGACAAGACGGTTGTCCCTGTGCCGATTCCGGAGCGATCTCAAAGAGTTACGGACTTTCATGGCTTAACCTCGGATCGGGGGGCAAGCGGACCGGCGCAATATTCGCGCGCCGCCTCCGGCCCGATGCCGGAACGCCCTTGAATTGGCGCGGAACCTAAGCGGGCGGCCAGGACCTGTCAACTGCCAAGACCCGGCATTTTCGGGGGCTTTTTACGCTTCCGCAGCGGTAGGGCTTTGCCGCTTCCTTTGTTATGTTTCCGAATTCCGGGCGGGGGCACCCATCGCGGGCGGCGGCTGCGCTGTCCGGAACGAAAGTCGACTGAATTGATCCGTTTTTTCGGGGGAGACCTCGCCGACACCGAAAACATGAGGAAAGCCAACGCCATCCTCATGGCCCTGGCTTTTTTCATGCTTTTCGCGGCGGGAACCGCCGCCCTCATGCTGTCCGCACGCGCGCGCGAGAATACCGACGACGTCGTGAATACGCTGGAAATCCGGGGCGAGCTCCGGGAGGTGCTGAGCCTGCTGCAGGATGCCGAGATCGGCCAGCGCGGTTTCCTGCTGACACGGGATTCTCAGTATCTGCAACCTTACAACAGTGCCCGCCTGCAGATCGGACGCCGGTTGAGCGCGCTCGAAAGCCTTGTCGACCCGAACACCGAACAGGCCATTCGCGTCGACCAGTTGCGCGCCGCCGCCGAGCGCCGCCTCCAGGAAACGGACGCGACCGTCGCCCTCGGCCGTGAGGGCCGTTTCGGCGAGGCGCTCACCATCGTCAGCCGGGATCGCGGCAAGGCGCTGATGGACGAGGTGCGCGAGATCGTCGACAGCGCGCTCGCGGCGGAGCAAAGCCGCCACACGGAACGCGCGGCAAAGGCGATCGCTTCGCGCACCTGGCTTTCCGCCTCGCTTATCGGGGCGCTGGCGGCGGCGCTGGTGCTTGCGGTTCTGTCGGCACAACTGACCCGGCGTCAGTTCACCGGCATGGCGAAACGGCGCGATCAGCTTGCCGCCCTCAACGAGGAACTCGAAACCCGCGTGCGCGACCGCACGCGCGAACTCGAAATCGCTCGCGAAATGGCGGAAGCGGAAGCCGGCCGCGCCGAATACGAACGCGGGCGCGTCGAACTCCTGCTCCGGGAAGTGACGCATCGCGTCGGCAACAATCTCGCCATGGTATCGTCCCTGCTGCGCATGCAACAGGCGAAGCTCGATGACGACACGGCGCGCGCCGCACTCGAAACGGCGCGCGGCCGCATTCAGACGATCAGCACCGCGCAGCGCCGCCTCCGGCTGGGCGACGACCTGCAATCGACGCGCGCCGACGGATTGCTGGAAGCGGTCGTCTCCGATCTCGCGGATGCCGCGCTCGACAGCGGCTCGATCACCATAACGAGCGACTTCGAGCCGCTCGTCGTCTCATCCCGCGACGCCACAACCCTTGCGGTGGTGCTTGGCGAGCTTGTGTCAAATGCCATCAAGCATGCATTCGAGGGACGCGAGGACGGCACGATCCGGGCATCCTTCACGCTGCAGAAGGACGGTGTCCCCGTGATGGCGGTCGAGGACGACGGCATCGGCTTCGACGAAATGCAGGACAATCCGGCAACGCGCACGGGCCTCGGTTCGATGATCATCGAGAACCTTTCGCGCCAGTACGGTGGAGAAATCAGGAAGAAAAAGAACGAGGCAGGCGGAACGTCAATCCACATACTGCTGCCGAAGCTGCAGACCGGCGACGCCGTCGGCTCTGGGGAAGAACAGAACGCTGAATCATGATGACCGGAACGGGACTTCGGAACCGCATAATTCACATCGCCCCCTGTGGTGGATGATGGGAGCGGGAGGCAATACCGGCCGCCCCAAGGGCGTCCATGCAGGCGCGCAGGACGAACTGCCATTGGCCGGACGTACCGTCCTGGTGGCGGAAGATGAATTCTTCGTCGGCATCGAACTCGCTCACACGCTGGAGGCGGCAGGCGCGGACATTGTCGGGCCCGCATGGTCGCTCGAGGAAGCCGAGAAGCTCGGTGAAGAAACGCCCCTCGACATGGCGGTGCTGGATGTGAACCTGAATGGCGACTATGCGCTTGAGCTCGCCGTTGCGCTGAAGAACAGGGGCGTGCGCGTGGTTTTCGCAACGGCTCATGCCGATGACGACCGCCTTTTCAGGGGCGCGGCCGCAGACATTCCCCGCCTCAGCAAACCGACCTCCGCACGCGCCCTGCTGCGGGCCCTGCTGCCGCTTTCCTGAAACCGCCTCTTTCCGGCGGCGCCAATTCGGGTTAGACCATGCGCCGGCACAAAGATGACGCCTGCGCCATTTTTATGCCGGAAAGCCCAACTCCGAAAAGCCGATGGCGTGTGACATGGCGTATGAAAAGCCGGAAGGCAATTACCTGACGGACCCGGCCTCCCGGACGATCCCGTATGAGGACGTGATCCGCCACCAGCCGCAATGGTTCAGGCAGGCGCTCGCCGCGCCCCACGAAAGCCGGACCCTCACCGTGGACGGCACGAACATTCACTACCTGCGCTGGGGAAACGACGACCCGTCGCGTCCGGGTATTCTGTTCGTGCATGGCAACGGCGCCCACGCGCACTGGTTTCATTTCATCGCTCCCCTGCTCACCGACCACTACAACGTCGCGTCGATGGATCTCGGCGGCATGGGCGACAGCGGCTGGCGCATGGAATATTCGCGCGACACCTTCGCCCGCGAGATCGGCGAAGTCGCACTCCATGCGGGGCTCGGACCGAAGCCCGTTGTCGTCGGTCATTCCTTCGGCGGCTTCGTCTCGCTGATCGCAGCGAAGCACTACGGCGAAAAGCTCGGCGGTCTTCTGCTCTGCGACTTCACCGTGCGCCCCGCGGACGACGCACATGAGTGGTTCCTGCACGGCCCGGAACGCCGGCCGACGAAGATCTATACGGACCTCGAGGAAGCGAAGTCGCGCTTTCGCCTCGCGCCGCTGCAGCCTTGCGCCAACGGCTTCATTCTCGACTATATCGGCCCCTTGAGCCTGCGCGCCGTGACGAAGGGCGAGACCCGCGGCAAGCGGACCTTCGAGGAAACCGGCTGGACCTGGAAGTTCGACGCCTCGATCTTCAATGGATTGCGCATGGGCAACGATCACGCGGAGATCTACGCGAACCTCGCCTGCCGGGGGGCGACGATGTTCGGCCTCGAAAGCAAGGACTACGAGCCCGAGAAACTCGACTTCCTGCGCCGTCTCGCACCGGAAAAACCCGCCTTCACCGTGCCGGGCGCACAGCATCACATCATGCTCGATCAGCCGCACGCCTTTGCTGCTTCGGTGGCGGCGGTGATGGCCCAGTGGCGCGCGGAAGGCGCACTCGATTGACGATGACGGTAACGCTCGCCGTGCTGGCGGCGAGCCTCGCAAGTGCCGGTTTCTTCATCTGGCTGGAACGGCGTCCGCCCGATTTCTCCCGCGTACGGATGGTGCCGACGACGCCGCTGATCTTTGCGTCGGTTCTCGTCGCGGTCGTGATGATCGTTCACATCGTGAACCTGATGGGCGTTCAGACCGGCCGCTAAACGCGCTCTTCTGATCGGCGGCCGGACCGGCTAGGCTCTCCCGCAGGGGAGATACAACCATGAAGCAAGAAATGAGCGGATCGAGCGACGCGCGCCTCACGGTCTTTTTCGTGCTCGTGTTCGTGCTTTCCGTTCCTTTCTGGCTGGCGGGTTATGCCCTCGGAGAACTACCGGACCTGATACCGATCGACCTGCCGGTGAGTGCGCTCATGGCGTTCACGCCCGCGGCGGCGGCCCTCATTCTCGTCTGGCGGGCGGAAGGAAGATCAGGGGCAGCGGCACTTCTGAAACGGGCGGGAGACTTCCGCCGCGTGACGCGGAAGAGATGGTTTCTGGCCGCGTTTCTCTTCATGCCCGGCATCCTGACCGCAAGCTTCCTGCTGATGCGCATGATGGGCGCACCCCTGCCCGATCCTGCCTTCTCGCTCGCCGCACTTCCCGTCTTCTTCGTGATGTTCCTTGCCGCCGGTCTCGGCGAGGAAATCGGCTGGCAGGGATATGCCTATGACGCGATGGAGCGGAAGTGGAAGGCGCTCGGCGCAGCGCTCCTTCTCGGCGCGATCTGGACGCTCTGGCACATCATTCCCTATTTCCAGACAGGGCACGGCGCAACCTGGGTCCTCTGGCATTGCCTCGTGACCGTGCTGCTGCGTGTCGCGACGGTCTGGATCTACGTCAATGGCGGACGAAGCGTATTCCTCGCGGCGCTGTTCCACGCCATGTGCAATGTCGCCTATTTCCTCTTTCCCAATTTCGGCTCGCACTACGATCCGGCATATACCTTCCCGGTCCTCGCCGCTGCATGCACGGGCGTCGTCCTGCTGTGGGGTCCGGCGACGCTCGCCGGCTTCCGCTTCGCACGAAAGGGCTAGTGGAGACCGATCTCTTCTTCGTCCTCGTCGGCGATGTTCGCATCCGTGCTGCGCAGGTTCTTCAGCACCGGATGGAAGATCGCGAAGGCGAGGATCGCGAGCATGAGCACGATGCCGAGCATGAAGGGCGCGGAATGCATGAAGTAGAAGAGCGGGATGCCGATGGCGGGGTTGAGGATGTGGCCCGTCGCGGCCGTCGAACCGATGAGACCCGCGACCGCGCCCTGATCCTTGAGCGAGACGGAGAGCGAGGCACCCGCCGACAGCCCCGAGCGCAGGAAGCCGAAGCCGAGGCCCGCCAGCGCCAGTGCCGACACCAGCACACCGTAGGAACCGCCGAAGACAAGCATGGCAAAGGACAGGATCATGGTGACCGCGCCCCAGCGCAGCAGGAACTGCACCGAAAGATCGAAACGCTGGATGAGCCCGAGCTGCGCGACGAGCGTCGCCATCGCCATCGCCATCATGCCGACGCTGACGAGCTGCGTTGCCTCCGAGCCCTTCATGCCGAGTTCGGCCATGAGATAGAAGGCAAAGAGCTGCATCATGATCGACTGGCTGAGACTGAGCACCACGCCGATGACGAGCCACGGCAGAACATTGGGCGCGCGCCACTGCAGCGAGGCGCGCTTTTCCTGCTTTTCGGCGAGCAGCGTCTTCGGCCGGGTGCGCTCCGGCAACAGGATCCAGATCGCGAAACCGCTGACAAAAGCGAGAAGACCGACAGCGAAGAACGGCGCAAGGATGTGGATTTCCGCGAAGGCGGCGGCGACGCCCGGCCCCACCACCGTGCCGAGGCCGAAGGCGGCACCGATCTGGGCGATCGAGCCCGCGCGCTCCGCCCGTGTGGTGCGGTCCGCGACATAGGCCTGCGAGGCGGGCATGGAGCCCGACCCGAACATGCCGAAGATGGCGCGCGCCGCCATGACGAGCGGGAACATGAGCGCGAGCGAAATCCAGTGCTGATAGCCCGCGAGCAGCACAACGCCGACAAGCGACGTCGAGATCGCAAAACCGAATATGCCGATCAGGATGACCGGCTTGCGGCCCATCACGTCGCTGCGGCGGCCCCAGAAGGTGCTGGTGAGGACCCAGAGCGCGGCCGAGAGCGAGAAGATCATCGTCGTCTCGAATTCGCTCATGCCGAGATCGGCAGCGATGGGCGGCAGCACGGCGAAAACGAGCGTCTGCCCCATGCCGACAGAAAGCAGGCAGACGAAAAGAATGAAAAAGGCGCGCTTGCGCTCCTGCGGCGTCGTCTTGCGCATGGCCTCGGGGACCGGCGACGGCTTCGCTTCCGCGGCGGTTTTCTCCGCCGTCCCTGGTTCTTCTGTTTCCGACATGAAGCGGGGCGCCTTCCGGGCTGCTGCATCCCCCGCGCGGGGACGGCCCTTCCTTTACGTCAAACGGCGAGCGCTTTCCAGCCCAGGGTCAGGCCGCCGCGCGAAGCGGCAGCACGCGGCGGGGACGATGCTTGCGATAGATGGTGCGGACCCATTGCGCGCCGGGATGCCCCGCCCAGCGGCCGAACCAGGCGTCGATCCGCGCCGGACGGGGAAGCGGGAATTCCATGTCGGGATGCGGCGGATTGCAGGCGGGTGCAAGGAGTGCCGCGGCCGTGAGATCGGCGACCGAAAAGCTGTCGCCGACGAGATACCCCGACGAGCCGGCCTGCGCGGCGACACGGTCGAGCGCGGCCTGGGTAACGCGGTACCCGGCCTCCACGGCGCCCGGTTCGTTTATGCTCATCGAAGCCTTGATCGTCCCGCGAGCGATGGGCAGCGCGGCGCGGTAGAAGAGCCTCGTGTGAAGCGGTTTCTCCGACGCAAAGAGCTTGCAGAGATAGCCGAGCTCCTGCGTGAGTTCCGCGAAGAGTGCGCGGCGGATGCTGGGACCGACTTCCTCGTCGAACCACGACTGCAAGGCGAGCGCCTCCCTGCGCTGTTCGGGGTCCGCCGGATAGAGCGGCGGATCGGGATAATTCGCCTCCAGCGCATCGATGATCGCGGCCGACCCGGCAATGACAAGGCCGCCGATCTTCAGGACCGGCGTCTCGGTCGTTCCCGCAAGTTTCCGCATCGCCGCCGCATGCGGTCCAGGCAGATAGGAGATCCGCTTGTGCGGGACGCTCTTGAAGTCGAGCGCCCAGCGGGCCTTCTCGTTGTAGTGCGAGTGGGGAAACTGATGCAGTTCCAGCGCGATGTCGTCCATATCCATGGCCCGGTCCTCCCTGCGATGGAGCATAATACGGCAGCACACGCCGCGAAATGACCTAGCGAAAGACTGGTGAAATACGGCCGGTTTGACAGGGGCTCGGCGGCGGGGGCCTACTCCCCGCAAACGATAGCAGAACCGGGAGGAAACCATGGAACTCGCCTTTGGCGCGGCGGACGCCGCCTTTCGCGACGAGGTGCGGAGCTTTCTCGACGAAAGACTGACGCCGGAACTGCGCGCCGTCGGGCGGCGCATGACGAGCGTCTATGCCGACTACGACACCACGATGACCTGGCACAAGGCGCTCTACGAAAAGGGCTGGGTGGCGCCCGCCTGGCCGGTCGAACATGGCGGCTGCGACTGGAGCGTGATCCAGCACTACATCTTCTCGAGCGAACTCGCGGCGGCAGGCGCGCCCGCGCTCTCGCCGATGGGGCTCGGCATGTGCGGGCCGGTGCTGATCGGCTATGGCACGGAAGAGCAGAAGAATTACTACCTGCCGCGCATCCTCGACGGCTCGGACTTCTGGTGCCAGGGCTATTCGGAGCCGGGCTCGGGTTCCGATCTGGCAAGCCTGCAGATGAGCGCGAAGGAAGACGGCGACGACTTCGTCTGCAACGGCCAGAAGATCTGGACGACGCATGCGAATTACGCAAACCGCATCTTCAACCTCGTGCGCACCTCGAAGGAAGACATTCCCCAGCGTGGCATCACCTTCATCCTGATCGACATGGACACGCCCGGCGTGAAGGTGGAACCGCTGATCATGCTGTCCGGCGAGCACATCCAGAACCAGATCTTCTTCACCGACGTGCGCGTGCCGAAGAAGAACGTCGTCGGCAAGGTGGGCGAAGGCTGGACAGTCGCGAAATACCTGATGCAGTTCGAGCGCGGCGGCCACGCCTATGCACCGGGGCTTCACACGCGCCTCGACCGCATCCAGCGCATGGCGGGCGAGGAAGCCGAAGGCGGCGGCGGCCGGCTAATCGACGACGAGAACTTCGCGCGAAAGGTCGCTGAGGCAGCCGCCGAGATCACGGCGCTCGAATACACCGAACACCGCATCATGTCGGCGCTGAGCCATGGCGAGGCGCCCGGCGCGGAATCGTCGCTCCTGAAAACGCGCGGCACGGAAGTGAGCCAGCGCCTGACGGAGATCGCGCTCGAAACGGTCGCCTATTATGCGCTGCCCTTCCAGCCGCACGCTACCGCGCCGGGCGGCCCGGTGCCCGATGCACCGCAGGTCTCGCCAAACGAGACGCCGGTCGGCCCCGACTATTCATGGACCGTTGCGCCGAAATATCTGAACGACCGCGCAGGCTCGATCTATGCGGGCACGAACGAGGTTCAGCGCAACATCATGGCGAAGGCCGTGCTCGGCCTCTGATCCTAGCCGCGCAACCGGCGGATGCCGAGGAAGACAAGCCAGCAAAGTCCGACGACAACCGCGAAAATGACGAACGCGCCGAGGACAAGTTTCCACCAGTTATCGTCCATCCAGTCGTCGGCAATCTGCTGCATCTGCTTGTAGCCTTCGGGCACTTCGAGCGCGCCGACATTGGCTGCGTAGTCCTCGTAATCCGCTCTCATTTCCACGAAGAGGCCGGGCCGCTCCGAAGAGAGGTCCCGTGTCTCGCCCGGGTCGAGCTTGACGTTGTAGAGCGCCCAGGTTCCGTCGCCGAGCGGAGGCATGTTCCGGACGAGCTTGAAGTCACCGCGGAAGAGCGCGACGTTGCCCGCCGCTTCCATGCCCACGGATTCCGTATCTGAATAATGGGTGTCGGTCTCGCCTGTAAGGAGCGGCAGGAGCGAGCGCCCCATCATCGGCTTCACGGATTTGCCCTCGAAGGTCTTGACCTGCGCAACGGAAGCGAGATCGAGGATCGTTGGCGCAATGTCGGTGACGAAGCTGAACTCCGGCACGAGCCCTTCGTCCGGAATGCCCGCGCCCGAGACGATGAGGGGTACGCGGATGCCACCCTCGCCCGCATAGAGCTTGAAGAAGGCGCCGGGCGACGCGGCGGCGCTCGCAAACTCCGGGCCGATGAAGGCGTAGGTGCCTTTTTCGCCCAACGTCTCGATGTCGCGGCTATAGCCTTCCCACCAGAGCCATTGCGAGAAACCCGGCGTGTCGGTCGGCAGGTTCGGCTCCGGTCCGTTGTCGGACATGACGAAGAAGATCGTGTTGTCGTATGCGCCTGTCTGCTTCAGGTGCGCGATGAAGCGGCCGATATGGAAGTCCATCGCTTCGAGCATGCCCGCATTGACTGCCATGCTCTTCGCGAGCAGCGCGCGCTCTTCTTCCGAAAGCGCATTCCAGTCGCGCAAGCCTTCGGGCATCGACCCGAGTTCCATGTCGGCGGGAAGAAGGCCGCGCTCGCTCACCTTTTCGAAACGCGCCTGCCTGAGCGGGTCCCATCCTTCAGAGTAGACACCTTCGTACTTCTCGACGAATTCGCGCGGCGCCTGCACCGGAATGTGAACGGCCTGAAAAGCGAGATAGGCGAAGAAGGGCTTGCCACCCTCTGCTTCCGTGTCGAGATATTCGATCGTCTTGTCGACGATGAATTTCGAGGAATAGAAATCCTCCGGCAGATCGGCGGGCTCACCGTCTTCGAACCAGGGCGCCTCATCATAGATCGGCAGATAGGAGCGCTTCTCCCAGTTGTCCGCACCCGACGCATCGAGCGCAAAGGAACGGTCGAAGCCGCGTGCGGGCGGAAGCGAAGCTGCGTCGTGACCGAGATGCCATTTACCGGCCATCGCCGTGTAGTAACCCGCATCGCGGAGGAGACTTGCAACGGTGACCACATTGTCCGCGAGACGCCCGAGATAGCCCGGCTGACCGCGATGTGCATGCGGTGCGGACTCGGGCAGATTACCGATGCCCGCGAGATGACTGTCGGTGCCCGTCATCAGCATGGCGCGGGTCGGCGCGCAGACGGGGGCGGTATGAAAGTTCGAGAACTGCGCGCCTCGCGCCGCAAGCGCGTCGATGTTTGGCGTCGAAATCTCGCTTCCATAGGCGCCGAAATCGCTGAAGCCGACATCGTCCGCCACGATCACGACAATGTTGGGCCGCGTCGCTTCCTGCGCTTCCGCAGGCAGGACGAATGCGGCGGATAGCGCCGCTGTCAGGCTCACAAGCCGACGGAAACTCATGCTTCATCTCCCTCTTGCCGCCAAACCGCGCCAATGCCGGTCGACGGGCCGCGATGCCGGCCGGGGCTTCGCAGCGTTTTCCACATCGTACACACTCTCACCCGCAAGGATGAGCGCGCCGTGCCCAAGGACGGCGGCCGCGTTCGCGCGTGCCGCCGGATCGAGCGCGGCAAATCCGTCACGAAGCGCCGCGAGACAACGCGCGCGATAAGGACTGACCGGCACAGCCCAGCGGACGCCATCATGCGTGTAGCGGACTTTTGCATCTCCCCGCGCGAGCGCCGCTTCGTTCGCCACGAGATAGGGAAGATAGTCGGACGCCGCACGCGCAAGGAGAGGCGCGAGGTCGGCGGGTATCGCGGCGGGCAATTCAGCCGCCTCGATTTCGCCGGGCCGCACCGCCCAGAGGCGCGCCACCCAGAGCAGCACATGTGGTGCGCGGGCACGCATGATCGCGGCGGGCGTCGGATCGGACGAGAAGTGACGGAACATCGAGCCGAAGAAGCCGAAATCGGCCTCCACCGGGCGCTCTCCCATAAGGAAGGGCCACCGCGCGAGGATCGTCTCCATTGCATCGAGCGTGTCGAGATAAAGCGCCTCGATCTGCGGGATGGTTTCCTTCACGACTCCGTCTTCCGAGAGATAGACACGACGCTGCCGGCGCAGGATGATCTGGCGCCGGAGCCAGAAGGGCAGCTTCACGTCGCGCAACATCGTGCGCGCAATCTGCGCACTCATCAGCGTCATGTCCTCGGCGAAGGACCAGCGATAGTGAAGCGCGGGCCGCCAGAGCCACTCATCGCCATAGTCTTCAAGAAGGAGACTTGCGAAGCGTGTCGCGGGATCGCGCGGCGAAAGCGCCGGCCCCGGAAAGCGCGTCTCGAAATCCGCCATGATCGCGGTCGTGTCGGTGACCCAGCTACCATCAGGCATTTCCACCTGCGGCATCTGCATGACACCGGTCGCGCGGCCCGCCCGGCGGAAAGCACGCGTATCCATTTCCTCAAACCGGTAGGGAATGCCCCTGGCGCGCAGCCAGGCTTCGAGCTTTCCCGTGAAGTAGGAAAGCGTAAGGCCGTGAACGATGATCGTGCCGTTCGCCATTGCATGTTCCGCACGAGATTTCCGGGGCGGCGTCTTTATGGCACGGCAAGTGCAATATTATCAAGGGCAGCGGAAAGCGCTTGCGGCTGTATGTGCGCCTGCTAACAATCCGCCATCGACATTCTCTTGCCGGAGCATCCCCATGAACCTCGATGAAGCGCTGAAAGCGCGAAAATCCGTGCGCGCCTTCAAGCCGGACCCCGTACCGCTCGACCTGGTGAAGGAAATCCTCGAACTGGCGCGGCTTTCGCCCTCCGGTACGAACATCCAGCCATGGAAGGTGCATGTGGTGTCGGGCGAGGTGCGCCGCCGTCTCGAAGAGGAAGTGCTCGCCCACCGGGAAACAGACCCCGCCGACAAGGGCGCGGAATTTCCGCGCTCATCGAAGCGCAAGGAGCCCTACACCACGCGCATGCGCACGCTCGGCAAGGCGATGTACGGGCTGATCGGGATTCCGAAGGGCGACAAGGAGGCAAACTGGAAGCAATGGGGCCGCAACTACCGGTTTTTCGACGCACCTGTCGGTCTCATCTTCACCATCGACAAGGATCTCGACTGCATGAGCTTTCTCGATATCGGGATCTTCATGCAGTCGATCATGCTGACGGCGAAGGCGCGGGGGCTCGATACCTGCTCGCAAGGCGCGTGGAACAATTTCTGGAGCGTGACGCGGCGCGTGCTCGACGTGCCGGACGACGAATACATTGTCTGTGGCATGTCGCTCGGCTATGCGGACGAGACGCAGCCCGTAAACACACTCACCGCCGAGCGCGAGCCGCTGGACAGCTTCGCAACCTTTCACGGGTTTTAGAGGACTAGAACCTCGGGCGGCCGAGCGGGTGAACAGGCGCGGCACGCGCGCCCGTCATCGCGACCTGACCTGCGGGCAGCGACGGATTGAAGAAGAAACCGTTCGAGAGCACCACGATGGTCTGCCGGTTGCCGACGCCGCCATTGAACCCGGCGAGACCGAGCGAGCCGGTAATGTCCGCGCTCTCGGCCGTGCAATGGCAAGGCTCGCCGGCCCAGGGATCGATCCAGACGATTTCCTCGTCGTGATGATCGTGCGGGTGATAACCGTGCGTGTGATGGCCCTCTGTCGAAGGCCCGCCCGCGAGTTCCGGCATCCCGGAGTGGGGTGCCCAGGGATCGATCCAGCGCACCTCGCCAGCCGCCGCCGGGGCCATGATCCCCGCCGCCAGCAACCCGGCTAGAATAATTAGACGCTTTCTCATGCCCGTCCCTGAAAGTGTTTCGTTTTGAAACATAAGGTTGCGACCTCTTCGAATCAACGGCGCAAAACCGCAGAATTCCGGGAGTTTGCCAAATCCCCCCGCCCGGCTATCCTCGCCGCCAACAAGAATCTGAACTCAAGACAGGGAGACTTCGATGGCGGAATACAATCGCCCGCTGCCCTCGCCCACGCCTGAAACCCGCCATTTCTGGGAGGGCTGCCGGGAGGGCGAACTGCGGCTGCAGCGCTGCACCAGTTGCACGGAAAGCTATTTTCCGCCCCGCCCCTTCTGCCCGGCCTGCGGCTCGCGCGAAGTCGAAATCTACAAGGCGAGCGGCAAGGCGACGCTTTACAGCTACATCATCAATCACCGCCCGCGGCCGGATTTCGGTGATCAGCCGCACTCGATCGCGGTCGTCGAACTCGCCGAAGGCCCGCGCATGATGACGAACGTCGTCGACTGCCCGCAAACGCCGGATGCCCTCACCCTCGACATGCCCCTCGAAGTGACTTTCGAAAAGGCGAATGACGAGATCAGCCTTCCGAAGTTCCGTCCGGCGAAAGGGTAACGCGATGAAGCAGAAGACAGTGGCCGTCGTCGGCGCCGCCGAAACGACGGAAATGGGCAAGATTCCGAACACATCGCAGCTGATGCTTCACGCGGACGCAGCCTTGAACGCCATGAAGGATGCGGGTCTGACCGCGAAGGACATCGATGGCGTTGCGACGGCGGGCGACAGCCCCGTCGAGATCGCGCATTACCTCGGCATCACCCCGACATGGGTCGACGGCACGAGCGTCGGCGGCTGTTCCTTCATGCTGCATGTCCGGCACGCCGCGGCAGCGATCAACGAAGGGCTCTGCAACACGGTGCTGATCACCCATGCCGAGTCCGGCCGTTCCCGCGTTGGCGCACGGCGCTTCAGTCGCGATCCCGCAAGCCAGTCGGGCCAGTTCGAAGTGCCTTTCGGCATCACCAACCCGCCGACCATGTTCACCATTCCGGCGCTGCGCTACATGAAGCAGTACGGCGTCACTGAAGGAGACGTGGCGCATGTCGCCGTGGTGCAGCGCGAATGGGCATCGAAGAACCCGCGCGCGAGCTTCCGCGATCTCATCACGGTGGACGACGTCCTGAATTCCAAGATGATCGCCTGGCCCTTCCGCCTTCTCATGTGCTGTCTCGTGACCGACGGCGGCGGTGCGCTGATCCTGACGAGTGCAGAGCGCGCGAAGGATTTCCCGCAGAAGCCCGTCTACATTCTCGGGACGGGCGAGAGCTGCGAGACACCGATGATCTCCCAGATGGAGGATTTCACGACGTCGAAGGCATTCCGCGTGTCAGGCAAAAAAGCCTTCGACGAGGCGGGCATCAGGCATTCGGATGTCGACCACCTGATGATCTACGACGCCTTTGCCCATCTGCCGATCTACGGGCTGGAAGATCTCGGCTTCTGCGAACGCGGCGAAGGCGCTGCCTTCATCCGCGAGGGCAATACGCGCCCGGGAGGCAAGCTGCCGCTCAATACGAATGGCGGCGGCCTTTCCTACATGCATTCCGGCATGTACGGCATGTATGCGCTGCAGGAAAGCGTGCGTCAGATGAGGGGCATCGCACCCGCGCAGGTGCCGGGTGCGAAAATCTCCATTGCGCATGGTGTCGGCGGCATGTTCGCGGCGTCGGGCACCATCGTCTTCTCGAACGAACCACTCTGAAAACGGAGAGGCCGGCATGGAACTCGCGAAACCGCGCATCGATGTCGGCCTCTTCACGACCAGTCTCGAGCCCATGCTCGACTTCTGGCAGAACGAGATCGGGCTTCCCCTCGATCACGTCCTGCCGCTCGGCGGCGGCATGCAGCAGCACCGCCACGACCTTCTCGGATCGGTGCTGAAGATCAATCATTCGCGAAACGCATTGCCGGTAGCACCGCCATCCGGATATCGCGAACTGCTGATCGCGCGCGAGGGGCTGTTGGGCCCGAAGCGACTGACGGATCCCGACGGCAACAAGGTGACGCTGGTACCGCCGGGGGCTCACGGCATCGAACGGATCGGCATTCGTCTTGGCGTGCGCGACGCCAATGCGCATCGCCGTTTCTACGCGGTGGCGCTTGGCCTGCCGGATGTACCGGAAGAAGGCGGCGACAGCTTTCTCTGCGGCGACAGCGTCATTCTCGTCGAAAAGGCTGACGGTATAGTGCCAGATCCGGCTCTTGAGGGGTCGGGCTTTCGCTACATAACGGTCCAGATTCGCAACGTGGACGAGGAGCACAACGCCATCCTCGCCCGTGGCGGCCGCGAGGGCCGCGCACCGCAGACGCTCGGCAAGGTCGCGCGCATTTCCTTCGTGCGCGACCCGGACGGCAACTGGATCGAGATGTCCCAGCGCGCCTCCCTTGTCGGCGCGCTGGACTGACGGCCCCCTACCTCAGCGGCGGTTGATCCGCCTGCGCAACTCCTCGGGGACGAACATCATGTCGTTGAGTTCGTCGGCGTCGAACACGATCCCGTCTTCCTCGTTCTTGAGATTCTGGACGACATAGCGTCCCTCCACCAGATCGTAGACCACATCGGACGCGTTGAAGCAGGTCGGCACGTCGTAATACTGAATGAGATGCGCTTCCTGCACACGCCACAATCCGCCGCGCGCATCGTACAGCTCACCCGCCGCCATGTTGTAGCCATCCTCGTCGAAATAGGCGACACGCCGGCTGTAGACATGGCGTTGCGTTGGCTTCACCACGGCCTCGACGGTCCAGACGCGATGCTTCTCGTAGCGCACGAGATCCTGATTGAGATGACCCGGCTTGATGATGTCCGCGTATTTGTGGTCCGGCGAACTCAATTCATAGGAGTTGTAGGCGATGTAGCGTTCTTCGATCCCGAGAAATTTCCAGTCGAAACGGTCGAGCGGACCGCTGAAGACGTCGAAACTGTCGGCCGTCGACATGGCATCCGAGTAGATTTGCGGCGTATCGTAGTTGATGGCGCTGGTACGCTGCACGCGCGGGGCCGAATCTGTCCGCCCCGTCGTGTATTGCCACGAGCGCCGCTCGCCGCGACTCGGGTCAACGATTTCGTGCACCAGTAGCAGCTGGCCGGCACGCCGCGCAGGCGACAGCGTCTCCTGCAGATAACGGAAGGAGGTATTGTCGAGCTCATCGAGCGACGAAATACCCGGCGCGGAGTAGTCGAATATCAGATCGTCCTGCACCTTGATCGGCGTGAAGTTTCCGTCACGCGTCGGCGCGGCGGAAACGAAAGTGCGGGACACCTTGTAGCCGCGATAGCGCAGATTGTGATTCCAGACGATTTCATAGGCGTTGGAGGGAATGGGAAAAGGCACGCCGTGCACCACGTCCGCGAGGCTGTCCCCGCCCCCGCCAAGCGAGCCGTTTGCCGCATTCTTGCGGATCGCGCCGTAAACCTCCTCGGGGAGCGCACAACTCCGTCGAGATGGATAAACGTTCAGCTTGTAGTTCGGATAAATCTCGAGCATCGCCCGTTGGCCGGGCGTGAGAGCATCTTCGTGCTCGCCGAGATTCTCCTTCGTGATGGTGAAAAGCACCGGGTCATCCGCGAAAGGATCGGCATAGTGTCCCTCGGGCACGGGGGCGAGACCCTCCGGGGGAGACGAGAGCCCCCCGGTCCATGCCGGTATGGAACCATCCGCGTTACCGGCCCGCTCGGCGCCCATCGGCGTCAGATCCTGGCCCAGACGCTCGACCTGGGACGCCGGAACTCCCGCGCTTGCCGCCCCCGCCAGCAAGAACGACGTTGCAGCAATTCCCCAGATACGCTTTGACAAACTCATTTCCCCTCCCCCACTTTGTAACTCGATTTTACTAATCTTGGCCCAAAATCGCCGCCACGGCTACGCATTCGCGGAAAAATCATCGCATCGGCGGCGAACGCAGGGTCAGGAAGGGGAGCAGTAAGCGGCGTGTTCCGGAGAGAACGCGCCGTGGGGGGAGTTTCCGTGAACGCGGTCGAATTCGTGGTCTTCAAGGCGCGCGCGCTCATCCTGCTGGCGCTGGCGCTTTCTACCGTGGCAATGGGCTACTACGCCGTACAGCTGCGGATGGAAGCCGGCTTTCTGAAACAGGTGCCGACCAACCACGAGTACGTTCAGACCTTCCTCGAATATGAGAACCAGGTACCGGGCGCGAACCTCGTTCTCGTTGCCGTGAAGGCACGCGAGGGAACGATCTGGAATACCGCCTTCATGAAAAGGCTGCAGGCCGTAACCGAGGAAGTGACATTCCTCCCGGGCGTGCGGCGCACCACCGTGAGATCGCTCTGGTCGCCCTCGACGCGCGTGACCGAAAACACCGAAGAGGGCATCAACGCCTACCCCGTCATTCCAAACGGCGTGACGGTGGAAAACATCACCGCCCAAGATGTGGCGACGATCCGGGACCGGACGCTGAACGGCAAGCATGAGGGCTTCCTGATTTCCAACGACCATCGCGCCGCTCTCGTGATGGCGGAATTGCAGGAAATCGACCCCATCACGCGCGAGCAACTCGACTATCTCGATCTCGCCGACAAGCTCGAAACGAAAATTCGCGACCGGTACGAAGACGAGAACGTCGAAATACAGATCGTCGGTTTCACGAAATTCATCGGCGACATAGCCGACGGTGCGAGCGATGTTCTGATCTTCTTCATTCTGGCGTTTGTTCTCACAACGCTCGCGGTCTTCATCTATTGCCGCTCGCCGCAGCTCACATTCCTCGCCGTATTCTGTTCGCTCGTGTCGCTCGTCTGGCAGTTCGGCCTGCTGCACCTGATGGACCGGGGGCTGGATCCACTTGCCGTTCTGGTGCCGTTCCTCGTTTACGCGATCGGCGTCAGCCATGGTGTGCAGCAGATCAACCTGATCGGCTCCGAACTGAGCGAAGGCCACAGCGCCGACGAGGCGGCGCGCACGACTTTCCGGCGCCTGCTCGTGCCCGGATCGCTTGCGCTCGTCACCGACCTTGTGGGTTTCGGCACGCTCTACCTGATCCCCATCGAGGTGATACAGGACCTGGCCGTCATGGCGGGCCTGGGTGTTGCGCTGAAGATCGTGACGAACCTCATCATGCTGCCGCTGGTCGCCTCGTACATGCCGGTTCGTCCCGGTTTCGCGGAAACCTTTGCCCGGTTGCGGCATTCGCGCGAGCGGATCATGGGGGCGATCGGACACATCGCCCGCCCGGTGCCAGCCACATGCGCGCTGGTGGTCTTCGCTGTTCTGCTCGTCGCTGCGGTATATGAGACACGGCAGCGCCATATCGGCGACCTGACCGCCGGCTTCTCGGAATTATGGCCGTCTTCCCGCTACAACCGGGATATCGCTGAAATCGTTGGCCGCTTCTCCATTTCGGCCGATGCGCTGATCGTCGTCGTCGAGACACCGCCGGACGCCTGCATCGACTACGACACGATGCACCTGATCGAACGTTTCTCCTGGGCCATGCGGAATGTGCCAAACGTGAATTCCGTGCAATCCCTGCCCATGTCGGTTCGCGACAGCTCGGCCATCTGGCGGGAAGGAAATCCGCGCTGGATCGGTCTGCCGCATGCGGAAGCAGATCTCATACAGACGACCTCGCTCTATGAACCGTCGAGCGGCTTGCTGAACGAAGCCTGCACGATCCTTCCCGTTATCATCTATCTGGACGACCACAAGGCTCAGACGATTGAGACCGTGATCGGCGCCGTAAAGGAATTCCGCTCCACCGACCCCGGCGCTCTTTCGCATGACGATGTCACCTTCAGACTTGCAATGGGCGGCGTCGGCGTGATGGCTGCGACGAACGACGTGATCGAGGCCAACGAGATGCCTATGCTCGCATGGATTTATGCGGTGATCGTCCTTCTCGTCTATCTGGCCTATCGGGACTGGCGGGCGATCATCTGCTGCTGCATGCCGCTTTTGATGGCGACGTTCCTCGGCTACTGGCTGATGACGGCACTGAATATCGGACTGAAGGTATCGACCCTGCCGGTGCTCGTGCTCGCCACCGGGATCGGCGTCGACTACGCCTTCTACATCTACAGCCGTCTGCAGAGTTTTCTCGACGAGGGTATCCCGATCGAACGCGCTTATCCGCTGGCGCTGCAGCAGATCGGTGTCGCCGTGATCTTTACCGGCCTGACACTCGCCGTGGGCGTATCGACCTGGGCCTTCTCCGGCCTCAAATTACAGGCGGATATGGGAATTCTTCTGTCCTTCATGTTTCTCGCGAACATGGTGGCCGCGATCGTCTTCCTGCCTGCCTTTGCCTCAACTCTCGAACGGCTCTTCCCGCGCGCCCCTCGCAGGTGACGGCCACATCCGCTAGAGTGCCGGAAACGGCAATCGATCGGCGCCCGTGGATGAAAGGCGCCCAGGGAAAGAAAATGCTCAAGGTCTATCACGCGCAGAACACGCGTTCCGTCCGTATCGTCTGGCTCTGCGAGGAGCTCGGAATACCCTATGACCTGAAGACGATGAAGTTTGCGCCGGAGGACCTCCAGTCCGAGGCCTATCTGGCGATCCATCCGCTTGGCAAGGTGCCCTCCATCGACGATGACGGGCTGATCCTCAACGAGTCAGGTGCTATCGCGCAGTACCTGCTCGCGAAGCATGGGAAAGGACAGCTGGAGCCGAAAGCCGGCACGCCGGAGCACGGGAAGTATCTTCACTGGTTCCATTTTGCCGAGGCAACCTTCATGGTTCCGCTGGGCAACATCGCGCAGCACTCCTTCATCCGCCCCGAAGACCAGCGCATTCCGCAGGTCGCCGCGGAAGCGGTCGAGAGTGCGAAGAAGATGCTCGCCATCCTCGATCGGGAACTCGCCGACAAGGACTATATCTGCGGCGAGGCGTTCACCGCCGCCGACGTGATGCTCGGCTACGACCTGCTGCTCTGCAAGCTCTTCGGTCTGCTGACCGAAGACTATCCGAACGTGAATGCCTATTTCGCGCTGCTCGGAGAACGCCCTGCCTTCCAGAAGGCAACCGCGTAGAACCACAGGGAGGCTGTCATGGGATCGAAGTCCATCGAGGTGAAGCCAATTTCCGGCGCGCTCGGCGCCGAGATCGAAGGTGTGGACCTGTCGAGGGATTTGTCGAACGAAACCTTCGACGCCATCCACCAGGCCTTTCTCGATCATGTCGTCATCTTCTTTCGCGACCAGCATATCAGCCACGATCAGCACAAGGCCTTTGGTCGCCGCTTCGGCACGCTGAACATCCATCCTTACGTGAAGGGCATGGACGGCCATCCGGAAATCATGCAGATCGTGAAGGAGCCTGAAGACCGCATCAATTTCGGCGGCGGCTGGCACTCCGACATGTCCTTTCTCGAGGAACCAGCGCTCGGCTCGATCCTCTACGCGAAGGAAGTGCCGCCCTATGGCGGCGACACGCTCTGGGCAAACCAGTATCTCGCCTACGAAACGCTGTCGGACGGCATGAAGACGATGCTTGAGGGATTGAAGGCCGTCCACACGGCGAAGGGCGAATACAGCGAGCGCGGCCACTCGGCGCAGAAGCGTTCTTCGATGCAGGTCGCGACCGCGGGCGACGACACCCCTTCCTACGAACACCCGGTGGTGCGCACCCATCCCGAGACGGGCCGCAAGGCCCTCTATGTGAACCCGGCCTTCACCGAGAAATTCGTCGGCATGACACGGCGCGAAAGCCGCCCACTTCTGAACTTCCTTTTCGAGCACTGCACGCAGGAACCGTTTACCTGCCGCTTCCGCTGGACGAAGAACGCCATCGCCTTCTGGGACAATCGCGCGGCACAGCACTTTGCGCTCAACGATTATCACGGCCACCGCCGCCACATGGAACGCGTGACGGTGGACGGAGACCGGCCCTTCTAGACTCGCGCAGATGTGATGCGCATGTGAGGCAGCCCTCTACTATGCTCGCCCGCACAACGAGCGGAGAGAGTACAGATGGAGTCCGTCTACTACGTCCTCACCTATGCCTGCCACCGGAAGTGCAGGCATTGTTATGACACCCGCTTCCGTCCCTATGTCAGGGATGAGCTGAAGGCGGTCGTAGGCGAGGGCATCGACAATCACCGCCGTATCATCGCGAACCTGCCCGACAGCATGACGTATCTCGACCCGGCGCATCCGAATGCGGACGGTACGCCTTCGACACGCATCGGCAGGATCATCATGGCGGGCGGCGAGCTGCTGATCGACCCGGTCCGCGAAGCGCTCTTCTATCCGGCGATCGAAGCGGTCCATGAAAAATACGGGCGCGGCGGCGCGCGCATCAGCATGCAGACGACGGGCGACGTGGTGACGCCGAAAATTCTGGGCGAGCTGCGCGAACGCGGCGTCTGGATGATCGCGGTGGCGAGCCTCGACGACTATCACGTCGGCATGGAAGGCGCGAAACGCCAGCCATTCGTCGAGAATCTCACCTCGATGTTCGAGAATGCGGGCTTCACCCCTGTGCCCGACCCCGCAAGCGGACGCGACCACCTCACGGAAGATGGACCCTTCTACGTCTTTTTCGGCGCCCAGCCCGGCAAATGGATCGCAGAACTCTGGCCGCGCGGTCGCGCCTGGGAAAACGGTCTCTCGACGGCGACGATGGAAACGAACTTCTGCTCGCGCTGGTCGGGGGCAAGGAATTTTCTGAACCACGGGATGGCGGGATCGGAAGTCGCGATCGAACCCAATGGCGACGTCTTTCCCTGCTGCCTTAAGACGAAGCTGCCGCTCGGAAATCTCGTCGAAGAACGGCTGGTCGACATTCTGGAGAGCCTGAAAGGCCACCCCGTCTTCGAGGCGCTGAACGCAGGCGATCCGCTGCACATGGGCGAAAGCATGGGCTGGGACGAGGAACAGTTCCGCACCGCCTCCCACACCATAACGCCGCAGGGCCACCCTTACGCCAATCTCTGCATCGGCTGCGACCGTTTCCACGAGGAAATGCTGGGGCCCGTCATTCGCGAAATGCGCGAAAAGCGCCTCGCCTTGGCCGATGTTGGTTAACCGGTGGCGAAATTCCGATTTCCCCTTGGAACGGACGGGAGCGGCGGGCATCATCCCCCTGAATCGGAACGGAGGGGGAAACGTGACCGGACCATCCAGAAAGCCATCCATTTTCATTGCCGCTCTTGCCCTGCTCGCTTTCATGCGCGTGGCGCCAGCAACGGCGGAAGCGACACTGCCGCCTGAAAGCGATCCCGCCGCTCGCGGCCTTGCCATTGCCGAGGAGATGGACAGGCGCGACAGCGGCTGGGGCGATGCGAAAGCCCGCATGAAAATGGTGCTCACCAACGCCGCCGGCGACACCAGCGAGCGCGAACTCCAGTTCACGATGCTCGAAGTAACGGAGGCGAACGAGGGCGACTGGAGTTTGATGGTGTTCGACGAACCCCGCGATATCGAGGGTACGGCGCTTCTCACACATGCGCATGTCGGCGAACCGGACGATCAATGGCTCTATCTGCCCGCCGTAAAGCGCGTCAAGCGCATATCCTCATCCAACAAATCCGGTCCCTTCGTCGGCAGCGAATTCGCATTCGAGGATCTGGCGGCGCAGGAAGTCGGCAAATTCACTTACCAGTGGCTGCGGGACGAACCATGCGGCGAACGCAACTGCCATGTCATCGAACGGACACCCGCCTATGAAGGTTCGGGTTACACCAGACAGGTCGTCTGGATCGACACGACTGATTATCTGCCGCGCAAGACGGACTACTATGATCGCAAAGATGCACTGCTGAAAACGCTGACCTTCGGTGAGTATGACAGCTATCTCGATGGCATATGGCGTCCGCGCGAGCTCGACATGGTCAACCACGAAACGGACAAGAAAACAAAGCTCATCTGGGAAGAGTATGAATTCAGGACGGGATTGACGGAAAGCGATTTTTCGACGTCGAGCCTCGAACGAGCCCGCTGATCGAAAGGTCTTGTTAAGAAGTCTGTTTGCGGACGATTAAGGCCGTTTCAGTAGCATTCGTTGCATCCGTTGCTTTGCAGGGCAGGTCGCGTGGGGTGGAATAATCCGATTGGGGGCAGAGCCGTGCTCGCGCTATGCGCAGGGCTTGCATACCTCGTCGCCGCCCCGGTCAATGCCGGCGAATTCGAGTTGCGCGGCTTCATCGCGCCCGAGCTCCGGCTGTTCACCGAAACGCCGTCGAGTTCGCGCCAGCAGGACGAGACGCTGTCCATCGCCGGGGAAATCACCGCGCAATATCTCTGGGACGACAATGACCAGTCTTTCGTCTTCACCCCCTTCGTCCGGCTCGACCAGCACGATGGCGAACGCAGCCACTGGGACATCCGCGAAGCGCGCTATGCCTATTACGGGAACGGCTGGGAGTTTCGGGCAGGCTTCGACAAGGTCTTCTGGGGTGTGACGGAGGCGGTCCATCTCGTCGACGTGGTGAACCAGACGGACCTGATCGAAGACCCCATCAAACAGGAAGTGAAACTCGGCCAGCCCATGATGCGGCTGCGCACGGTCCGTTCTTTTGGCACCCTGGAAGCGCTTTTCCTCCCCTATTTCCGGGAGCGGACGTTTCCCGGACGTGAGGGCCGGCCGGCGACCGACATTCCGGTCGAACGCGACCTGACGCGATATGAAAGCGGCGCGGAAGAATGGCATCCCGATTTCGCCGCGCGCTACGCCAACACCTTCGGAGACTTCGATCTCGGCCTCTCCTATTTTCAGGGCACCGCGCGGGACCCGATCCTGCAGCCGGCGCTTGATGGTGGTGGTAACCTGGTGCTCGCCCCCTTCTATCCGCAGATGAAGCAGGCCTCGCTCGATCTCCAGGCGACAATCGGCGCGTGGCTCTACAAGCTCGAAGGTTTCGGGCGGCGCGAGCTCGGAGACGATTACGCGGCGGCGACCGGCGGCGTTGAATACACGTTCTATGGCGCCTTCGGCAGCGATGGGGATCTGGGAACCGTCGTGGAATACGCCTATGACACGCGCGGCATGAACCAGCGAAACCCTTACCAGGACGATGCTTTCGTGGCGTTGCGCTGGTCGGCGAACGATATCGCGACGACCAGCATGCTGGGCGGTGCCGTCATCGACACCGAAACCGGCGCACTCGGCTTCCGGTTCCGCGGCGAAAGACGCATCGCAACCGATTTCAGGCTCTCCGTCGAGGCTTACTTCTTCGCCGACGTACCGCGCCGCGATCCGGTCTACAATATCGCTGACGACGACTATGTGCAGATCAGGATCGCCCGGTATTTCTGAACTTATTCGGCCGGCGCATGCGAAGCGCCTGCGGCTCTCGCCTCGATACTGCGCTCGCGCCACCCCGCAATGATGAGATAGACGGTCGGCACGACGAAAAGCGTCAACAGCGTACCGAAACTGATACCGCCAACGATCACGTAACCGATCGAACGCCGGCTTTCCGCGCCTGCACCCGAGGCGAGCGCAAGCGGCACAGCGCCAAGCACCATCGCACCTGTCGTCATCAGGATCGGGCGAAGGCGAAGACCCGCGGCTTCCACCACCGCGTCATAGACCGACAGTCCTTTCTCGCGAAGCTGGTTCGAGAATTCGACGATCAGAATACCGTGTTTGCTGATCAGTCCCACCAGCGTGATGAGACCCACCTGACTGTAGATGTTCAGCGTCGTGTTGGTGAGGAAGAGCAGCATGAGCGCGCCGGCAATGGAGAGCGGCACGCTCACCAGAATGATCAGCGGATCGATGAAACTCTCGAACTGCGCTGCGAGCACGAGATAGATGAAAAGCAGCGCGAGAACAAACGTGACGGCAATCGTTCCCGACGACTTCACGAATTCGCGAAGCTGCCCGTCCACATCCGTCTGCGCATTCGCTGGGAGCAGGCGTTGTGCGGTCGCGTCGAGAAATTCGAGGGCCTCACCCATCGAATATCCCGGTGACAGGTTGGCGGAGATGGTCGCCGAACGGAGCTGATTGAAATGATTGAGCGAATTCGGCGCAATCGTCTCCCGTATCGTCACCAGGTTCGACAACTGGATCATCTCGCCCTTGGCACCCCGGACATAGATATTGCTGATGTCCGTCGGCGTGCGCCGGTCATCGTCTTCCACCTGCACGATTACATCGTACTGCTTGCCGCCCTGCTCGTAGCGCGTGATCTGGCGTCCACCGAGTAGCGTTTCGAGCGTCCGGCCCACCGTCGATACGTCGATACCCGCATCGACGACCTTTGCCCGGTTCACCGTGATGTCGAGCTGCGGTTTCTGCAGCTTCAGGTTGGTATCCGGGTTTACGAACCCCGGATTGGACCGCACCTCCTGCATCATCGCGCTTACATATTTCTCGAGCTCTTCATAGGAACTCGATGCCTGGATGACATACTCGACCGGCTGCGAGCGGCCGCTCTGACCCAGAGACGGTGGGTTGACCGCAAACGCCATGATCCCCGGGATGCGGTTGAGCTTCGGCTGCAACGTCTGAACGATTTCCTGCTGTGTCCGGTCCCGCTCACCCCAGGGAACAAGGCGCGAGAAGGAAATCAGATCGGTAATCTGCGGAAAACCGGAGACAACAAGGTAGCCCGCGACTTCCGGAATATCGACATAGATCGACTCGAGCTGCCTCGCGTATCGCTGCGAGAATTCCAGCGTCGCCCCCTGAGGCGCCTGCCCCACGACGAGAAGCGTTCCGCGGTCCTCGAAAGGAGCAAGCTCCTGCTGCAGCAGCATGAAGAGACCGCCACAGGACAGTGCGACGCCAAGCGCCACCCCGACCACGACGCGTTGCCGCGCCAGCGCGCGGGCAAGCAGGTCCTTGTATCCGGCATCGATTTCGTCGAGCCGCAGACGAAGCCAGCGTTGCAGCCGCGTCTCCTTCGTTTCGTGCCGCAGGAGCTTCGAACAGAGCATCGGCGTCAGCGTCAGGGCGACGAAACCGGAAACCACGACGGTTCCGGCAAGGGTCAACGCAAATTCGAGGAAGAGCTTGCCCGTGCGTCCTTCGGCAAAGCCGACCGGTGCATAGACCGCCGCAAGGGTGAGCGTCATGGCGATAACGGCGAAGGTGATTTCCTTGGAACCGTCGATCGCACCCTGGAAGGGAGATTTCCCGTCTTCGATATGACGATAGATGTTCTCGAGCATCACGATCGCATCGTCCACGACGAGACCGATGGCGAGCACCATCGCCAGCAGCGTCAGCGTATTGATGCTGAAACCGAGCATCAGCATGATCGCGAAGCTCGTGATGAGCGAAATCGGAATCGTGACGACCGGAATGAACGAAGCGCGCAGCGTTCGCAGGAAAACGAAGATCACGAGAACGACGAGGATCACCGCCTCGAAAATCGTCTCATAGACGGAGTCGATCGACTCCGCGATGAAGACCGACGTGTCGTAACCGACGAAAGACGACATACCGGTCGGCAATGTCGGCGCGAGATCGTCGAGCGCCTTGCGCACATTCGCGGCAACGTCCAGGGGGTTGGCGGTTGCCTGCTTCACGACACCGAGGGAGATCGAGGTTTCGCCGTTATAGGTCGCCGAGCGGCGCTCGTCAGCCGCCGCGACTTCCACACGCGCCACCTGGTTCATGCGGACCTGGAAACCGTCTGCCTCCTTGACGACGATGTTCTCGAATTCCTCCGGCGTCTGCAGCGCGGTCTTCGACACGACGGTGAATTCGCGGTCGAGGCTCTCGATGCGTCCTGAAGGAATTTCCGCATTCTGCGCGCGGACCGCGTTTTCGATGTCCTGGACCGTCAGATTGTAGGCCGCGAGACGGGCGCGGTCGATCCACACACGCATCGAATATTCCCGGCCGCCGAAAATCGAGACCTGCGCGACGCCCGGCTGGTTCTGAAGCCGGTCCGTCACGATGCGATCGAGATAATCGGTGATGTCGAGTTCCGACATGCGGTCGCTTTTGAAGGCGATATACATGATCGGCTGCGCGTCGGCCTCGACCTTCGCGATGATCGGCTCCTCGATCTCGTCCGGCAGCAGGCCCCTGGCGCGCCCCACCCTGTCGCGAACATCGCTCGCCGCGACATCCGGATCCGTCTCGAGACTGAAACGGGCCGTCACCTGGCTCGTCTCGGCGCGGCTCGCCGACGACAGAACCTCGATACCCTCGATCCCCGCCATGGAATCTTCGAGCGGCTGGGTAACTTCGCGCTCCACCACCGACGCGCTTGCGCCGCGATAGGTCGTCGTGACCGTCACGACCGGTTCGTCGATCTCGGGATACTCGCGAACGGAAAGCCGGTCGTAGGAGACGAGCCCGATCAGCATCAGAATGAGGCTGACCACCGTTGCAAAGACGGGCCGGCGGATAAACAGCTCGGAAATATTCATGCCCGTTCCCCGGCTATTTCGCCGTCTCGGCGTTTGCCTCGGCCGCCGGCTCCGCGCCTTCTGCCTCACCGGCAATTTCGACCGTCGCGCCGTCCTGTATCTTCAGCTGTCCGCTGACGAGAACGGTATCGCCTTCCTCGACGCCCGAAAGAATTTCAACCTCGCCCGGCCGGCGCTCGCCCAGTTTTACCGGCGTGATCTCGGCAACCCCGTCCACAACCACGAATACCGCTTCGCCGCCCGTCGGCGAAGCGACGACAGAGGATTCCGGCAGCATGATCGAGTTGCGCACTTCGGTGACGATTTCCACGCGGCCGAAGAGACCGGGGCGCAGCTTGCCGTGATCGTTGGGCAGAAGAGCACGAACGCTCAGCGCCCGTCCGTCGACGCTGACCACCGGGTCGATGGCGCTGATGACGCCCTTGTAGGTCTCGCCGGGCAACGCATCGAAGGCGACGCTCACGTCTTGTCCTTTTTCGATCTGCGTCAGGAAGACTTCGGATACGCGGAAGTCGATGCGGAGATTGTCGACATCGGCAAGCGTGGCGATCGGCTGGCCCGCCGTCAGATATTGTCCAAGGCTGACCTGCCTGAGGCCGATGATGCCCGGGAAGGGTGCCGTGATGGTGGCCTTGTCGAGCGCGGTCTTCGTCGCCGCAACCTCCGCTTCGGCCGATTTGAAATCGTTGAGAGCTTCGTCGCGCGCCCGCGCCGTGCCAGACCCCTGCTTCAGCAAGCGTTCGGCGCGCTGATAGTTGGCGCGCGTGAGTGTGAGCCGCGCCTCCGCCTGCGCCAGCCGAGCCTTCAGGTCCTTGTCGTCGATCGTGATGATGACTTCGCCTTTCTCGACGCGCTCGCCATCCTCGAAATCGATGCTGGTAACGATGCCGGTGATTTCCGGCGTGACGGTGATTGCCTGATCGGCCTGCAGCGTTCCCAGCGCGGAAACCGTCACCTCGACCTGCTCCGCTTCGGCCGTGATCGCCTCGACGACCGGCGTTGGAAAGTGCTGCCCCTGCTGGCCGGCGAAGCGCCCGTAGAGCCGGTAGGAGAAAACAACCACGATCACGGCGAGCAGCAGGATGCCGACACCCAGCATGATCTGACGGGGGGAAACACTCTTCAACGACTGGGCATTCAACGGCATGAGGTATCGCTCTTGGGGCTGTCCGTTCGCGGGGGCGCCCTGTCGGGGGGTCCGCACGGTGAGGGCCGCGCACAAAACGGGAAACCGCGCTCGGACGCGGACCAACTGGAATAGGCCATTTGACGCAGCGCGAAAATGGCAATTTGCCAGCATGTGCCCGACTATTGGGCAAATCCCGCTGATTTGGCCGCATGAACGGCGCTGCTGGAGAAAGCTGGAGGGGGCAATGGTGGGCGTGACAGGGATTGAACCTGTGACCCCTTCGATGTCAACGAAGTGCTCTCCCGCTGAGCTACACGCCCATTGCCAAGGGAGACCGGACGCACTTGGCGGCCGCGGCGGCAATGCCCCCGAAGGCCGTTCGTATATCTAGGATAATCGCCAAAGACAAGCCGGAAACGCTTTCTCCCGGCCAAGCCGGAAGCCGGGAAAAGACCCCGTCAGGCCGCCGCCATCAAGCGGTCGACCTCGGCCACGAGATCGCGCAGATGAAACGGCTTTGAGAGCACTTTCGCCTCGCGCGGAGCCGAAACCTCCGGATTCAGCGCCACGGCGGCAAATCCGGTGATGAACATGATCTTGAGGGTGGGATCGAGTTCGGCCGCGAGCCGCGCCAGCTCGATGCCGTCCATTTCCGGCATCACGATGTCGGTCAGCAGGATGTCGAAAACATCCTGCTTCAGGCAGCCATGGGCTTCGTCGCCCTTGCCGAACGAAATCACCTCATGGCCTGCGTTTTCCAGCGCCTTGGCAAGAAAACGGCGCATCGATTCATCATCTTCAGCAAGGAGAATACGTGCCATGAACCCAGCCCAACCGGTTTTTCGAATGCCCGCCAGCAGGATGCCACATCCTGCGATTCGGGGCGCCACCCTGAGGCGCAGATTAGGACTTGAACGGTAAACAGGATGTGAACCGGCGAAGGAAAGGCCCATTTCCCCTCGCGGTCGCCCCGGCGGCGCGAGCCGTGCTATGCTTGAAAAAACAGTTCCCGCGGCTCCCCGCACCACCCGTCAGGCAGTTCAGCGACTTCCCCAATGGATCTTGCCCCCGGAAAATCGGCCAACAGACAGCAGATCGGCTCAGCCGCTTTCGGCGCCGACGAGGCCGACCTCTTCGAACGGCCATTCGTTCTCGAGGAGCCCGAAAATCAGCAAAATCCGTTCGTCTTCAGTTCACCGCATAGCGGGCGGCACTACCCGGACGCCTTCGTCGCGGGCTCGAACCTCGATCCGGTTACGCTGCGCCGCTCCGAAGACTGTTTCGTCGAGGATCTCTTCGGTGGCGTCGTGGGCCTCGGCGCGCCGCTCCTGCACGCCCGCTTTCCCCGGGCCTATCTGGACGCGAACAGGGAGCCCTACGAACTCGACCCGACGATGTTTGCCGAGCCCCTGCCGCCGCATGTGAATACGCGCTCGCTCCGCGTTGCGGGCGGGCTGGGAACGATTGCCCGGGTGGTTGCCGATTCGGCCGAGATATATCGCCAGCCGCTGGCCTATGCCGAGGCCGAACAGCGCATCCGGCACCTCTACATGCCGTTTCATGAGGCCTTGAGGGAACTGCTCGAGGAAACGCTTCGCAGCTTCGGCTGCGCCGTGCTGATCGATTGCCACTCCATGCCGTCGGTCGGCGGGCCCGCCGACGACGACAACGGCTTCGACCGGCCCGACATCGTCCTGGGTGACCGCTACGGCACCTCCTGCGCCGGCGTTGTCACGGCGGAAGCCGAACGCATCCTTCGGCGGCTCGGTTACAGCGTGGTCCGCAACAACCCCTATGCCGGCGGCTTCAACACCGAGCACTACGGCAAGCCCTCCCAGGGGCTGCATGCGCTTCAGATCGAACTCAACCGGGCGCTCTACATGGACGAGGACCGGCTCGAACGGAGCGCCGGTTTTGTGCAGGTGCGGGAGGATATGACCGCCTTCGCCGCCGAAATGGCCAGCCGCGACTGGACCTCGCTCGGCGCCGGCATGCGGGGCGCAGCCTTCTAGAAAGTCCCGCTTTTCCGCGATTTTCCGCTTCGGACAAAAAAAGGGGCCCTGGCGAACCAGGGCCCAAGTTTAGGGAGGAAACGCCCAGGAAGGGCTACGGCAGCGGGAGAAAGTCTCAACCGATGCCGCGATGCACAAGATGACATTGCGCTGCACACAAATCAAGGGCAAAATGCGAAATTCCTTGCGCAGCGCAGCAAAAAATATTTCCGCCCAACTTATTGGCACAGCGCAGTTTTTTTAGACATCCTCCCGATTGAAATGCCGAAATGTGCGGCGCAACAAGAGCCGCAGAAGATACCCGCGTCCGGCCCTCAAACCTTCCTTAATGCCTGCCCGCCATGATCGGTCCTGAAACGGGTCGCTGCGCGTCTTCCCGACGCGCGGCAAAGCTGGGATGAGTTCATGGCGCTGGGGCTGCTTTCAAGGACACAACCGGGCGCGCGGATGCGGCAGGTCTTCCTGCTCGGCACCGTGTTCGTCCTGCTTGCCGTCATGGCGGCACCTCGAAACGTGCTCGGCCGCGAAATCGGCGACCTTTCCGAGGCGGATCCCTCGACCTTCTGCGAAATGGCGGCCATCCACCACGAACGGGAGAACAGCCTGCCGCGCGCGCTCCTCGCCGCCGTCGCCATGGCGGAATCGGGCCGCTACAGCTCGAAGACCCGCAAGGCGCGCGCCTGGCCGTGGACGATCAATGCGGAAGGCCGCCCCTATTATTTCAAGACGAAGCGCGAAGCGATCGAGAAGACGCAGAACCTCCTCGACGGCGGCATGCGCTCCATCGATATCGGCTGCATGCAGGTCAACCTGCGCTATCACCCCGACGCGTTCGCGAGCCTCGAAGACGCCTTCGACCCGATGACGAATGTCGCCTATGGCGCCGACTTCCTCATGCGTTTGCGCGAGCGGACGGGATCCTGGCAGCAGGCGGTGGCAAACTACCATTCGCAGACGGCATCGCGCGGCGGCCGATACTTCGCGCGTGTCATCCGGATTTGGGAAAACGAACGCACCCGTGTCGCAAACCTCACGTACAAACCGCAGCCGGTGAAGATCGACATGACCGGCGTCCTCAAGCCGGCGATCGGCCACGGCGTGAACATCGTTCCGGCGAAGACCGTGGTGACCGCCGACTATCGCCCCGCGCCGAAAGTGCTCGACACCGCGCCGGAACGGCAAGTGCGCGAAACGGCAAGCGCCGCCGTCGGCCTTCGCCTCTCCATCGCGGAAGAGGATATCGCCGAAGCGACGACAACCGAAGTAGCCGAGCGCGTCGAACCGAAGGTTCTCGACCCGCGGCCGGCGATCAGCGGACCGACACAGGTTGCGGAGGCCGCGATACCCGGCGCGTAACATCCGGGTGGGGGACATGAGGGGGCTCGGGATGAACGCTTTCGGAACGGCGACGAAGAATCTCGCGGACGCGCTTAACGGCTCCGTGATCTGGCAGGTCGTCGACATCATGTCGGCGCTCTTCATCATGGGGATCGGCTGCCTCGCCCTGTCGCTCGTCGCGATCTACGTCATCGACGTCACGCAGACGAAGCATGCGGTTCGGCGGAACTATCCCGTCATCGGCCGCTTTCGCTATTTGTTCGAGGCGCTCGGCGAATATTTCCGCCAGTACTTCTTCGCGATGGACCGCGAGGAACTGCCCTTCAACCGCGCGCAGCGCGCCTGGGTCTACCGCGCGGCGAAAGGCGTCGACACGACCGTCGCCTTCGGCTCAACACGCGACCTGCGCCCCGCGGGCACGGTGAGTTTCGCGAACTGCCCCTTTCCGCCGCTCGACCAGAGCGCGGCCGAAACCGCCATCGTCGAAATCGGCCCCTTCGCACGCAAGCCCTACCGCACCGCCTCGCTCTACAACATTTCCGGGATGAGCTACGGCGCAATCTCGAAGCCCGCCGTCCTCGCATTGTCGAACGGTGCGCGCATGGCCGGCGTCTGGCTCAATACGGGCGAAGGCGGCTTGTCGCCCTTCCATCTCGAAGGCGGCGCCGATCTCGTTTTCCAGATCGGCACGGCGAAGTACGGGTGCCGCAAGGATGACGGCTCGCTCTGCGACGACCGGTTGAAAGCACTCGGCGAACTCGACCAGATAAAAATGTTCGAAATCAAGCTCAGCCAGGGCGCGAAGCCCGGCAAGGGCGGCATCCTGCCCGGCTCGAAGGTGACGGATGAGATCGCGCGGGTTCGCGGCATTCCGCAAGGCATGGATTCGATCAGCCCCAACCGTCACCCCGAAGTCGAAAGCATCTCCGATCTTCTCGATCTCGTTTCCCATGTGCGCGACGTCACCGGCAAGCCCACGGGCTTCAAGCTCGTGCTTGGCGCCTACGAATGGCTCGACGACCTCTGCGCCGAGATCAACCATCGGGGTATCCAGCACGCGCCCGATTTCATCACGCTCGACAGCGCCGATGGCGGCACGGGCGCGGCACCCATGGCGCTCATCGACTATGTCGGCCTGCCGATCTGGGAAAGCCTGCCGATGCTCTGCGATGCGCTGGAACGCCACAAGCTCAACACGCGCATTCGCGTGAACGCGAGCGGCAAGCTCATCACGCCGGCGGAAGTCGCCTGGGCGCTCTGCGTCGGCGCGGACTTCATTTCCTCCGCACGCGGCTACATGTTCTCGCTTGGCTGCATCCAGGCGCTTCAATGCAACAAGAACACCTGCCCGACCGGCATCACGACGCACAACAAGCGGCTTCAGCGCGGTCTCGACGTGACCGACAAGGCGGAGCGCGTACGCCGCTACGCCGATCGCGTGACCCACGAGGTCTGCGTGATCGCGCATTCCTGCGGCGTCACCGAACCGCGCCGGCTCGACCGCCAACACGCGCGCATCATGGGGTCAGACGGCGTTTCGATGTCGCTTGCGGAATATTACGGCCGCTGGACGTCACCCGCCGCACTTCCCTCGAAGAACGGTCTCGTCCGTCCGGCTTTCGAGGCGGACAGCGTTCCGCACAGGAATATCGCCTGATCGCGCTCTGTCTTCGCCGCTGAATCGGATAGACTGCGGCGATGACAAACCTGCCACGCGCCATTCTCTTCGATCTCGACGACACGATCCTCTCCGCCTATGGCCAGCCGGAGCTTGCATGGAAGGCGGTCGTCGCCGAGTTCGCCGATCAGCTCGAACCCTTCGATACGAACGAGCTCGTCAAGGCGATCGGAGCCTATGCACGCGAGTTCTGGGCCGATGCGTCGCAGCACAAGCACTGGCGGCTCAATCTCATGGAAGCACGGCGCAGGATCGTCGCCGGCGGCTTCGAGCGGCTCTCCGCAAAGGGCGGCGCTTCGCCCGGCGACGTCATCATCCACGCCCTCGCCGACCGCTTCTCGGCCTTTCGCGAAGAGGAAATGAAGTTCTTTCCCGGCGCCTGCGAAACACTCGACAAGCTGAAGGAACTCGGCGTCATCATGGCGCTCATCACGAACGGCGCCGCAGAAACGCAACGCGCCAAGGTCGTGCGCTTCGGTCTCGAACATCGCTTCGATCACATACAGATCGAAGGCGAACACGGCTTCGGCAAGCCGGAAGAGCAGGCCTATCATCACGCGCTGTCCGTACTTGATGTCGCACCGGAGGAAACATGGATGGTCGGCGACAATCTCGAATGGGAGATCGCCGCGCCGCAGCGCCTCGGAATATACGGTATCTGGCATGACCCGCATCGCATGGGCCTGCCCGCATCGAGCGAGGTGACACCCGACCGGATCATCCATGCGCTGCCGGAACTTCTGCCGGAAGACATCCGCAAGACGATCTGATCAGCCGGGAACGACCATCCGGAGAAACTGCGTGCCCTGCTCGATCGTCTGCGGCAGGACGCCTCTGTCGTCGCCATCGACTTCGACGGCGAGCCCTTCGGGTCCCAGCACGTCGATGTGGCGCGCCGGAATGACCTCGACACTCGAAAGACGCGGCACGAGCCCGAGACCGAGCGCGGCGAGATAGATCGCAAAGGCGAAGCGAGACGGCTTTCTGAAGAGGAAAAGCGTGAGACCCGGCTGCGTGATGTCCTGAGCGGGCGCGAGCACGTAAGGCCCCGCATAGTGGCGGCCATTCGTGGCGATGGCCCAGGCGGCACGCTTCTCGCGCCCGTCGACGATGAAGCGGATGTCATGCGCGGGCCCGCGCACCCATGTCCTGAGGCCCGACCAGATGAAAGCGCCCTTGCCCCAGAGGCGTTTCAGCTTCGGATCGATGCCATGCACGATCTCGCCGTCGAAGCCGATGCCGACCATCATCAGAAAGATTTCGCCCTGAACGAGCCCGGTGCCGATGAGTTCGGCAGGCCCGCCAAGCAGCATGGAAGCGACATTCTCCGCCTGCAGAGGAAGTCCAATCTCGACGGCAAGCACGTTCGCGGTGCCGAGCGGCACGATACCGAGCGGCACGCCCTGCCCGAGCAATCCACGTGCGACTTCGTTGATCGTTCCATCGCCGCCCGCCGCAACGATGACGTCCGCATGGCCTGCGCGCGCGGCATTGCGCGCAAGCTCCGTCGCGTGACCGGCAGCCTCCGTGAGCTCGATGGTGACATCCGCACCCGCGGCACGAAGACGGCCGACGACATCGTCCAGAAGGTGGCGCTTACGCCTGCCCGCGGTCGGGTTCAGGATGATGTGGATGAAGCGGCGAAGCGCCAAAACGGGGATATCCGGAGGCTGTTGTCACTGAACTGTCATCGAAACGTCACAAACACTTTTGGTCGCTCGGAACGGACGCCGTCGTTACTGCGAAGGATTAGCCAGAAAAACTTATCCCCGGTCAACCGCGATCCTCGAGGCGATCGAGAATCATGATGGCGAGCGATGAAAGGAGAAAGGCGAGCGCCATCGTGACGATGGTGTGGGACAGATAATGTTGTCCCCGGGCCATCTGGTAGATGCCAAGCGCCCATCCGCCCGCAAGGCCCGGCGCGAGATGGCGCCATGACGGAGATACGCCGCCGGGTGCGAGAAGGCGAAGGCCGAGAAGCCCGAACCCCGCAGCCGCATGACCGGCAGGCCAGCACCTGAAATGCTCATTGAACGGAATAATACCGAAGAGACGATCCGGAATCGCGACATGCGCATAGGGACCGGCGAAGATCGTTTCCTGCACGGGGCAGGAGATGCCTGTCCACCTCTTGAGGAGACCGGCAAGGAGCGCGGTAACGCCGAGAACGGAAAGAGCGAGCAGCAGGCGCGTTTCGAAGGAACGCCAGCGCCGCGTGAGCCCGCACCGGAGGAGCCAGAGAAGCGAGGCCGCACTCGCTACGGCAAGCGCCACCTTGGGACCGCGATAGAAAAGCCAGAAGAGAGCATCACGGCCGTCCGGCGGGACGAGCCAGGCGCTTGCGGCCCGGTCGAAGAAGTAGGCTTCGAGGCGAAGGTCGAGCGCATGGACCGGCGGCCAGAGCGTGAAGACGGCAATCGCCGCGACGGCCAATGCGAGTTCCGGGAAGCGCGGAACGCTGCGAGGCCGGGCGGCAAAGGACGCATCGCTCACGGGCGGGCCGTCTCATCTGGGGTGGCGAGGCCCGCCACGTGAGCAACCGCCGCGCCCGGACGACAGGGCGCGAGCAGGTCGAGATCGGTGCGATAGACATCGGTGCGGACGCCGAACATGCCGAGCACCGAATGGAAGAGGTTGTCGTGGCTGTATGCCTTGCCGGCCTCGCCGCGGACGCACGCCATGTCGAGCGCGGTGGCGGCGCGATAGCCGGGCGAGGTCCAGAGCACCATCGGCACATGCGTCTGTGCGTCGGGTGCGAACATGTAGGGCATGCCGTGGAGATAGATGCCCTTCTCGCCGAGCGACTCGCCGTGATCCGAGACATAGAGCATGGCGGTATCGAAGCGGTCCGAGGCACCGGCGAGAACGTCTATCGTTTCGGCGAGAATGTGATCGGTGTAGAGGATCGAGTCGTCGTAGCTGTTCACAAGCTCCGCCTGCGAGCAGGACTGAAGCTGGTTCGTGTCGCAGGTTGGCGCGAAGCGGCGATAGTCCCGCGTGTAGCGCTTGAAGTAGGACGGGCCGTGACTGCCGATCTGGTGCATCACCACGACGAGATCGCGGCCGGTATCCGCCGCCATCGCCTCCCGAAGCTGACGGACCATCAGGTCGTCGAGACATTCGCCGCCATCGCAATATTGCGTGTCTTCCGCTTCCCACGCCGTCCTGACGGGAACGCGCGCGCAGACGCCCTTGCAGCTCGAATTGTTCTCGAGCCAGAGGACATCGATATCGGCGCGGACGAGAAGATCGAGCAGGTTCTCGCGCGACCCCGCGCTGGAGGCGGAATACCGGCCGCGCGCGAGATCGGAGAACATGCAGGGCACGGACTCCGCCGTCGATGTCCCGCAGGACCGGACATCGCCGAAGCTCACCACGCCGCGCCTCGCGAGTTCCGGATTGGTGTCGCGCGCATAACCGTTGAGCGAAAAGTGATCTGCCCGCGCCGTCTCGCCGACGACGAAGACAAGCACCTTTCTCCGGCCGCCGAGTTTCGCAGGACGAGGCCCGCGCTCGACACGGTCCGCGATGCGCTCGAACTCCGCGCCAAGCCCTTCCGGTACGGCGGTCGCATAGCGCAGCGAGGCATAGATCGCGGCGGACGGATTGATCATCAGCCGGAGTTCGCGATGCCCGCGCAGAAGAACCGCATAGTCCTGAAAGAAGAAGACCGCGACGAGACCGATCAGCGCGACGCTGCCGAGAAGCGTACCGCCGCGAAGGAGGGCCTCGCGTCCGTAGCCGGATGACCGGAGCGGCACGACCGCGACGAGAAGCGCCGGCAGCAGGCCGAAAAGCACCATGTGAAGGAGAAAACGGAAATTCAGAAGATCGCCGACCTCCCGCGCATCCGTTTCGATCACATTCGCGATCATGCTGCGGTCCATCAGCGCGCCATAGGCGGAGGCGAACCAGGAGACGCCCGCCGCGGCGAGAACGAGAAGAACAAGAACGGGTTTCAGCAGGCGCGGGAAAGCGAACGGCTGCAGCACAAGATTGAAAGCGATGGCGAGAAAAAGGCCGATCGACGCGAGAAACGAGATGTCGCGCAGCGAACGGCCGGGCCACCAGCCGAGCACAGCCGACCAGAGCTGGCCATTGTAGAAAAGGACGAAGAGGCAGGAAACGCCGAGCGCGAGGAGAAGCGGATGGACGGCGGGAAGCCGAAACGCGGAAAGCCGCTGCAGAAGGGCCCTGGTCAGGCTTGAAAGAGGCATTCGAATTCCCGGATGGCTGCACGTGCCGCCGGGTCCCTCGCAGGCTCCCGGACAACATGAATTCAGCGGCTCTCGCTTACAGGAACCTTACGAGGCCGAAAACGGCGGATTTCCGGGCAAACGGAGAGTGAAGACGGCGCCTCTCCCCGGCTCGCGGCTCACCTCGATTCCACCGCCGTGAACGGCGGCGACGCGCTGGGCGATGGAAAGGCCGAGGCCCGCTCCCTTGTAGGCGCCGGGCTTCACGCGCACGAAGCGTTCGAAGATGCGGGCGGCATCGGCGGGCGGAACGCCGGGGCCGTCATCGACGACGGCGAGACTCCGGTCCGCCCCCACCCTGATCTCGACGCCTGAGCCGCGCGGCGTGTGGGCGAGCGCGTTCTCCACGAGATTGCGGAGCGCGAGCGCAAGGAAGTCCGCATGGCCGCGCACACGGACCGGCCCCTCCTCGCCCGTGAGCTCGACGGACTTGCCTTCCGCAAGCGCGATGGGCCCGAGCTGCCGCGCGACGGCCGTCGCGACGGCGCGAAGGTCCGCCTCCTCTTCCGGCCGGGGCACCAGATTGTCCACCTGCGCGAGACGGAGAAGCTGCGTCACGAGACGTTCGAGGTCGGCGAGTTCCTCGATGAGCTGCGGTACTTCGTCAAGGCTCGACAGTGTTTCGATATTCGCCTTGAGGACGGCGAGCGGCGTGCGGAGTTCATGCGCGGCATTGGCCGTGAATTCGCGCTCGCGCCGGTAACCGCTTTCGATGCGCTGGAGCGAGGTGTTGACGGCATGGACGAGCGGCGTGATTTCGGAAGGGAGATTGTCTTCCGGCAGGCGCCGGTCGAGCGAAGCGGGCCCGATATTGCGCGCCATGACGGAGAGCCGCGTGACCGGCGCCAGCGACTGGCGCACGGTCCAGATCGTCACGCTTGCGATCGCGACGGCGAGAAGAAGAAGGAAGGCCCATGAACGCTCGAGAAATTCCTCGATGAGGGTGTCCGCCAGCACATCGGGATGAACGGAGCCCTGCGCCACCTGCAGGTAGAGCGGCGGGTTCGCTCCTTCGAGCGGAACGGTCACGCCGTAATAGGCGCCACGGTTCGCGAAGTCGGTGCGGCTGAAGAAGGGATCGCCGCCGGGAGCGGGAACCGGTGCGAGCGGCGCGGTGCCGCCATGCGAGGAGGCGAGCACGCGGCCCTCGCCGTCGAGAAGGAAATAGACATATTGCCGGTCGGGACGGTGGTAGGCCGTCTTCAGCGTTTCCGGCAGGTCGACGGCAAATCCGTCATCCCGACCGGCCCGGACATGCGCGGCGATGTCGGCCGCCTGGGCGCGCAGACCCCGGTCGCGCAGCGTGTCGCGCACCAGGAGGTACTGGACCTGCAGAATGACGAGGAGAAGCAGGAAGCTCGCAGCGACAATGGCGAGCATGCGCCGCGTGAGGCGCACGGTGAGCGAGGGAGCGGATAAACGGCGAAGGAAACGCTTCATGCCGCAGGACTCAGCACATAGCCGATGCCACGCAGCGTGTGCACCTCGATATCGGCGCCCGCTTCCGCCATGCGCTTGCGCAGACGATGAACCGCGACCTCGATCGTGTTGGAGGAGACCTCGTCGCCGAAGGAATAGAGACCTTCCTCGATGGCGTCCTTCGGCACGACGCGTCCCTGGCGGCGGAGCAGAATTTCGAGAAGGTCCGTCTCGCGCCGGGAGAAGACGGTATTGACGCCGCCGACCGAGACTTCGCGGGCGACGGTATCGAACTCGACATTGCCCGCCGTGAGCTTCCGCCCCAGCGCCTGACCGGGACGGCGGAGAAGCGCGCGAAGCCGCGCCACGAGTTCCTCCATCGCGAAGGGCTTGAGAAGATAGTCGTCGGCGCCCGCATTCAGCCCCTCGACGCGGGACTCGAGCGCATCGCGCGCGGTGAGCACGAGAACGGGAAGCTCGCTCCCCTGCTGCCGGAGCGAGGCGAGAAGGTCGAGCCCGTCGCCGTCGGGAAGACCGAGGTCGAGCACGGCGATGTCATATCGCGCGGTGGCGAGCGCCGCCCGCGCGCCTTCGAGGTCTTCGCAGATGTCGGCGGCAAAGCCGGCCGTTCCGCACCCCTTGGCGATGAGCGCCGCAAGGCGGCGGTTATCCTCGACGATCAGAACACGCATTGATGACCCGTCATCCCCCACTGTTACCTTAGCACGGGGAAAGTCCCGCCAGGCCAGACACTTAGGGACGGAATGCCGCAGGGTCCGGAGCCTGACTGTCACACAAGTGTCATCCAAGCGTCACAAGACCTTGTTGCGGCGCACCCATATTTCCGGCGTGAGAGATGGACGAAAAACGATTCGCGGTAACCGCGCAGCCCGGAGTTGGCGCGATGAGAATGAGAGATCGGCGAGGACATGACGCTGTTCGATACGACCTTGTTCGATAAGAGGCGGCCAGCGGAAGGGGCCCCCGCCCGGACGCCGCAAAAGGCCGCAAGGAAGGCCCGCAAGGAAGCCGCCAGGGCGAAAGCGCGGCGGAACGGGCTCGACGAAAGATTGCTCGGGCCCCGCCCCAAACACCGCAAGCAGCACCGGACGCTCTTCCTCTCCGACATTCATCTGGGGACACCCGGCTGCAAGGCGGAACTGCTGCTCGACTTCCTCCGCCACAACGACGCCGATACCTTCTATCTCGTCGGCGACATCATCGACGGCTGGCGCATCAAGCGGTCCTGGTACTGGAACGCGGCGCATAACGCGGTGGTGCAGGAATTCCTGCGCAAGGCGCGCAAGGGCGCGGCCATCATCTACGTGCCCGGCAATCACGACGAGGCGCTGCGCGACTATACCGGCCTCAATTTCGGCGGCGTCGACGTGATCGGCGAGGCGATCCACGAGACGGCGGACGGCCGCCAGTTCCTCGTGATCCATGGCGACCAGTTCGACAGCGTCGTGAAATATGCGAAATGGCTCGCCCATCTTGGCGACCGCGCCTATGGGTTCGCGCTCGCGCTCAACAACTGGCTGCACGAAATCCGCCGCTTCTTCGGCCTCTCCTACTGGTCGCTCTCTTCCTACCTGAAGAACCGGGTGAAAAACGCGGTCGAATATATTTCAAGCTACGAACAGGCCGTCGCCCGCTCCGCCCGGGAACGCGGCGTTGACGGCGTCATCTGCGGCCACATCCACCATGCGGAAATCCGCGACTTCGACGGCGTGCTCTACTGCAACGACGGCGACTGGGTGGAAAGTTGCACGGCGCTTTCCGAAGATGAAACCGGCGCGCTCTCTCTCATCACCTGGCAGACATTCTCCTGGGACACCGATCTCGCGAACGGCGAGACGGAACCCGCCGACGAGGACGACCTGCCCCAAACGGTGCCAACGGCTGCCTGACATGCCCCATACATCGGAAACGCCCCCCGCCACGCCCCGCAAGAAGCGCCGCGTGGCAAGGCTTCTGGACCGCCTGCGCGGAAAACCGCTGCCGCGCGACGTCGGCCGCTTCGGCGAACCCTTGCGCATCGTGATCGTCTCCGACGCCGCGCCGCCGCAGGTGAACGGCGTGGTGCGCACGCTGCAGCAGCTGACGCAGAACCTGACGGCGATGGGCCACGAAGTGACCTTCATCACACCGGACATGTTCACGACGGTGCCGCTGCCGACCTACAAGGAAATCCGCCTCGCGCTTTTCCCGGGCCGCAAGATCGCGCGCATGATCCGCGAGGCGAACCCGAACGCGATCCACATCGCGACGGAAGGCCCGCTCGGGCTCGCCGCGCGCTCTTTCTGCCTCAGGAAGAAGATTCCCTTCTCGACCTCGTTCCATACGCGCTTTGCGGAATATCTGAATGCGCGGACGGGCATCCCGCTGTCATGGGGCTATGCGTTCCTGCGCCGCTTCCACGCGAAATCGACCGCGCTGATGGTGGCGACGCCCTCGCTCCAGAAGGAGCTGAAGGAGCGCGGCTTCGGCGAACCGGTGATCTGGTCGCGCGGGGTCGACACGGAGCGCTACCGGCCACGCCCGGAATTCGCGGACGCGCATCCGAAGGGCCTCGCGCGCCCCGTCTGGCTCAACGTCGGCCGCATCGCGGTCGAAAAGAACATCGAGGCGTTCCTCGATCTCGACCTGCCGGGCTCGAAGATGGTGGTCGGCGAAGGCCCGCGCCTCGAGCACCTGAAGAAGAAATATCCCGACGCGCATTTCACCGGGCCGCTCTTCGGCGAGGAACTGGCGGAAGCCTATGCGGGCGCGGACGTCTTCGTCTTCCCGAGCAAGACCGACACGTTCGGCCTCGTCCTCATCGAGGCGATGGCGGCGGGAACACCGGTCGCGGGCTATCCGGTGCAGGGCCCGGGCGACGTGCTCGCCTTTACGCCGGACGGCATGAAAGCCGGCGCGCTGGACGATGACCTCAAGACCGCCTGCATGGCGGCGCTGAGGCTGAACCGCGACGACGCCCGCGCCTATGCGATGACCTTTGCATGGGACGCCTGCGCGAAGCAGTTCATCTCGAACCTCGCGCTGGAAGAGATGCCGGTGGAAGACGCGGAAGCGCCGCGCGAACTGGCGGCCGCGACGGCGTAAGGCCTCACCACCCACCCTCCCCTTGGGGAGGGTCGAAAAATCGAGCGAAGCGAAGAGTTTTCGGGGCGGGGGTGAGACCCCGTCGTCATATTCAACGGCCAGCTATTTCATCTCGCTCAGCGCCCCCGCCCCAAACGGTCTTCGACCGTTTGACCCTCCCCGAGGAGAGGGTGGGACGTAAGTCGCTCAGCGT
>CAJXOU010000018.1 GCA_913057645.1 uncultured Rhodobiaceae bacterium | reverse complement strand
CCCGTAACGTGTATGCTTCCCGTCGGGGCAACGCATTCGCGACCGTCGAGGCCAGTTCATGAATGACAATCCGGCGCTTGCCGCCGCGCTGATCGTGTTTATCGGTGCAACAGCACAATGGTTTTCCTGGTGGCTGAAGCTGCCGGCGATCCTGCTTCTGCTGGTGGCGGGCCTCGCCATCGGGCCGGGGCTCCATCTGTTCAGCCCGGACGAGATGTTCGGCGACCTGCTCTTCCCCTTCGTCTCCCTCGGTGTTGCCGTCATCCTGTTCGAAGGGAGCCTTACGCTCCGGTTCAGCGAAATTCGCGGACACGGACAGATCGTCACACGGCTCGTCACGCTCGGCGCCGGCGTTACCATCATCGTCGCCGCGCTCGGCGCATGGGCGCTCGGCCTGTTGAGCTTCGAGGTCGCGTTTCTTTTCGGCGCGCTCGTCTCCGTTACCGGCCCCACCGTCATCATCCCGATCCTCCGGTCCGTGGGCCTTACCCGCAACGCCGCCAACGTACTGCGCTGGGAAGGCGTCATCATCGACCCGCTCGGCGCGCTTGCGGCCGTCGTGATCTTCCAATTCGTCGCGGTCGACACCGCGGATCCGGGCAACTTCATCCTGATCGCGGAAATCTTCGCAGCGGGTGTCGCCCTCGGCGCGGGCGCGGGCTACGCCTTCGGCTGGCTGTTGCGGCGGCATGTGATGCCCGACTATCTCCATAACGTCATCGCGCTTGCGCTGGTACTTGCGGTTTTCGTCGGCGCAAACGAAATCGCGCATGAGTCCGGGCTGCTCGCCGTTACCATCATGGGCATCTTCCTGGCCAACATGCGCGACGTGGATGTTGAGGATATCCTCGACTTCAAGGAAAGCCTGACGATCCTCCTCACCTCGATTCTTTTCGTCGTTCTGGCGGCGCGTCTTCCCACCGACGCCTTTACCGCGAACTGGACGATGGTTGCTGCCCTGATGGGGATTATCCTCTTCATCGCGCGGCCGCTTTCCGTTCTCGTCTCGACGGTGGGGACGTCCATGCCGTGGCGCGAACGCGCGATCCTCTCCTGGATTGCGCCGCGCGGTATCGTCGCCGCCGCCGTCTCCGGCCTCTTCGCGATCCAGCTCAACCGGGCGGGCGTCGACGGCGCTCAAACGCTCGTCGCGCTCACCTTCACCGTTATCGTCACGACGGTTCTCCTGCAGAGCCTGACGGCGCGGCCGCTGGCGCGGCTCCTCGGCGTCGCAGACCCCGAACCGCGCGGCCTCCTGATCGTCGGCGGCAACCCGGTCGCCCATGCCATCGCGAACAGTCTCAAGAAGCTCGACTTCGACGTGATCCTTTCAGACACATCATGGGACGAAACGCGCAAGGCCCGGATGGGAGGCCTCAGGACCTATTTCGGCAATATCGTTTCGGACGATGCCGACCGGCGGCTCGACCTTGTCGGCATCGGACAATTGCTGGCGCTGTCGAGACGCGCGCCGCTCAATACGCTTGCCTGTCTGCGTTATGCACGGGAATTCGGCTCCGGCTCGGTGTTTCGTATCCGGCTCGCCGACCAGGCGGAAAACGTCGCTGCCATCGAAGGACGCCTGCTCTTCAAGGAAGATACGACGCTGGAGGCTCTCGAAGACCGGCTCGCGGACGGCTGGCAGATCAAGATGACAAAACTGACCGAAGAGTATGGCTTCCAGAAGATGCTTGAGCAGCAGGGCGGCGAAGGCATTCCGCTCTACGCAATCTCACGCGACAACATCGTCTACCCCTTCGCCGAGGACCGCACGTTCAAGGCGGGTCCCGGTTGGCAAGTCGCGAACCTCGTGAAGCCGGCGGACGACGCCGCGACACCCGAAGCGACCGCCGCCGAGCGGGCGAAATCGCATCTCCAGAAAGAGACGCCGCCGAAACTGCCTGACTAAGAAAAAGGCGGGGAGGTTATCCCCGCCTTCCGTCGTCCGCTTAGCTGTATTTGCGCTCGTCCCACCAGGGGTAGAAGGACGGCATATCCTTCGAGACCGTGCAGGGGTATACCGCCGGACGCTTTTCGAGGAAGGACATGACGCCTTCCTTCGCATCGGCCGACGCACCGCGGGCATAAATCGCACGGCTGTCCACCTTGTGCGCTTCCATCGGATGATCGGCGCCGAGCATCCGCCAGAGCATCTGCCGCGTCAGCGCAACGGATACCTGCGCGGTATTGTCGACGATCTCCCTCGCCAGTTCGCGCGCGGCGGGGAGAAGATCATCCGGCTTGTGAAGCGAGCGGACGAGGCCGCCCTTCAGCGCTTCCTCCGCACCGAAGACACGGCCCGAATAAGTCCATTCGAGCGCCTGGCTGATGCCGACGACGCGCGGCAGAAAATAGCTGGAACAGGCCTCCGGCACGATGCCGCGGCGCGCAAAGACAAAACCGAACTTCGCGTTCTCGGAAGCGAGGCGGATGTCCATCGGCAACTGCATCGTGACGCCCACGCCGACCGCCGGGCCGTTGATCGCGCCGATGACCGGCTTCAGGCTTTCGAAAATGCGGAGCGTCAGACGCCCACCGCCATCGCGCACGCTTTCATGGCTCCAGTCGATCTCGCCGTTCGGTTTCACAGGCGTACCCTGCTTTTCGGGCCGATCCTCGCGCTCGGCATAGTCGAATGTCTTCGCGCCCGCCGACAGGTCGGCGCCGGCGCAGAAGGCGCGGCCCTCGCCCGTCACGATGATGGCGCGCACATCGTCATCCGCATCCGCCTTGTCGAAGGCATCGATCATCTCGAACATCATCTGGCCGGTGAAGGCGTTGAGCTTGTCCGGGCGGTGCAGCGTCAATGTGAGGATGTTGTCCGCCACGTCGTATTTGATTGTCTCGTAGGCCATTTATTCGCTCCCTGCTTATGGCTTTACCGATTTTCCGGTTCTCTCGCGGCCCCTTGCGCCATGCCGTTACGTCAACCGGGCACTGCCCGAAGAAAGTTGACGAGCACGTCATCTTGCTGTGTCTTTGCGCCTCAAAGGGCCGAAATTTCATGGGCCCAGATATAACAATGGACTCGCAGAAAAGCGAAATCCGGGCGGGGCTCAGGCTCCGCCTCTCAGTTTCATGCCGGGAGACGACCAGCAATGCATCCTTCTGCCCATGCGAAAACCAACCCCGACAAACCCGCCTACATCATGGCGGGGACGGGCGAGAGCGTGACTTACGGGGAACTCGAGGAGAGATCGAACCAGCTGGCGCATTTCTTCCGCGATGCGGGCCTGAAGCCGGGCGATGCCATCGCCATCTTCATGGACAACAATGCGCGCTTCTACGAGATCTGCTGGGCGGCGCAGCGGGCAGGGCTCTACTACACCTGCATTTCCTCGCGTCTTACGGCGAGCGAAGTCGCCTATATCGCCGACGACTGCAATGCGCGCATCTTCTTCACATCGCCGGCAGTGTCCAAGGTCGCAGAGGAGTTGCTGACCGACGATCATCTCCCTGCGCGGATCGAGAGAAAGTTCGCGGTCGGCGGCACGATTCCCGGCTACGAGAATTTCGAGGAAGTGCGGGCGACGTTTCCGGCAACGCCTATCGCCGATCAGACTGCCGGCACCGACATGCTTTATTCTTCCGGCACCACGGGACGGCCGAAGGGCGTGAAGCACCCGCTGACCGGCGGTGCGTTCGACGAGGACACCGCGCTCGAAGGGCTCGCCATGCTGCTCTACAGCATGGACGCGAACACAATCTATCTCTCGCCCGCGCCGCTCTATCACGCAGCACCGCTGCGCTGGTCGATGACCGTGCAGCGGCTTGGCGGCACCGTCATCGTGATGGAGCATTTCGACGCCGAAGAGGCGCTGCGTCTGATCGAGAAGTACAAGGTGACCCACAGCCAGTGGGTACCGACCATGTTCGTGCGCATGCTCAAGATGCCGGAAGAGGTGCGTGCGAAATACGACGTTTCTTCCCTGAAAGTGGCGATCCACGCCGCCGCGCCCTGCCCCATTCCTGTCAAGGAACAGATGATCGAATGGTGGGGCCCGGTGATCTACGAATATTACGCCGGTTCCGAAGGCAACGGCTTCACGGCGCTCAATTCCGAAGAATGGCTCGCACACAAGGGCTCCGTCGGCAAGCCGCTCAACGCCATCGCGCATATCTGCGACGATGAGGGCAACGAACTTCCCGTCGGCGAAGCTGGCACGATCTATTTCGAGAGCGAGAGCGAGTTCGAGTATCACAACGACCCGAAGAAGACGAAGGAAGCCCGCCATCCGAACCATCCGACATGGTCGACGCTGGGCGATATCGGCCGCGTGGACGAGGACGGCTACCTCTACCTCACCGACCGCAAGGCCTTCATGATCATCTCGGGTGGCGTGAACATCTATCCGCAGGAGGCCGAGAACATCCTCGTCATGCATCCAAGCGTTGCGGACGTCGCCGTGATCGGCGTACCGAACGAGGATTTCGGCGAGGAGGTGAAGGCGGTGGTGCAGCCGGTCGACTGGTCGGATGCAGGCCCCGCCCTCGAGGCCGAGTTGATGGAGTTCTGCAAGAACCAGCTTTCCGCCATCAAATGCCCCCGCTCGATCGATTTCGAAGAAGAGTTGCCGCGGCATCCGACGGGCAAGCTCTACAAGCGGCTTATCCGGGACCGCTACTGGGGCAACCGGGACAGCAAGATCGTGTAACTCTCAAACGGGCGCCTCGGGCGCCCGTTTTTCACATGAGCCCGTCACCGGCCCGTGCGTTATGTGATAAGTTCAGGCGATTCACACAACGGAGGCATCAATGGCCAAGGGAAATCGGGGGCTCGTCTGGGCCGGGGTGGTGCTCGCAGGCATGCTCGCGACGGGCGGCGCGGTTCTCGCCCAGACCTCCGAAATGCACACCCAGGGTCACCAGTGCCGGAATCTCGGCAAGTCGAACAAGCTTTTCGACAGGAACTACTACGTCTACTTCGAAACCAATTCGAGCCGGATCGACCCGAAGTATCAGGAAGATTTCGAGCGCATCCACGAACTCGCCAAGGGTCAGAACGCTCAGCAGATCTGCCTGTTCGGCAAGTCCAGCAAGACGGGCAACCCGGCCGCCAATGCGGAACTGTCGCGCAAGCGTGCCCGGAACGTGGCTGATGCCTTCACGGCGCTCGGCTGGCCCGCGTCCAAGATCGCAATCAGCTCCGAGGGAGAAGCCTGGGGCTGGCTCGAGGAAACACTGACCTGGGACTCAGAGGAAGACCGCCGGGTCCGCATCCGTCTGTCGCGATAACCGAGCTTCCGGCTTGGCGCAGGCCCGCCGGACCGCTAACTTGCCCCCCGAATGGCTCCCAAGGGGCCGAACACACGACAACACCCAACGGGAGAGCCAAATGCGCGTATTCGATACGGTTGCCGACTATGTCGCCGAGAAGGGCAAGGAAATCGGCGTCAGCGAGTGGGTCACGATCGACCAGGAGCGGGTGAACCTCTTCGCCGACGCGACAGGCGATCACCAGTGGATCCATATCGATCCCGAACGCACCAAGAAGGAACTCGGCATGGGCACCATCGCCCATGGCTATCTGACGCTGTCGCTCCTGCCCCATCTCATGGGCCAGATCAGCGGCGTGAAGAGCGCGACGCGCGGCATCAACTACGGTTCGAACCAGGTGCGCTTCACCAATATGGTGCCCGTCGGTTCGCGCGTGCGCTGTCGCGTGACGCTCAAAGACGCCTCGCCCAAGGCAGGCGGCACGCAGGTCATCAACGAAGTGACGATGGAAATCGAGGGCCAGGAGCGCCCGGCGATGGTCGCCGAGACCATCAGCCTGATCTTCGAATAAGCGGAAGGCGGGCGCCCCCGGCTTGCCCGGAAGGCGCCCGCGCCCCATATCTTCTTCAGGAAGTCCCTGACCCGGAAGAAACAGATGGCCGACGACAAGTCCCGGAAGATCGAGAAAAACGATTCCGAATGGCGCGAGAAACTCACGCCCGAGCAATACGCGGTCACGCGCGAGGCAGGCACTGAACGTGCGTTTACGGGGCCGTGGGTAAACGAGCATCGGGACGGCACCTACAAGTGCGTCTGCTGCGGCGCGCCGTTGTTTCGCTCCGAAACCAAATATGAAAGCGGATCGGGCTGGCCGAGCTTTTACGAGCCGATCGACAAGGGTGCGGTCGAGGAACATGCCGACGACAGCCACAACATGCGGCGAACGGAAGTCGTTTGCGCGACGTGCGATGCACATCTCGGCCACGTATTTCCGGACGGACCGCGCCCGACGGGACTTCGCTATTGCATGAACGGCACGGCGCTCGACTTCAAGCCCGACGACGCCTCCGGCGATTGAACGCACAAACATGAAACTGACACCTCCCGCGGCGGCGCCGCGCGCCGAAAAACGGCCGCAGCCCGACGAACACCACGGCATTGTCCGGATCGACAACTACGCCTGGCTTCGCGACGAGAACTGGCGCGAGGTGATGCGCAATCCGGACGCGCTCAACGGCGATATCCGCGCCTATCTCGAAGCCGAGAACACCTATACGGAAGAAGCGCTCAAACCGCTCGCCGAACTTCGCGAAACGCTCTTCAAGGAAATGAAGGGCCGCATCAAGGAGGACGACAGTTCCGTACCCTCTCCGGACGGCCCCTTCGCCTACTACACGCGGTTTGTCGAAGGCGCACAGCACCCCCTCTTCTGCCGGCGCGCACGGAAGGCCGAAGACGGCGAGCAAATCGTTCTCGACGCCAACAAGGAAGCGGAAGGCGAGGCCTATTTCCGGATCGGCGATGTCGATCACGCACCGACGCACAAGCTCGCCGCATGGTCAGCGGACCGAAAAGGCTCGGAATATTTCACCGTCCGTCTGCGCGATCTCGAAACGGGCACCGACCTCGCGGACGAGGTGCCTGATACCTCACCCGGGATCGCATGGGACGCGGAGGGCAAGAGTTTCCTCTACACACAGGTCGATGACGAGCATCGTCCGCTCAAGGTTTTCCGGCATGTCGTGGGAACGCCGACGGCAGAAGACGCGCTCGTCTATGCCGAACAGGACGAAGGCTTTTTTGTCGGCGTCGGCAAGACGCAGAGCGGCAAGTGGCTCGTCATTTCGAGCCACGATCACCAGACAAGCGAGGTCTATCTCGTTCCCGCCGACGCACCGGACACACCGCCGAAACTCGTCGCGCCCCGCCAAGATGGCGTCGAGTATGATCTCGAACATGATGCGCCCCGCAACCGCTTTCTGATCCTCACCAATGCGGATGGCGCAGAGGACTTCAAGGTAGCCGAAGCGCCGGAAGACAAGCCGGGCCGGGAGAACTGGCGAGACCTCATTCCTCATCGTCCCGGGACGCTTATCCTCAACCATGTCGGCTACCGCGATCACCATGTGCGTCTCGAACGGCAAGGCGGCCTGCCGCGCATCGTGGTGCGGCGCCTGTCTGACGGAGCGGAGCACGAGATTGCCTTCGACGAGGAGGCCTACGATCTCAACATGGGTGCGGGCTTCGAATATGACACGACGCGGATGCGCTTTTCCTACAGCTCGATGACGACGCCCGCCGAAGTCTATGATTACGACCTCGAAACACGGAAGCGCACACTTCGCAAGCGCCAGGAAGTACCCTCGGGACACAATCCCGCCGACTATGTCACCAGGCGTGTCTTCGCCACCGCCACGGATGGCGCGCAGGTGCCGGTATCGCTGGTCCATCGGCGCGATTTCGCGCTCGATGGCAGCGCGCCCTGTCTTCTCTATGGCTACGGCTCTTATGGCATCAGCATTCCGGCGTCCTTCTCCACCACATGCCTGTCGCTCGTCGATCGCGGCTTCGTCTACGCCATCGCGCATATCCGAGGCGGCAAGGAGAAAGGATATGGCTGGTACACGGACGGGAAGCGCCTGACGAAGCGCAACACCTTCACCGATTTCATCGCCGCGGGCGAACACCTCGCGAAGGAAGGCTTCACCACCCGCGGCAACATCGTCGCGCATGGGGGAAGCGCGGGCGGCATGCTGATGGGCGCGGTCTCGAACATGGCGCCCGATCTCTTCAAGGGTATCGTTGCGGAAGTGCCGTTTGTCGACGTGCTGGCGACGATCCTCGATGCGTCTCTTCCGCTCACACCGCCAGAATGGAACGAATGGGGCAATCCCATCGAAAGCCGGGAGGCCTATGAGTACATGGCTTCCTACTCGCCTTACGACAATGTGACGGCGCAGGCCTATCCGCATATCTTTGCGCTGGGCGGGCTCACCGATCCGCGCGTGACTTACTGGGAGCCAGCGAAGTGGGTGGCGAAGCTGCGCGAGGCCCGCACGAATGATGGTATCACGCTCCTCCACATCAACATGGATGCCGGGCATGGCGGCGCGTCGGGCCGCTTCGAGCGGCTGAAGGAAATCGCTCGCGTCTATGCTTTCGCACTCGCCGTGACTGACAGGGCCTGAAATCTGTTGCACCGTCAGGCTCGGCTCGCTCTAATATGAGGAACATTCATATTTTGAAGAGCGAGCGATGAGCAACTGGATCTGGGCTTATTCTGACAGCCTGAGCGCGCGGCCCGGCGAGACTGTCGCCCTGCATATCTCCGCAACTGGCGGCACGTGCGAAATCGAGGTGGCGCGCCTCTCCGTCGGTCGCGATGTCGTTTTCAGCGAGACGGGCGTCGAGATCGGGCGGCACGGAACAGAGCCTGCCGCTCACATTCATGGCTGCAACTGGCCCGAAGCGTTCCGCCTCACCGTCGGCGAATGGCGGAGCGGCTATTATGAAATCCTGCTGACGGGTGCAGACGGTGCTACCGGACGGCACATGCTCGTCGTGAAGGCAGCCCGGCCGAAAGCAAAAGCCGTCATCGTTCTCGCAACCAACACCTATCACGCCTACAACTCCTGGGGCGGCGCCAATACCTATGCCTGGACGGGCGAGGTGGAGCCGGCGAGCCCGACCAAGGACGAGGCTCTGCATACTCCCGCGGCAAGGCTCTCCGCGAACCGGCCCTTCTCCGCCGGCATCATGAAGCCAGCATCGCCGAAGCACCGGATCGTGAACGAAGACCGGCGTGGCTTCCGCCAACGTTCAACGGCCGGCGAAATAACGCATGAGATCAAGGCCGGAGGCAATGGATGGGATTGCCCGGCCGGTTTCACCGACAAGTGGGAGCATGCCTTCGTCGCATGGGCGGAGGCGAACGGGATCGAACTCGACTATCTCACCGACTACGACCTTGAAAGGGAACCTCACGCGCTCGACGGCTACAAGGCGGCGCTCTTCGTCGGGCACAGCGAATACTGGAGCCGGGGACAGCGCGAGGAAGCCGAGCGCTTCGTTGATGCGGGCGGCAACATCGTCATTCTGTCGGGCAATACATGCTACTGGCAATGCCGCTGGGAAGACGATGGCCGCACCTATGTCGCCCACAAGGCTCGTGCGGAGGAAGAAGACCCCTTCATGGCGGACCCGGCCAGGCGCCATCTCACGTCCGGCCTCTGGTCGTCTCCGTGGACCGGCAAACCCGAAGCGCAACTCACCGGCCTTTCCTTTCTGTTCGGCGGCTATCACCGCTTCGGCCTCTGCACCGCGCGCGGCGTCGGCGGCTATACCGTCTGGCGGGAAGATCACTGGGCGCTCGAAGGCGCGGATCTCTATTGGGGCGATGTTTTCGGCGACGATTGCCGCCTGGTCGGCTACGAAAACGATGGCTGTCCGCTTACCTTCTGCGAGGACGGTCTGCCGAAGCCGGTCCCGCGTCTCGGCATACCGGAGAATCTCGAGATCATCGCCACCGCGCCTGCAACGCTCGGCGAACCGGAATCGGAATTCGGCGGTTTCGTGCCGCCGGAAGCCTGGGGGCCGCTCACGCGCGCCTATGCGGGCTTCGACTCGCCTGCGAACCGCGCCCGCCTGATGCGCGGTCATGCGGTCATGGCGGCTTTCAGGCGGGGCAAGGGCGAGGTCTTCAACGCCGGCACGACCGAGTGGGCCTATGGGCTTCAGGCCGGCAATCCGTTCGTGGAGAAGATCACGCGGAACGTGCTCGACCGTTTTCTCGGCTGACGAAACGGCACGGGCCGCGCTCCCTCCCGAACGCGGCCCGCTGGCGCCCCGAACCGTCCTTCTGTCAGTGAGGCCGGTCGCCGATGATCGTTACGCGCTCCATCTTGCGCACCGCCGGCCAGTAATCGGATGCCGCATAGTGCTGGCAAGCGCGATTGTCCCAGAAGGCTATCGAGTTCTTCCGCCAGCGGAAGCGGCACTGATATTCGGGAACAGCGGCCTGCGCGTAGAGATGCGCGAGCAGTGCGTCGGACTCCGCCTTGTCCATGCCGGCGATATGCTGGGTGAAGGCAATGTTCACATAGATGCCTTTCCGGCCGGTTTCCGGATGAGTGCGTACCACGGGATGCTCGACCATCGGATATTTCCGATTCATCTCCTCGATTTCTTCCGGTGTCTTTCCGAGCTTCTGCATCATCTTGCGGAAATGCGCGAAGTCGTGGATCGCGATGGCGCCGTCGATCCTCTCTTTCACCTCGTCGGAAAGACCGTCATAAGCGGCATACATATCGGAGAAGAGCGTGTCGCCGCCGACATCCGGAACCTCGACCGCGCGGAGCACGGAGCCGAGCGACGGGCATTCCCGCCACGTCACGTCGCTGTGCCACTTGTTTTCCTTGCCCGGCCGCTCGCGGTTGTGTGTGATGGCGAGGACTTCCGGGTAGCCTTCCTTGTGGGGGGCGAAGGGATGCACTTCGAGTTCGCCGAACTGACGGGCAAAAGCGAGGTGTTCCTCCGTCGTGATCTCCTGATCGCGGAAGAAGATCACCTTCCATTCGAGCAGCGCTTCGCGAAGCGAAGCCAGCATGGCGCCGTCCACTGGCTTAGACAGGTCGATGCCGCCGATTTCGGCACCGATCGTCGGGGTCAGGGGCGACACCGAAAACGGCGCCGTTTGTGGCGCAGCTGCAGCCTGGCTCATGAGTTCTCCTCCTCCGGGTTCCTCCGCTCCAATGACGTGAAGTCTACGGCCTCCTACGGCGTCACCGCTCCCGTCAAATTTGGCAATTCCGCTCTACGGAATTAGGCTGGCCGCTGCGGAGCGCAGGAGGTCCCATGCCGCGTTCACACAAGGAAATCGAAGGCGTTCAGCCGGTTCTCAGAAGTCTGAAGCTGCTCGAGGCGCTGAACGCCGCCGGAACGGCTACATTGGCGCGCTTGCACGCGGAAACGGGTCTGCCGAAGCCGACGCTCGTCCGCCTTCTCGATACGATGATTTCGGCAGGCTATGTGCGGCGGCTGTCGCGAACCACCGGCTACAGCCTCACGGAACGCGTGCTTCGCCTCTCAAGCGGCCTCCGGCATACCGATCTCGTCGTGGAGGCTTCCCGTCCCTTCCTTTCCGGACTGACGGCCGAACACAAATGGCCGGTGGCGCTGGCGACACTCGATCACGAAGCAATGCTGGTGCGCATCTCGACACGGCACGAAAGCCCTTTCAGCACCGATCCCGACTGGTTGAACCGTCGCCTCGCGATGCTGGTATCGGCGCTTGGACGTGCCTATCTCGCCTTCTGTCCCGAAGAAGAACGGCGACTCATTCTTGCGGTTCTTCGAAACTCGAAAGCGGCGATGAACGCGCAGGCCCGCGACGAGAAATATGTATCCTCGATGCTCGCCGCCATACGGAAACGCGGTTACGCGACGACCGCGCCCATGCGCGGCGACCCGGCGATGGGGCTCGCGGTCCCTGTTGTGGAAGGTGAGAAGGTCACCGCATGCATCACCATGCGCTACCTCGGTTCGACCATGAACGAAGCGCAGGCGGCGGAGCGATACCTCATACCCATGCAGCGCGCGGCGAGCAGCATTGCAGCCGCGCATGCCCGCCTCGTCAGCGCCGCGTAACCATCACGGCGACTTTCTCCGAACCGACGGCGTGGACGCGGAGGCTCTGGTTCTGCTCGTCACGCGACGCCTCTCCGCCTTCGACCTCGACATCAAAGCCGTTCGGGTATTGCAGGTTCGGAATGAAGATTTCCGTCTCGCCAGCGCCGTCCGCTTCGTAAACGAAACGGAAAGTGCCGGTCTCGCGCTTGAACTTCATCTTCAGCGGACGGCCCGCGACGATCCGCGCATAGGGCCGCACAAAGCCCTTCAGTCCGCGTCCGCCACTGTTGATGTCCGACGGATCGGTGCGCTGATCGATACTGTAGATCGACAGATCTTCCTGGTTCCAGCCATCGCCCACGGCCTGATCGTTGCGGTTGGACGCCGTGTAGTTCCACTGCGTCGAATTCATCAGCAACTGGTCGAGCGCGTTGTACATGAGATCGAGCGCGATGACGTGCTTTTCCCATGGGCCTTCCGAACGGTCGCCCGCGTCCCACGCCTTGTAGGCGGCTGCCTCGTCGAGGTCATAGGGAATGCCGAACTCGCCGAGCAGTGCCGGAGCGCCGGTGCCGCTGTTCAGCGTCTTCGACGCATCCTTCAGGCGGCCGAGCTGGCGCGTGTAGGAGGCCTCGATGGCTTCGGCGCCTTCGATGCTGCGGCCCGTATAGGGATTGACCTTCACGGGGAAATCGAAGCGCTTAGTCGACAGCGTGACGATGTCGTACCAGTGGCTTGCGTTCACCGTGCGCTCCGGTGTGTCCGGCGGGAAGCCGTGACCGAGGCCCGCGCCTGGATCCAGCTCCGCGAAGAGGAGCCAGTCCTTGTTGATCGCGCGCATGCGCTCGGCAACGCGGGCGAAGAATGGACCCATGAAGTCCTTCTCCATTTCGAGGCGTCGTCCGTTCCGCTCCAAGAAGAACTTCTCGTCCAGCGCCTTGATCTCGCCTCCGGCAAGCCGGTAAGCGCCCGCGCGCTCAAAGGGGCACTTGGCGCCGTCCTTCCAGATCGACACGCCCTCCGCATTGACGAGCACATCCCGCTTCTTCACGACGGCACGCTGATCCCAGTCGATCCCCATTTCCGGAATTTCGCGCGCAAGGCCCTGCGCCGCAGCAAAACCGTCGAGCACCGACCAGGCGAGGCCGGGCCGCGCCGGAAACGGATTCTGCTCGCTCGGACCCGTGTGCCGGTAGCTCATCGGCAGGCCGACATAGCCGGAGCCCGGCTCGTTCAGTGAGTCGAAGCCTATGACGTTCGGCAGGTCCTTCACCCGGGTCGCGATCGCCTCCATCGCACCGAGGTAGTGTTCCTGCAGGAAGTCCTGTGCGGGCCTGCCCTGCACGAGAAAATCCGGGCAGAATGTGTTGCCCGCAAAGAAGAGCGTCCACATGATCGCATTCGCGGGATATTTGTAGTTCTGCGACCAGGTCATGGTCGGGTAGTTGTCTTCCTGCCTGCCACCGCGCGCGAAGTCGTACTTGTACTGCATGACATGCGTCGCGCCCGCCGCATGGAACTTCGTGAAATCGAGGCCGACCGCATCGAAGAGCCAGCCCGGCGCGCCGTCGCCGCCGGTCATCCGGCTCCAGACGTCCTGATGGAAGTCGATGAAGACATACATGCCGTAGCCGTCCGCCATGCGGCAGAGTTCTGCGAAGTAGTCGAGATAAGCCTCGTCGTAGCGGTAGGGGCCCTCATGCTCGACCGCTTCCCATGTCGTCAGCAGCCTCAAGCAGTTGAAGCCCCAGGCCTCAAGTCTGCGGAAATGTTCTTCCGCTTCGGCAAGCGGAAAGGGCCGCCCGACAAAGGAGACCGTGCGGTGGTCCGAGAAATCCGTCGGAATGTTGGTATGCCCGTTCGGGGTGTAGGGCACCTTGCAGTCGCCACCGAGATTGACGCCACGCAGGATGTGCCTGCGGCCATCGGTATCCCTGAACCATTCCCCGTCGATCTCGAGCCGCGGCAACGCCATATTGTCCTCCCCTCGTTCTTGTTACCGTCGAGGATAGCGGTCCTGCCGTGCACGCAACAGCCGCGAAGCGCATTATTTGCATCTCCCCGAGGGAGCGGGCACGATCCGCGAACCCGGAATGAGGGAGCAAAGAGCCGTGAACGCACCGACGAGAGACAACCTTCCTCCCCTGCCCGCCCAGCCGGCAGGCGTAGCCTGGCCGACAGAGGAATGGCCGCGCGGCGACCTGCCGACCAGTGTCGACAAGGTGCGCTTTACGAAGCTGATGGATCATGCCTTTGCCGCCGAAGCTCCCGCCGATCTCGGCGAGACGCACGCGGTCGTCGTCATCAAGGACGGCAAGCTCGTTCACGAACAATACTGGACGGGCTTCGGCCCGGACGTCACCTGCCCGTCCTGGTCGAAGGGGAAGAGCATAACGCATGCGCTGGTCGGCATTCTGGCCGGCGACGGCAATATCGACATTCATGCGCCCGCCGACGTGCCCGAATGGGCGGATGCGAGCGATCCACGCCATGCCATCACGCTCGATCTCCTGCTGCGCATGTCGAGCGGCCTCGCTTTCCGCGAGGACTACGTGCCGGAACATCCTTCCGACGTGATCGAGATGCTGTGGGGCGAAGGAAAAGACGATACGGCGCATTTCGCCGCTTCGTTTCCGCTCGAACACGAGCCCGGAAGCTACTGGTCCTATGCGAGTGGAACGACCAACATCGTGAGCCGCACGGCTGCACGCGCAGCAAATGCCTTTGGACCCGATTTCGAAGCTTTCATGCGCGAACGCCTTTTCGATCCCATCGGCATGACGAGTGCCACGCCGAAATTCGATGCCGCCGGCACCTTTATCGGCTCGTCCTTCTGCTTCTGCACGCCGCGCGACTTCGCGCGTTTCGGACTTCTTTATCTGCGCGACGGCGTCTGGAACGGCAAGCGCATCCTGCCGGAAGGCTGGGTCGACTATGCGCGCACGCCGACATGGCAGCAGCCGGACGCGGAAGACCTCTACGGCGCGCATTGGTGGCTCGGCATTGCCGGGCCCGGCAGCTTTTCCGCGAACGGCTATGAAGGGCAATACACCGTAGCCGTGCCCGAACTCGACATGGTCGTCGTCCGGCACGGGAAGACACCTCTCGAGGCGAAGCTCAATCCGAAGGCATGGATCGCGGAGATCGTGGACTGCTTCAGGTCTGCCTGAAGCGAAGGCTCCAGCCGCAAAGCGCCGCCGTAACCACGCCGGGGAAGATCACGCCCAGCCAGTCGGTCACCGTACCGCCCGGTGCGTCGGCACATCCCTCCGCGATATCGACGAGATGGCCGATCCCGTGCCCCGCCATAAAGGTGGCGGCAACGGCGAGCACGCCCGCCCCCTGCGCCGGCCGCCAGATGGCGCAAGCGAGCCCCGCAGCGGAAGCGAGATAGGCGGTGCCGACATCGCGGATCAGGTGGCCGTTCGCCGCGCCGGTCACCGCCAGATCCGGGATCGACGTGAACCAACCGATCGGATCCAGCACCATGCGGCCGCCGTTCAGCAACGCAAACGCCGCTAAAAGCCCGCAAACTCCTCGAAAAGCCGCCAGTTCCATACGCCGGAGCCTAGGGTGCTGCCGGCCCTGCAAACAGCACCACCCGATGCGATTTACCGGAGCCAATTTCCTGTTCCGGTCGTGTAGACTGCGCCTGGCGAACAGACACAGGGGCGGAACGTTGGGTAGCGTTGTCCGGTTTCCGGGCGATCTCATCACCGAACATGACCGGCGGCGGCTCACCGCCGCAGCCGGAGGTTCACCTTTCGACCTCGAGTTCCGGAAGAACGGACAAGACATCCTCGCGCCCTATCTCACGCGCTGCGGGCATCTGCGCCCGAGCTACCGGTTACGGAAGACGGTCGAAGGATGGGAAGCGATTGCACTGGGGAATGATGGGCCGAGTGCCGTCGCAGCGCGGGCCCGCAACGCTGACGAGCTTTTCCGTACGCTGGCGGCGCCGGCGGAACGAAACTGAAAAATGAAAAACAACGAAGGCAGGGAGGAAACCACATGAACATCATGTCACGCATCGCCAAACCCGAGGATGTCGGTCTCGACCCTGCGCGCCTCTCCTACATCCCCGACTATTTCCGCTCATATGTCGACCGCGGCAAGATCGCGGGGTTCTCGACGCTCGTCTCCCGCCACGGCGAGATCGCGCATTTCGAGGTCGCCGGCCAGCGCGACCGCGAGCGCGGCCTGCCGATGGAGAAGGATACGATCTTCCGCATCTATTCGATGACGAAGCCGATCACGAGCCTTGCACTCATGATGCTCTACGAGGAGGGGCACTTTCAGCTGAACCACCCCGTTTCCCGCTACATCCCCTCCTTCAAGAAGCTGCAGGTCTGGGCGGGAGGCACGGCTGAGAAATACGAGACGAAGCCTTGCGAGCGGGAAATGACGATCCGCGATCTCCTGACGCATACCTCCGGCCTTACCTACGGCTTCATGCAGGAGCATCCCGTCGACGCGCTCTACCGCAAGGCGGGGATCGAAGGCGCGAATACGGTCGAGTTGACGCTCAAGGAAACGGTCGAGGCCCTGGCCGACATTCCTCTGCTGTTCTCACCGGGACAACACTGGAGCTATTCGGTGGCGACCGATGTCTGCGGCCATCTGGTCGAGATTCTCTCAGGCCGTCCGCTCGACGAGTTTCTTGCCTCGCGCATTTTCGCACCGCTCGGCATGAACGACACTTCGTTCTTCGTGCCGAAGGACAAACTCGACCGGTTCGCGACCAACTACTTCCGCAATCCGCAGACGAAGAAGTCCGGTATCATGGATATCGGCGACGAGACGAGCAGCTATGCGCAACCGCCGCGCTTCCTCTCCGGCGGTGGCGGCCTCACCTCGACCATGATGGACTACTGGCGCTTCTGCCAGATGCTGCTCAACGGCGGAGAGCTCGAAGGCGTGCGCCTTTGCTCGCCGAAAACCATCGAGTTCATGACGCTGAACCACCTGCCCGGCGGGCAGACCATGAAGAAGATGTCCCGTTCGGCCTTCAGCGAGCTTGCCGCGGAAGGCGCGGGCTTCGGCCTCGGCTTCCAGGTGCTGATCGATCCGGCGGAGGCACAGGCCATCGGCTCGCCCGGCAACTTCTCCTGGGGCGGCGCGGCCTCGACCTATTTCTGGATCGATCCGGAAGAAGACCTCATCACGATCTTCATGACGCAGCTCTATCCCTCCTCCACCTACCCGTTCCGGCCCCAGCTTCAACAGCTCGTCTACGGAGCGATCACCGAATAGAAAGCCGGGCCCGCGCCCGCCATGCCACTCTGGATTCCGCTCACCATCGCGGCCGCCTTTCTGCAGAACGTACGTTCCTCCCTGCAGAAAAAGCTGACCGGCGAGATGTCGGCGCTCGGCGCCACCTATGTCCGGTTCGCCTATGGCGTGCCGGTCGCGGTCATTTACCTTGGGGTGCTCCTTGCGCTGACGGGTGCCGCAGTCCCGGATATGGCTCCCGAGTTTCTCGTTTACGCAGCGGTCGGCGGGTTCGCGCAAATCTGGGGCACCGTATTGCTGGTCGGTCTCTTCGCCTATCGCAACTTCGCCGTCGGCACGACCTACTCCAAGACCGAAACGATCCAGACAGCCGTCTTCGGCATCGTCGTACTCGGCGATCATCTCAGCGTCGGGGCTTTCGCGGCGATCCTGATCTCGCTCTCAGGTGTCGTCGCGATCTCCATCGCGCAATCGCACCTCACGCTTCTCACCTTCTGGCGGTCTCTCGGGGAACGCCCCACCCTGATGGGCATCGGGTCAGGAGCCTGTTACGGTGTTGCGGCGGTCTGCTATCGCGCCGCCTCGCTCTCGCTGGACCATCCGGATTTTCTCGTTTCCGCCAGCTACACGCTGGTCGTCGTGCTGCTGATCCAGACGGCCACAATGACGGCATGGCTCGGCCTCCGCCATCCTCAGGACCTCGCAGCATCGTTCCGCGCCTGGAGAGTGAGTTCGCTGGTCGGGCTCGCAGGCGCGCTGGCCTCCGTTGGGTGGTTCACAGCCATGACGATCCAGAACGCGGCCTATGTCCGCGCGCTCGGTCAGATCGAGCTCGTTTTCGCTTTCGCGTCTTCGCGGTTCCTGTTCAGGGAAAAGACCAGCGCACTCGAAGTTGCGGGCATTGCGCTCGTGGTCGGCGGAATTCTGCTGCTGATCCTGTATCGCTAGAAGCCCGCTTCCCCGGGGCGCGGCTTGGGCCGGCCCCGGGGTTGGCGGATCGCGAAACTCCGGGCTGCCGCGGCGTTGGGGGGGCAAGGGGTCGCCGGCAACTCTTCCGCGTCCGCCGCACCGACACACTCCAGGTGCGCCAGCGGGTCGCGTACCGGATATCCCTCCCGAAGCACGAAGCGGAAACCGCCGCGTCTCTCCGGCAGGAAGCACCGGTCATCTTCAGCCTGGAACAGCTATCGGGATCTCCCGGACGGGGTTGGGGGGCTGTGGTTCCGGAGGACGCCGACAAGGAAGAGGATAGTTCAGGCGTGCGACACATGAAAGAAGATTCGTCCGTAGACGCACGATTCTACCCGCGTCCCACCTCGGGACAAAATGGCGCTGCCGACGAGATTTCACCCTTTTAATGAGGAACATCACCCGCCACCGTCGTCCGGTGCATGACGCGCAGATGCCCGTCGTAACCGCCGTCAGCGAAATGCAGCGTGCAGCGGTTGTCCCACATGGTGAGCATGTTCGGCCTCCACTTGTGGCGATAGATGAACTCATCCTTCGTCATGTGGCTGTAAAGAAAGCCAAGCAGTGCCGCCGATTCTTCCCGTGTCATGCCCTCGATACCGACGGTGTAGACCGGGCTCACGTATAGCGCCTTGCGTCCCGTAACGGGATGCGTGCGGACGAGAGGATGCGGGCAGGTCTTCTCCGCCTCTTCGCTGACGATGATCTTCATCGTCCGGGCTTCCTGTTCCTGCGCGAAAACACCCTTGGTGCCATAGGGCAGCGCAGCGCTATGAATCGCGGTCAGACCTTCCAGCAATCGTTTCATGGTGCCGGAGAGCGCCTCATATGCGCGCGTACAGTCCGCATAGAGCGTGTCGCCGCCGACGGGCGGTACCACCTTCGAATGGAGGAGCGTCGCGGCTGGCGGCTTGTCCTGGAAACTCCAGTCCGAATGCCAGCCCGCACCGAAGTTTCGCGCCTTTTCGTCCGGCTCGCGGCGGAGTTCGAGAATGTGCGGGCGGCCTTCCATCGGCGCGATGAAGGGGTCATGGCCGAAGGGGCCGATCTGGAGCGTGAAAGCCTCGAGTTCATCATGGGTAAGCGGCTGATCGGGGAACCAGACGACGGCATGATCCGCCCATGCCCGGTTCACCGCGTCGAGCGAGTCCGGCGGCAGCGGCTTCGACAGGTCGAGGCCGGTGATCTCGGCGCCGAAGCCGCTTTCGTTGGGCGTTACCCGAATGCTGTTCGATTTTACGGCTGTCTGCGACATGTCTCCCTCCCCTGCCCCGTTTCCGAGCCTTGGGGAGAGAGTGCCATATCGCCGGCTTCGGCTCTACTGGAGCGGTCCGCCGCCTATGGTAATGCGGTGCATCAGCCGCTTGTGACCGTGATAATCGTTCACGGCGAAATGCCAGGTCGCGCGGTTGTCCCAGAAGGCAATCGATCCATCGCGCCATTCGAAGCGGCAGGTGAACTGCGGCTGGGTGGCATGGGCATAGAGATAGTCGAGCAAAGCCTGGCTGTCTTCCGTGCCCCAGCCGACGAAATGCGTTGTGAAACCGGGATTCACGTAGAGCGCCTTCCGGCCGCTCAAGGGATGCGTGATGACGACCGGGTGGACCGCCTGGCCGACGAGGCTCTCGCCCTTGAAGCCGCCGCTCTGGTCGCTCGACTTGTAGAATCCGCCTGCGCCGAAAGCCGCCTCGTTCGAATGCACGGCCTTCATCGCCGACAACGTCTCCTTGAGACCGTCGGAAAGTGCGTCGTAAGCCTTGTACATGTCGGCGAAGAGCGTATCGCCGCCGGTTTCGGGAAGTTCCCGCGCCACGAGGATCGAGCCCATCGCCGGTTCCGCGTCGTAGGAATGGTCGGTGTGCCAGCCGCCGCCGATATTGACCTTCTGTTCCTTCTCCTTCCGGACTTCGGCGATTTCCGGGTACCGCACGTTCGCGGGAAAGAACTTGTTGATATCGATTTCGCCCCAGCGCCTCGCAAAGGAAATGTGCTCCTCCGGCGTCAATTCCTGATCGCGGAAGAAGATCACGCCATAGTCGCGATAGGCGGCGCGGATCGTCTCCATGTCGCTGTTGCTCGGATCCCTCAGATCGACGCCCAGCACTTCCGCGCCGCAGCCCGGTGTCAGCTTTCTGACAGTCGCCGTTCCATACGCCATGATTTCCTCCCGTGGCAGAATTGCCCTTGAGGATAGGCGTACGCGAACGCTAGATTGTTACCAAAGTAACAATTCGAGAAACTCATGTCCGCATCCTCCGCTCAGGAACGCATCGCCGGAGCTCTTACACGGAACCCATGGTTCATGCGGCGGCCTGTGGAGTTGCAGCGAGCGCTGATCCGCCGGGCGCAGCTTTCAGCCGTCGAAGGCGGACACTGGCTCTACGACACGGGCGACGAGGCCGTCGGCCTCTACGGTGTGCTGACAGGCTCCGTCACGACGCATGTCGTGCTCGAGAATGGCGCAAGTGCGCCGGTTAACATTTCCGGCCCCGGCACGATCTTCGGCTATGCAGCGCAGGTGCTGGGCGGACGGCGTGTTACCACGACGGTCACGAGGGAACCTTCCGAAATCATCTTCGTGCCGCAACATGCGCTCGCCGCTATCGCGCACGACCTGCCCTCGCTGTGGCTTCACTTTGCCGAACTCGCGACGGAGCAGCTCGTCTTCGCCACGCGCGTCATTGCGGAGCGAACGCTGCTTGCGCCCCGGGCGCAGCTTGCCTCGCGGTTGCAGATCTATGCCCTCGCCTGGGGCGACGGGCGTTCCCCCGTCACTCTGCCTATCCTGCAGGAGGAGCTAGCGGAACTGATGGGCCTGTCGCGCAAGACCGTGAACCGCATTCTTCGGGATTTCGAGACGGAAGAACTCGTCGAGACGGGCTACCGCAGCATCCTGATCCGCAATCCGCGCGCGCTTCACCGGATCGCGATGGAAGAGGAGCGATGAAAAAGCCCGCGCCGTTCCCGGCGCGGGCCTTTCCGATGCGTTCTTCGAGCCTTATTCGGCGGCCTGCGCCACCGAGATGCCCGCCATGCGGTTGAGGCGCGTCCTGATGATCGCTTCGGCTTCCGAAACGATCCGCGACACGAGTTCCTGGCACGAAGGAATGTCGTTGATGAGCCCCTGAACCATGCCGGCCGACCAGATACCGTAGTCGGGATCGCCTTCCTCGTAGACGACGCGGCCACGCGCACCGGCGACAAGATGGGCGATGTCCTCGATCTTGGCGCCACCCTTCTTCTCGATTTCCACGACCTCGCGGCTCACCGCGTTCTTTGCGACGCGGGCCGTGTTGTGGAGGGTGCGGAAGATGAGATCGGTCGCGCGCTCGTCATTGGCGACGATCTGCTCCTTCACCTTCTGGTGAATGGCACTTTCCTTGGTGCACATGAAGCGCGTGCCCATGTTGATACCCTCGGCACCGAGCGCAAGCGCAGCAACGAGGCCGCGCGCATCGCCGAATCCACCAGACGCGATCATCGGAATCTTCACCTTGTCGGCGGCCGCCGGAATGAGGATCAGGCCCGGAATGTCGTCTTCGCCCGGATGGCCCGCGCATTCGAAGCCGTCGATCGAGATCGCATCGACGCCCATGCGTTCCGCCGAAAGCGCATGGCGAACCGCCGTGCACTTGTGGATCACCTTGATGCCGTGTTCCTTGAAGTGATCGACATGTTCCTGCGGCTTGTAGCCTGCGGTTTCGACGATCTTCACGCCGGAATCGATGATCGCCTGGCGGTATTCTGCATAGGGCGGCGGCTTGAGCGCCGGCAGGATGGTGAGGTTGACGCCGAAGGGACGGTCTGTGAGCCCCTTGCACTTCTCGATTTCCTTGCGCAGGTCGTCCGGCGTCGGCTGGGTCAGCGCCGTGATGAAGCCAAGCGCACCGGCATTGGCGACACCGGCCACGAGTTCGGCGCGGCCGACCCACTGCATGCCGCCCTGCACGATGGGGTGATCCACCCCGAACATTTCCGTGAATCTTGTTTTGAGCACGTTCCCTCTCCCTCGGCTGGCGCGGCCTCTCGGGGGCCTGAGCCTTTCGCAATTTCGAATGCCGCTGTTCTAGCAGAAGCATCGGACCCTTTGCACGCCGGGATTCCTTTCCGAAGCCGCCAAAAACGCCTTGCCGCAACGTCCTCCAAGGCTTCCCTGGTTCTGGCCAAGTTCTTGAAATGATGGAAAAACCGGCGCAGTCTGCCAATCCAAAGTCAAACAACGGTTTGTTCAGCCATGAACAACGATGCCAATTGGGACGCCTACCGCATCTTTCTCGCGGTGGTCGATACGCAAAGCCTCTCCGGCGCGGGACGGCGGCTGAAGCTCAGCCACGCCACGGTCGGCCGTCATATTGCCACGCTGGAGAAGCGTCTCGGGGCGAAGCTCTTCGTGCGCGAGCCGACCGGCTATGCGCTCACGGGCGCAGGCGAGCGGTTGCGCGCCGAAGTCGAGCCGATGTCGCTGGCGGCAGAACGCGCGCTTCACGCCGCGCTCAGCGCCGACGGCGAGGCGCAGGGGCTCGTCCGAGTCGCCATTCCGCACAGCCTCGCCTCCTACTGGTTCATGCCTTATCTCGGAGAATTCGAAAAGCGCCACCCAGGCATCGAGATCGAGATCGTCAATGAGGTGACGCAGGTCTCGGTGAAGCGCCGCGACGCCGACATCGTCATCCGGCCCTACGGTCCCGGGCGAGAGAACGTCGTCGGCCGCAAGATCGGGCGTATCGGCGTCGGCTTCTACGCCTCGCAGGGCTATGCCCAGCAATACGGCCTTCCCTCGCGGCGCGAGGAATGGAAGGAACACCGGATCGTTGGTTTCGGCGGCCGCGCCGCGGAAGTCGAGCTCGCCGACTGGCTTGCCCATGTGACTCAGGGCGCGCGCGTGGCGCTGCGCTGCTTCTCCGACGCCGATCTCGTGCAGGCCGTGCGCGCGGGCGTCGGCATCTCGACACTCGTCTGCCTCACCGGCGATCACTACGACGACCTCATTCGCATCGCGCCGCAGAAGCTGGCGAACGGGACGGAAATGTGGCTCCTCGCCCATCCGGACCTGCGCGATACGGCGCCGGTCCGAGCGGTAATCGACTTCATCGGCGAGAAGGCAAAGACCGATAGGGACAGACTCTCAGGCCGCGCACCCACCGCCTGAACAGGCGCGAACATTCCAATCCGCATCGCTGAACAAGCATGAAACGCCGATCCGGGCCATAGTCGCTCGAACGCATTTGGAGGACACAAACATGGCTCTGCCAGACATCCTGAAAGACAAGCTCGAGATTCCGGTCATCGGATCGCCGCTCTTCATCGTTTCCGGGCCCGAGCTCGTGATCGCCCAATGCAAGGCGGGCATCGTCGGCTCCTTCCCCGCCCTCAATGCGCGCCCCGCGCATGTTCTGGAAGAGTGGATCAAGCGGATCAAGGGAGAGCTTGGCGAATACCAGGCGAAGCATCCGGAGAAAAAGGTGGCGCCCTTCGCCGTCAACCAGATCTGCCATGCTTCCAATGATCGGCTCTCGCACGACATCGACGTCTGCACGAAACTCGAAGTACCGATCATCATCACCTCGCTCCGCCCGCCCGCCGAAGTGATCGACGCCGCGCACTCCTATGGCGGCAAGGTCTTCCACGATGTCATCAATGTGAAGCATGCGAAGAAGGCCGCCGAACAGGGCGTCGATGGCCTGATCCTCGTCTGCGCCGGTGCAGGCGGCCATGCTGGCACGCTCTCACCCTTTGCGCTGGTACGTGAGGTAAAGCAGTGGTTCAAGGGCACGGTGATCCTGTCGGGCGCGCTTTCGGATGGTTGGGGCATAGCGGGTGCACTCGCGATGGGTGCGGACCTCGCCTATATGGGCACGCGCTTTGTCGCGACGCAGGAGGCAAACGCGGATCAGTCCTACAAGGACCATCTCGTCAAATACGCCGCCGACGATATCGTCTACACGAACCTCTTTACCGGTGTGCACGGCAACTACCTCGCGCCGTCCGTCGCGGCGGCGGGTCTCGATCCCAACAACCTGCCGGAAGCCGACAAGTCGAAAATGAATTTCGGCTCCGGCGGCAACATGAAGCAGAAGGCGTGGAAAGATATCTGGGGTTCCGGCCAGGGTATCGGCCAGATCACCGACGCGCCGCCCGTCGCCGACCTCGTGGACCGGCTGAAGCACGAATATGTGCAGGCCTGCCGCGAGTTCGCGGAGCGGATGCCGGCGGAGGCGCTCGCCGCATCGAAGGTCGCGGCGGAATAAGATCGGTTCTTTCTGTATGCAACGGCGGCGGATTTGGTGTCCGCCGCCGTTTTTTGTTTTCAGATGAGATATTGCTCGACCGTCTCGTGCAGAAAACCCAAGAGATAAAGGGTCAGCATGGTGACGGCGAAGGTGTTGAACAGGCATTCGATGCGGTTCGTGCGGGTCATGAGATCGTTCCTTCTGTCAGTGTGACGTTTGCGGAGCGGGAGACGCGAACATTCGCGTCGATGCAGCCGAGTTCGGAGAGCGTCGCCCGGACGGCGATGTCGAGAGGCGTGTGAGGCTCAGCGCCGAGAAAGGCTGCAAGCTTCGAATTGTCGAGCTTTACCGGCTTCTTCCAGAGATAACGCATCTCGCGCATCTCCCTGAAGGTCTCGACAAAGGGCGAGAGCAGCGTCAGCGCGAACCAGGGCAGACGTTTGACGGGAATATCCGGTTTGCGCGCGGCGTAGCGGATCGCATCCGCCATTTCGATACCCTGTTCCAGCCAGTGCCCGCTGAAATGAAAACTTTCGAAGTTTGAGAGTTCATCCGCGCGCATCAGGAGCCGCGCGACCGTCTCGGCCATATCAGGCAGGTAGGCCCAGTTGTGCCCGACATGGTGCGGACCCGGATAGCTGACCGCACGGAGCGCCTTGCCCGGTTTCACCAGCCCTTGAGCGAACCAGTTGTTGCCCGCGTTGCGGCCACCGAAGAAATCGCCCGCGCGCAGGATCAGAACCGGTACCCCCTCTCCCGAGGCCGCGTGCAGGCGCCGCTCCATCTCGGCGCGAAGCTTGCCCTTCCGCGTCTTCGGGTTTTGCGGCGAGGTTTCGGCAAGAAGCGGGAAGGCGTCCGGACCGTAATTGTAGACGGTGCCGGGGAAGACGATGCGGGCCCCCGTTTCCCTCGCCGCCGCGATGGAGTTGTCGATCATCGGCACGACTGTCCCGGCCCAGTTCCGGTAGCCGGGCGGGTTTACGGCATGAACGATGATATCGGCGCTTACTGCGGCGGCGCGGACGTCCTCCGCGTTCATGGCATCGCCTTTCACCCAGTCGATGAAAGGCATGTCCGCAGTCTGCTTCGCAGCCCGCTTCGGGTTCCTGTGAAGGGCGCGGATCTGCCAGCCGTGGCGGTGAAGCGCCTGCGCCGTCTCGCTGCCGAAGCCGCCGGTCGCGCCGAGGATGAGGGCCGTGGAAGTCATCGTCTTTCTCCGGTTTGCCGTTTCAGTGACCGGAGAATGGGATATTCATATGCGAATATGAATTGGCTAAAATTGTCGAATATGTATACGTATATGTATGACTGATACCGCCCCCGGCTGGGAACTCTACCGGTCCTTTCTCGCGGTCGTCCGGGAGGGGAGCCTTTCGGGCGCAGCGCGGCAGCTCGGCCTCACGCAGCCGACTGTGGGCCGCCATGTGGACGCGCTGGAACAGACGCTCGGCACCGCCCTTTTCACCCGCTCGCAGGGCGGGCTCGCGCCCACGGAGCTGGCGCTTGCTCTCGTCCCCCATGCCGAGGCCATGTCGATGGCGGCCGAGGCATTGCAGCGCGCGGCATCTGGCGAAGCGGAGGAGGACCGAGGCACCGTCCGCATTACGGCAAGTGAGATGATCGGGACGGAAGTCCTGCCGCCGATCCTCGCCCGCTTCCGCGACGACCATCCGCGCATCGCCGTCGAACTCGTCCTGTCGAACCGGACCGACGACCTTATCCGCCGCGACGCCGACATTGCGATCCGGATGATCCGGCCGACGCAATCTTCCCTTGTCGCGCGGAAGGTCGGCACGATCGCTCTCGGCCTCCATGCCCACAAGAACCTGATCCAGCGCTTCGGAATGCCCCTCTCAGTCGAAGACCTCACGCAATGCCCGATCATCGGCTTCGACCGGGAATCCTCGATCCGGCGGCTCAAGAATCTCGGCGGTTTTCCGCTGTCCCGGGAGCTCTTTACGTTTCGCTGCGACAGCGATATCGGGCAATTCGCGGCGCTGAGGGCCGGCGTCGGTTTCGGTATGTGCCAGTACCCGCTGGCGCGGCGCTACCCCGATCTCGTGTCGGTGCTGCCGGGAACCATCGAGTTCGAGCTCGACGTCTGGATCGCGATGCACGAAGACCTGAAGACGAGCCGCCGGATGCGCCTCATGTTCGATCATCTGGCGAAGGAAATGGCCGCCTATACACGGCCCCCCGCCGAAAATTCGACCGCAAAACCGGGCCGCAAGTAAGCTGTCGCGCCACTGCGCGCCGCCTGCTATATCACCGCCAAACAAGCCTTCCCCTACGTTTCGAGGAAAGTTCATGTCGCAAGCAGCCGAAGCCAATCCCGCGAAATCCGGCGAGAAGCCCAATCCACCTCTCGCCTCGTTCAACTGGCAGGACCCGCTGCTGCTCGACGGGCAGCTCACCGAAGAAGAGCGCATGGTGCGCGACAGCGCGCGCGCCTATTGCGAGGAAAAACTTTTCCCCCGCGTGAAGGAAGCGAACCGTAACGAAATCTTCCATCGCGAGATCATGAACGAGATGGGTGCGCAGGGCATGCTCGGTCTGACGCTGCCCGAGCAATATGGATGCGCAGGGCTCTCCTATGTCTGCTACGGGCTAGCGGCTCGTGAAGTCGAGCGCATCGACAGCGGCTACCGATCGGCAATGAGCGTGCAATCCTCGCTTGTCATGCATCCGATCCATGCCTATGGCACGGACGCGCAGCGCGAGAAATATCTGCCGAAGCTCGCGACCGGCGAATGGGTCGGCTGCTTCGGCCTTACCGAGCCCGATCACGGTTCCGATCCCGGCTCGATGAAGACCCGTGCCAAGAAAGTCGATGGTGGCTATGTGCTGAATGGCGCGAAGATGTGGATTACCAATTCGCCGATTGCGGACCTCGCCGTCGTCTGGGCGAAGACAGACGACGACATCATTCGCGGCTTCGTGGTGGAACGCGGCTTCAAGGGCTTCGAGACACCAAAGATCGAGGGCAAGTTCTCGCTTCGCGCGTCGATCACGGGCGAGATTTCATTGCAGGACGTTTTCGTGCCTGAGGAAAATCTACTGCCGAACGTGCGCGGCCTTGCCGGCCCCTTTGGCTGTCTCAACCGGGCGCGCTACGGCATCGCCTGGGGCGCGATGGGCGCCGCCGAATTCTGCTGGCATGCCGCACGGCAATATACGCTCGACCGCACGCAGTTCGGCCGTCCACTCGCCGCAAACCAGCTTGTCCAGAAGAAGCTCGCCGACATGCAGACCGAAATCACGCTCGGCCTGCAGGGCTGCCTGCAGCTTGGCCGCATGTTCGATGCCGGCACGGCGGCGCCTGCCTCGATTTCGCTGATGAAGCGCAACAATTGCGGCAAGGCGCTCGACATCGCCCGCGTCGCGCGCGACATGCATGGCGGCAATGGCGTGTCGGACGAGTATCACGTCATCCGGCACGTCATGAACCTCGAAGCGGTGAACACCTATGAGGGCACGCATGATGTGCATGCCCTCATCCTCGGCCGCGAACAGACGGGCATTCAGGCTTTCTTCTGAACAGCGGGCCGGCCGGTAGCGGGTGCGCCTGCCTCCCGCAGGAAGAGCATGAACAATGCCATGGGCCGTTTGAAGACGAGAAGATAGGTCACGTGCAAGACGACGAAGAGAACCAGGAGGTTCGCCGCCGTCTCGTGAACTTCTTCGAGTGCTTCGTTCTCCTTGCCGTCCCGTTCGTGCTCGCGCTCTCCGTCGTCATCCGCGAAAGCCGGCGCGATCGTCACTTCAGCGGCGAACTGTCCGATCGGCGGCGGCTCCATGAGGAGCCCGGTTCCCGTCGCCAGCAGGAGCGTGATGACGATGCCCGCAAGAAGCGTCCGGCTGATCATCGGATGATTGAGCCGCCGGACTTTCGCAAGCTCCGTCAGATCGGGGAAGAGCCGCGAAATGCCGAGCTGCCGTGGACCGACTGCCGCCCAGAGGACTCGCATGAGGATGACGGCAGCGACGGCATATCCGAGCCAGTTGTGCAGACCTTCGAGTTCGTCGCCAGTGAAATAGGCCGCGATGACGAGAATGGCGAGCGCCGCGTGATAGAGCCGAATCTTGTGAAACACCGACATTTGAAACCAACCATATTCGAGCCCCGTCCGGAATATGGCCGCTTCGCATGAGACGCGGCCAGCCCGCATCTTGTCGCAGATGCCGCGCTACTCATTCGCAGATTCATGTGCAAAAGGTTCGGGTATTGCGCAACAGTTTCAGGCGTTGCGCATGCCCCACTGACGCACGGGGCCGACATCCACGTGAATGAAGTCCGAACGCGGATAATAGCCGACACCGCCAGTGCCGATGTCGAGCGCCGCCTTCCGAAGATATGACAGTTCGCGGCCGGGCACGCGAATATCCACCGCCATGCCGCGCATGTGATAGCTCTTCTTTGCAACGCCGGCATTGCTCTCGCGCATCTGCGAGTTCGTCGCCGGTGAGCGGTATCCAGAGATGATGTGGAAGGCTTCGTTCGTATCGAGTTTCCGCGTCAGGGTGTGGAGCGTGTCGAGCAGCGCCGGGTCGATTGCATGGACGTCGCCAGAACGATGGTCACGCATCAGCCGGTCGATCTCGGCCAACGCCTCCGGTTCGTAACCACCGTTCGCCCAGTAGACGATCTTCAGACGTTCATCCGTATGCGTATTGATGAGGTCGAGTTCGCGCGCGCTCATGCGGGCGTGCGGTTGTGATGCCGCGGCCTGCCGGTCGGGCCGCAGGAGCGGGAGGCGGGTGGCCGCGAAAGCATTGTCGACCGCCATGCAGGAAACGGCGGCGGCGCCGAGCCCCAGAAGGCGGCGGCGGGTCAACTGAAACACCATAATTCCCCTCGAATGAACTGTAGAACCGGATTGTGCGCACCCGGGGGAGAAGATCAAGTCATTGATTTGAAAGCGCTATTATGGAAAAGCTGGATCAAGCGCCGCAAGCCAATACGGCGTCCCCGCGAGAGAGCGGCAGGGCGTCGTCTCGCAACAAGACTGCCAGCGCCGCATCGCGGCCATAGATGTCGTCGCGAAATTCGACCGTACCATCCTCATCCACGAAGACTGTCCAATAGGCGACGACCACGGGCATGGAGCGCGACATGGGAAGACGCGCCGTCTCGCCTGCCGCTATCGCCGCCTCGATCCTTTCCTGCGGCCATTCGGATGGTTCGAGAATACGAACCGCCAGATCAAGCGGTTTCTCGAGCCTGATGCACCCGTGGCTGCGGAAGCGATTGTCGCTTGCAAAGAGCGACGGCGCATTGGTGTCGTGGAGATAAACGGCAAAGGGGCTAGCGAATTCGAACTTCAATCGGCCAAGCGAATTTTTCGGACCGGGCCGCTGCACCAGGTGTCCTTCCCGCCAGAACATGTCGTGCTTTTCGAGATAATCCGGATCGCGAGCGATGGCTGGCGCGATCTCACCCACATAGATCGAGCGCGGAACGACCCATGGGGGGTTGACGATCACGGTGTTGATCATGCCCGAAAGGATCGGCGTCGGCGTCTTCCGTGTGCCTACCACCGTTCTCATCCGCAACACCGGTTCGCCGTCTTCGAATAGCACCGCCGTTGCCGCCGCCGCATTGACCTCGACGCGCGTCGGCGGCATTGCATGAGCCATGATGCGGTAGCACTCCATGTTGAGGGCGATCTTCTGCACACGCTCCGCCGGCGTCACGTTGAGCGCGGCAAGCGTCTTGGGCCCGACGATACCGTCCCGTTCAAGACCGTGGCGCGACTGGAAGCGGATAACGGCCTGAACCGTCTGAGGGTCGAGCCTGTCGCCTCCGATCCGCGCGCGAAGGTCTCCGAGCATCACGAGGCGGCCGCGCAGCGTAGCCAATGCCGCCGACGTCTCTCCCGGCTTCAGCGAGCGCCTGCCTTCTTCGAGCGCGAGAGGAGGCCAGTCCCCTCTTGCCGCAAGATCGCGATGAAAGGCGAGCGCCTTTTGCAGGCGCAGATATTCGGGCGTCGCGGGCGGCAAGGCACGCAACCATTCGGAGAGGCGATCCTGTTTCAACGCCGCCGCAAGGCCCGCGGCAACAGGCGGCTCCCAGCGCGGAATGGCAATATCGTAGCCGCTGGCCGCGAGGTCGACGCGTCCTGCCTGCATCGCCCGGGCGTAGCGCAGGGCCGCCCGCGTGAGAAGGAGATCGCGCCCCGCGAGGTCGGTTCCCCTGCCCGCCTTCAGCTGTCCAGCGATCTCCCGCGTTCCGAAACTCTCCGGAGCGACGCCATGAAGGTCCGACCGGGAAACAATCTTATAGAGATCGGACGCCGTACGATCGGTCCAGATGCAGTCCTCGCCCCAGTGCCTGTAGAATGTTGCGATCTCGGCGGTGTCGCTTCGGGACGACATTTCGACCTGCGAAACGGCGCAATCGGCCCGGGCCGCGCCGGTCGCATGGAAGAAAAGCAGAACGACCAGACAGACACCCCAAACGGGACGCCACATGACCTTCGCTTCTAACCAGCTTGAAACCAACAATGCCTCGACCGTCCCGATTACGCGTGGGGCCGGGGTCAGTGTCACGTCAGCAGCGCCTCACCGCAATGGAAAACGAATGTCATCGGCCCTGAAGCGGCAATCGCAGGATCGCATAGGTGGCATAGCCGCGATAGAGCGAGCGAAACTGGAGATCGGCGCCGAGGTTCGCCGCAAGCGCGCGGAGCACTCGCTCAAGTTCACCGCGCGGGCTCACATGGAACTTCGCAAGCCATGCCCTGAGAGCCGAGCGGAACCAGCGTGGCAGACGCTCCTGCTCGCCGAAATCCACGATATGAAGGCTCCCCCCAGGCGCAAGGTTGCAGATGCCTTGCGCGAGCGTTGCCTGCCAGTCCGGAATCATCGACAGCGTGTAGGACATGTAGATGCGCTCGAAGCGGCTGACGCCGAAACTCGCATAGGGATTGAAGCGTGTCGCGTCGCCGTAGCCGAGGTGCAGATCGGCGCCTTGGCGCCTTGCCGCGCGCCGAGCCGTCGCGAGCATCTCGTGCGAGATGTCCATGCCGTAGAATTCGGCCTCCGGGAAGAGCTTTGCCGCGCGGATGAGGTTCCATCCCGTCCCGCAGCCGACTTCCAGCACCCTCGTGCCACGCTCCGCATCCAGTTCGCCGATCAGTCGATCGCGGCCGAGCAGGTAGTAGCGGCGCGTCAGGTCATAGAAATGGCGCTGATGCCGGTAGACACGGTCCATCAGGTGAGAATGATCCTGCTCGCCATGCCCGACCGCGCTCATGGCTCTCAATCCTTCAGCACATAGAGGTGAAAGCCGCCATAGATGGAGGAGCGGTCACGTTCCGTGAAGGAAAGCGACTCCTCCGCTCGGTAGTCCCAACAGGCTAGGATCGCATCGTCGACCCGGCCCGGGAGCAGTGTGGGCTCTGCTGCCGTGCGGAAGATCACGCGCGCTCCAGGCCGAGCCGTGCGCGTGATCTGTGACCAGAGGTCGTTCAACTGCGTGTCCGTCATCCAGTCCTGGGCGTCGAGCAATACGTAGCGGTCGTGGCTCGCCTCGCCCGCCTTGCGCAAATGGTCGGTGAAGCTCTCGTTCAGCACCTCGACATCGCTTGCGCGCGCCTGCAACACCGCAAAGTTCTCGCGCTTCAGGTACGGTGGCAGCGGGCCCTTGCCGCCCGGCGCGTAAGCGCGGGCAAAGGCCTGCCAGGCGAAGTAGTTTTCCGAGAGCGGGAAGCCGCAGGTGAGCCGCTCCAGCCTTTCGCGCAGAACCTCACGCATCGGCCGTCCTCCGGCCAGCGCCTCGTATTGCGCGGGCGGAATGCCGAGACCGTAAAGCGTCGAAGGCCGGTCCGTCATCCATGCGATTGCGCGCTTTTCGAAGAGCGGCGCAAGCTTCTCGTCGAAGAAACGGCGCTGGCTTTCGAGTGTCGGCGCATCAAGCACCGCACCAAGCCGCACGCCATAGGCCCGCGCAGCGAGATGGGCGGCGCCGATGAAGTAGCCGAGCAGCCCGTGGCGGTAGAAGCCGCGCGCGAAGAGGGCGATGCGGCGGCGGAAACCCGCCGGGCGCCGGTCCCAGTAGGTGCGCGTCGTGGCGTCGAGCCGCGGCCTCAGGAAGCGCCGGTACTCCTCGAGATTTTCTCGCCGGTCGGCTTCGCCGAAGAAGCGGAAGAAGCGATCGTAGTCCGGCAGGTTCGCCGCACCCGCAAGCTTGAGGCGCACCAGCGCTACATGGGTCGGGTTGAGGTCCAGCGCCGTCACCTTGACCGGCGCCGCCGTGACATAGGAGAGCGCGTTGCAGCCGCCGGACGCGATGGTGACGATGCGCGTATCTGGCTTCATGCCGGGTTCGAGCGCCATCGCCTCGATATCGACCTCCGGATCCTCCCAGATCTGCGGATAGACGAGACCCGTGAAGAGCCAGGTGAATATCCGTTCGGTGAGCCCTTCACGCGAGACCGGCTTGTGCCGATGGACTGCCGCACTGAGCCGCCGCCTGACATCGCGCCGCCCTTTGGCAGGTACATCGCCTTCTACAAAGGGGGCGATGGTCGTTTCGGCTGCGGTTTCGGACAAGGGCACACTCCGTTCGCTGAACGCGGGCCGTCCCGTCCGCGACGCGGCGCCCGCCTCGTCTGCTGCTACAGCCATTGCGTGAAGCCTGTGTGACGGAAATGGTTCCGCCCGCTTCCGAATCGGGAGGAGAGGCGTATAGTTATGCGAACGATCTGCAAAACCCCAGGAAACACCGTCTCCCCGTCCGGAACCGGCATCCCGCCCGGCCTTCGGGACAGGGCGATGCCAGCCCAGCACGGCGCGGCCGAGGCCCGCCCAAAACCGGATGTTCCCCCGTGGAATCGCGCGCGCCCACGCCCCGGACGGACGGCCATTCCGCCTCCAGCCCTCTCTGGCGGCTGGTGCCGCTCGTCCAGCGGCACAAATGGCACTTCTGGGGCGGCATGTCGCTCATCAATGCGGGCCGTCTTCTAGAAGCCATCATGCCCCTCTATCTCAAGATGGGGATCGACCGGATTGCCGCAGGCGACACGCGCCTCGCCCTTCCCGCCCTTGCAATCCTCGGGCTGATGGTGCTGCGTTATATCTCCTTCAATATCGGCCGCCGCCTGGTGCGCGAAGTCGGCGTCAATGCCGCCTACGAACTTCGCCAGCGCCTCTACTGGCACCTGGAGCTTCAGGGCCCGCTGTTTTTCTCGAAGTTCACGACAGGTGACCTGATGGCGCGCGCCATCAACGACATCACGCTGATCCGTCAACTGATCGGCATGGGAACGCGGCTCCTGTTCGTGCTCGGCTTTTCCGGCATCATCGCCTTCCTCTTCATGTTCTATCAGTCGCCGTCCCTCACGCTGGTGCTCTTGCCAGCCCTCCCGGTTTTCGCCGTCATCGGCTGGATCATCGCCCGGCGGATCTTCGACCAGTCGACGCTCGTTCAGGAGGGTTTTTCCTCGCTCTCTGCGCAGGTACAGGAAAACCTGAACGGCATCCGCACCATCCAGACTCATGCTCAGGAGGATCGGGAGACCGAACGTTTCGAGGCGACGTCCGATCACTATGCCGGCAACTACTACAAGCTGATGTTCCTCAACTCGGGCCTCACCTCCGCGATGCTGGTCGCAACCGGCTTCACCACGTTGATGGTTGTCGGCTATGGCGGCCTGCAGGTCATCGAGGGCACGCTTACGCTCGGCACATTCACCGCCTTCATCTTCTATCTGAACATGATGCTCGCCCCCATCCGTGAAGGTGGCATCATGATCACGCTGTTTCAGCGCGGCGGGTCCGCGGCGGCGCGCATCTTCGAGATTCTCGATCACGAGCCCGAAATCCGCGATGCGCCGGACGCCGCTCCGCTCAAGGGTATCGGCGGCGCGTTCACGATCAACCATCTCTCCTACACCCACCCCGCGCAGAAAGGTGAAGGCTGGCCCGCGCTCAAGGACGTGTCGCTTGAGGTCAGAAAGGGAGAGATGATTGCGCTGCTCGGCCGCGTCGGCTCGGGCAAGTCGACGTTGCTGCGGCTCATCGTGCGCCTGCTCGATCCCCCGCCCGGCACCATCTATCTCGACGGACGCGACATCCGCATGCTTCCCGTCACGCAAGTGCGGGGACAGATCGCGATGGTGCCGCAGGATCCGTTCCTCTTTGCCACCCATATCGCGCAGAACATTTCCTACGACAATCCGGAGCGCGCGACGGACGACGTCTGGCGTGCCGCCGAAAGCGCCGACCTCGAAACGACGATCCGGCGGTTTCCCGACCGGCTGGAAACGATCGTCGGCGAGCGCGGCGTCACGCTTTCAGGCGGACAGAAGCAGCGGGCGAGCCTCGCGCGCGGCCTCATTCGCGAGACGCCGGTCCTGCTCCTCGACGACTGCTTCTCCTCCGTCGATACGGAAACCGAGGAATTCATTCTCTCCCGCCTGAAATCGCTTCGGCAGGGGCACACCACGATCATGGTGTCTCATCGCGTTTCCACGGCGCGCCATGCGGACCGCATCGTCGTTCTGGACGAAGGAAGGGTCGCCGAAACCGGCACGCATGCGGAGTTGCTTGCCCGGAACGGCCTCTACGCGACGCTGGAACGCCAGCAGGGGCGGCGCGAAGAGCTCGAGCGCGCGCTTGAGAAGGATGTGGGGGACGACGCATGACGGAATCCGCGACCGGAAAGAAGAGGAACTATGCCGCCTTCGACGACGACATCGAAACGCGCGGATTCGATTTCGGTCTCGTCGTCCGCCTCCTGAAGTGGAAGCGACCCTATCGCAGGCAAGGGTTCATGGCGATCGCCTTTGTCCTCCTTGCTGCAAGCGCCGCGGTTCTCGCCCCCGTGGTCGTCAGCCGCGTCGTGGTGGACGGTATCCTGCTGCCGACATCCGATGTCGGAGCGCCGGACTTCGGACAAAAGGCGCTCAACTCCTTTCTCGCCGCCAGCTTCGATCTCCATCCGATATTCTCGGCCTGCCTGCTTTTTGCACTGTGGACGGTTCTCTGGGCCCTTTTCGGTCACGGTTTCCGCACCATGCTGGCGCGAACCGTTCTCCACGCATTGCGCGACCTGAGGCGCGATCTGTTCGCGCATCTCGAAAAGCTGCCATCAAGCTTCTACGACCGGGTGGCCGTCGGCAGGGTCATGACGCGCCTCACCAACGACATCGAAACACTGTTCGAACTGCTTGCCGGATTCGGCGTGCTGCTCGGCGAGTTCGTGCCCTTCTTTGCCGCCGTTTCGGTGATGATGGCACTCAATCCCACGCTGACGCTGGAGCTGCTTGTGCTTCTGCCGGTCGCCGCCTTGGCCACATGGATATTCCGTGTCGTCTCACGACAGGTCTATCGCAACATCCGGTCCTCCATGTCGCGGCTCAACGAGAACCTGCAGGAAAACCTGTCGGGCATCGAGGTCGTCCAGCTCTACGGCCGCGAGCGGATCAATTTCGAGCGCTATAACGCGATCAACGAGGAGAACCGGCAGCAGGAAAATCTCGCCGTCCGGATCGAGAGCTATTACGGCCCCTCGATGGACAGCATGGCGTTTCTCGCCATCGCCGCCATCGTCTGGTTCGGCGGACAGCATGTCCTCTCCGGCGCCGCCACGCTCGGCAGTGTGATCCTCTTTGCGCAGTTCGCCGACATGATGTTCCGGCCGATCGTGGCGATGGGCGAGCAGTGGAACGTCGTTTTCCGCGCCATGGCGAGCTGCGAACGCATTTTCCAGGCGCTAGACTGGGATGAAGCGCTGGCGGTGCCGGCGTCACCGAAGTCCCTGCCCGGGAATGTCGAGGGCCGTGTCACCTTCAACCATCTGACCTTCGGCTACACGCCCGGAACGACAATCCTGAAGGATGTGAGCTTCGACATCGCTCCCGGCGAACGCATCGCCATCGTCGGGCCGACGGGCTCGGGGAAGACCAGCCTCGTCCGGCTGCTCTGCCGCTTCTACGACGTCCCGCCGAACTCGATCCTGATTGACGGCGTCGACATCATGGATGTCGAACCGGCCGAAATCAGAAAGCGCGTCGGCGTGGTGCTGCAGGATTTCCACATCTTCTCCGGCACGGTCTACGACAACATCACGCTCGGCAACCCGGCGATTACGCGCGAAGCGGCGCGCGAGGCGGCGCGTCTCGTTCATGCAGACCCCTTTATCCGGATGTTGCCGCAGAGCTACGACACGGTGCTTACGGAGCGCGGGCGCAACCTCAGTCACGGCCAGCGCCAGCTTCTGGCTTTTGCGCGCGTGCTGGCGATGAACCCGGACATCCTCATTCTCGACGAAGCGACGGCCAGCATCGACACGGAAACCGAACTCATCATTCAGGATGCGCTGTCGAAGGTCACCGAGGGCCGCACGTCGATCATCATCGCCCACCGCCTCCAGACCATCCGCGAGGCCGACCGGATCGTCGTGCTCGCGGATGGCGAAGTGCGCGAATTCGGATCGCACAAGGAACTTCTGGCGAAAGGCGGTTTGTACAAGACATTGTACGAACTGCAGGTGCAGGACCTGACGGGAAGCTGACGCTCCGTCGCACCATCAACAACGCTGAATGACGTAGGCGCTGTTGTTGTTCCCCGCCTGGATCGTTTCGGCGAAGTGTCCCTTGCCCTTTTGCACGATATGGGACTTGTTGCCGTTTCCGTCCTGAATGATTCCTGCCACGTTGTGGGCGCCCTTCTGCGTCAACGCAGCGCTGTTGCCAACCCCGTTCTGGCCGACAAACGCCAACCCGCTGCCGCCGAGAGGATTGCAGCGCGCAGCCCGGCTGCCGAATTTTCCGCCCCTGGCGCTTCTCGGCCTCGATGCCTGCTTCACGGCGGCACGCGCCTTCTTTTTCAGCATGAATTGTTGCGCCGGATTGATCGCGGTTTCCACCCGGGCGGGCTTTCCGTCCCTCTGGACCACGAGGGTAACGCCGTCGTCGCCCGTCTGATTGACGCTTGCCGCGCTCCCTGCCCAGGCCGCGGACACAGATACGAGCGCTGCGAGCATCCCGCCAAAAATCACATTGATCGACCGTTTCATGATTCTCTCCCGTTCTTGCCGGATCAGGCCGTGGAAAAACATTCCCGCGTTCTATCCCGTCTCCGCTGATCGCCATCTGAAGCGGATGTTCATGGGGCATTCATGAAGCCCGGAGCATCGCCGCTTTCGCTTCGCGCGCGGCGGCGAGAAGAAAATTCTCCGGTGAACGGAATATGAATGCGCGCTTCAGGGAGCACTCAGGCTCATCCCGATAGAAATGCATCGTCAAACAGGACGCGCCGTGTCGGCAGGTCCAAAACAGGAGATGCAGAGATGAAAAAGTTTCTACTGACGACGAGCACCATCGCAGCCTTGTTTGCCGCCGGCATTACCGGCGCCAGCGCGGGCAACTCCGCTGCCGTCTATCAGGGTGGCAAGCACAACACCGGCGTCTTCACGCAGAACGGCTACCACAACAAGGGTACGATCGACACCTATGGCAACGGCAACCATTCGAAGGCCGTGCAGCAGGGCGAGTGGAACTACCTCTACCAGCAGCAGCTCGGTAACCGGAACTCGGCCCTCACCGACCAGTACGGCCGCGACAACTATGCCGTGACGGGTCAGGAAGGCCGCAGGAACACCGCGACGACGGTGCAGACCGGCCGCTCGAACACGTCGGGCATCGCGCAGATCGGCAACAACCACAAGGCGGTGACCGATCAGTACGGTTCGAACAACACCTCGGCCACGATCCAGGTCGGCAACGGCCAGAAGGCGAAGACCGTCCAGACCGGTCACGGCAACACCTCCGTCGTCATTCAGGGCGGCTACTAATACGCTTTCGTGCGGAGGCGGCCATCGGGCCGCCTCCCGCGACGGCAGTCACAAAGGAGCAAGACAATGCGACTCATATGGTCATCGCTCGTGTTTGTACCCCTCGTGTTCGGCTGCGCGGCAGCCACTGCCTCGCCGCCCATGTCGGACGCCTGCGAAATCCGGGCAATCGAAACCTCCATGGGCATGCGTCTCGAAAGCGTGGTCTATGGCGCTCCCGGTTCGACGGGCAGCTATTCCCTTTCCCTGCTGAAGTCGGGTCCCGGCGGCACCTCCGAAGTGCGCCAGGGCGGCGACTACGAGATCGGACCGGCGGGCGATGCCGTGGTCTCGATCACCGAGGTGAGCCACGATGCGCGCGACGGCTACAGCGCCGTCATGACGGTGGACGATCCTTCGGGCCACCATCGCTGCGAATTGTAGGAACCGGCCACACCCGGATGTTTGAACCGCCGCCGGACAGAAAGGTTCGGCGGCGTTCGCATGCATGCCGCTGATGAACGAAGATGCGATCGGAATCTGGCTGGGGCGGGAGGATTCGAACCTCCGCATGGCGGGATCAAAACCCGCTGCCTTACCGCTTGGCTACGCCCCAGCAGGGTTCGGGGCCGCCCGAAACCGGCCTCGCGAAACGCGGCGGAACATACCGGCATCGGATGGGGGGTGCAACCGGCCCCGCAGGCGCCCTCCGCGCCGCCGCAACGCGCCGATTCCGTGCCGGATCGCGCTTGCGGGCCCGTGCTTTGGCGGCTATAACGCCGCCTCGAACTGGCGGCGGAGTGTGGCGCAGTCTGGTAGCGCACCTCGTTCGGGACGAGGGGGTCGCAGGTTCAAATCCTGCCACTCCGACCAGTTCTGAAGACAGCAAAGGCTCCCGGCGCTTTCCGCGCGGGAGCCTTTGTCTTTTCCGGACAAGATATTGTCCGGCTGCCAGCCGGCCTCGCATACCGCCCGTTTAGGCAGGAGACATACCGCTTCGCGTTTGGTTACCATCCGTCCTCAACGGCAAGAGGCGGGCCAGCCCGTCCGCATCACAACAAGGAAACGTCATGGCACCCGTCCTCTACGATTTCACCGCCGCCCCGAGCCCCCGCCGCGCGCGCATCCTTCTCGCCGAGAAGGGCATCGAACACGAAACGGTGCAGGTCGACCTCATGAAGGCGGAGCAGCTCGGCGAGGCCTACCGGGCCATCAATCCGGCCTGCACGGTGCCCGCACTGAAACTCGATGGCGGCACGGTCATCACGGAGAATATCGGCATCGCCGCCTGGGCCGACGCCGTGAAGCCGGAGCCCGCGCTTCTGGGCTCGACGGCAGAAGAAAAGGGCCTCGTCTTCAGCTGGAACGCGCGGATCGAATTCGAAGGCTTCATGCCGATCGCGGAAGTGCTGCGCAACACCTCCAAGGGCATGGTCGGCCGCGCCCTTCCCGGCCCGCTCGATCTGCAGCAGATCCCGGAGCTCGCCGAGCGCGGCTCGGTGCGCCTGAACCAGTTCTTCGAGATGCTGAACGCACGTCTCAAGGGCCGTGACTGGATCGCCATCGACCGCTTTTCGTTTGCCGACATCACGGCGCTCGTCTGCGTCGATTTCGCGAAATGGGTGAAGCACGAGCCGAAGCCGGACCATGCCGATCTGCTGCGCTGGCATGCCGCCGTTTCCGCGCGGCCGAGCGCCAAAGCCTGAAACGGTCAATTTGACACCGTAATCCTCGTCCCTATGATGCCCCCACTCGATGGTTCCGGGCGCCGCTCCAAAGGCGGCTTCCGGAGGCAAGAGGGAACAGGGTGAGGCCTTTCCGGCCAATGCCCTGGCTGCCCCCGCAACTGTAAGCGGCGAGGCTCCGTTCCACCTATGTCACTGGCTGCCAAGGTCCTTCCAAGGGCCGGCATCCCGGGAAGACGGAACGAGGCCTGTGACCCGCGAGCCAGGAGACCTGCCACCGGGTTCGTCATCTGCCGTGGCCGGGGGTGTGCCAGGGGGACGGCCTGTTCGGGGTCTCGCAGCCTTCGGCCAACCGTTTCCATTTCTGTCTCTCCCCTGCTCGCGGCGCCATGCGGCCGGGGTGGCCGCGCCAGAGAGACAGGACTCCAGATTCCAATGAAAAAGACAGGCTGGGGGGCCTTCGCGGCCCTGATACTGGCGGCGTGTGCCGCCGCTTCCGCGCATGCCGGGGAAGCGATTGAAACGCCCGAACTGCTCGTATCGGGCGGCATCGAGCCCATACCCACCAAGGAAGTCGCAAGCTCCTACACGATCGTCACCGCGGAAGAGATCGAGAAGTTCCAGTACCAGGACATCACCGACGCGCTGCGTTCCGTTCCGGGCGTCCATGTCGTGCCATCCGGTGCACGCGGCTCCGTCACATCGGTCTTCACGCGCGGAGCGAATTCCAACCAGACGCTCGTGCTCGTGAACGGCATGCCGATCAACGATCCGTCCTCGCCGGGCGGTGCCGCCAATCTCGCCGGTATTCCGCTCGACAGCGTCGAACGCATCGAAGTGGTGCGCGGCCCGCAATCCGCGCTTTACGGCAGCCAGGCCATCGGCGGTGTCATCAACCTCATCACGAAAACGGGCGCAGGCGACCCGAGTGTCACGGCACGCATCGAAGGTGGCACGCTCGGCACGCTCAACACCTATGCAAGCACCGGCGGGAGTTTCGGCGCTTCCGACTACTTCTTCTCGCTGACGCGGGAAGACACGGACGGAAACGACATAACCCCGTCGCGCCTTCACGATGCGCGGGGCAGCGAAGACGACGGCACGGAAACGCTTTCCGCCTCGGGCCGCATCGGCACGAAGTTCAACGAACACGTGAGCGGTTCGATCTTCGCGCAATACACGGATGCCGAGGCCGATACCGACTCCGACGGCTCCACGGCCGGTTTCGTCTCCATCTACCAGAACGTCGACAGCATCTTCGAATCGAGACGCCTGTTCCTTTCCGGCGATCTCGAAGGCCGGTTCATGGACGGAAGATGGCGGCCGCGATTCTCGCTCGGCTACACGTTGCAGGATTCGGATTCCTCCGACGATCCCGATCCGGGCGGCTCTGTCTATCTCGACCGTGCGAGCAACGAAGGCCGGACGATCAAGGCAGCCTTCGACAATGCCTTCGACCTTTCCGGCGAGCATCTGTTGACGTTCGGCGGCAGCTACACGCGTGACGAATTCGAGTCCAGCGGCTACCGCGATCTCGGCGGCTTCGTCATCTCTCTGAACTCCGATGCGAAAACCGACGCTTTCGCGGTCTATGCGGCCGACCACATGACCTTTGGCGAGCGTTTCTTCGCAACCGTCAGCGCGCGCCACGACATGCCGGAGGACATGGACGATCGCTTCACCTTCACGCTGGCGCCCGGCTATTACCATCCGGAGACGGACACGCGCCTGACCCTCTCCTACGGCACCGGCTTCAAGACGCCATCGCTCTACCAGCGCTACGGTTTCGACGTGAACACGTTCGGCGGCTTTCCGTCCGGCGTTTACAACGGCAATCCGAACCTCGAGCCCGAAAAGAGCAAGGGATGGGAAATCGGTATCGAGCAGGGCCTGTTCGACGGCAAGGCAATGGCCGGCGCAACATGGTTCGACACGGAGATCGAGGATGCCATCTCCATCGTCTTCGTCGGCGTGAACTCAACGGCCGTCAACATCGACAAGCTGGACACGAAGGGACTCGAGGCCTTCTTCGAGATCAATCCCGTCGACGCGTTCACCGCCCGGCTCGACTATACGTTGACGATCCTCAAGTCCGACCAGTTCGCGAGTTCGATGGTCCGCCGTCCGCGTCACCAGATCGGCCTGACGGCGAGCTGGGAAGTCATGCCCGGCACCGTCCTCTCGACGAATGCCGAATGGGTCGACATCTATCGCGACGTCCCGCGCGATTCCTTCGGCTTCTATGTCGACCCGGCGCCCTACACGCTGGTCAACGTCGCCGCGTCGCACCGGCTCACGGAAAACGTGAAGCTCACGGCCCGGGTGAACAACCTGCTCGACACGACCTACGAACCGGCCAACGGCTTCGAGGCGCCGGGCATCGAGGCACTGGCGGGCGTTCAGGTCACGTTCTGAGCGAAACCCGTCCAGACGACAAAGGCGCGGGAGCGATCCCGCGCCTTTCCTTTGCCCGAGTGCCGCAATCAGCGTCCGGTGAAATTCGCCGCGCGCTTTTCCACGAAATGCGCCACGCCTTCCTTGAAGTCGGCGCTGGCGAAGCTCTTCTGCATCTCGCTGTCGCCCACTTCCAGCGCATCGTTGAAATTCTGGAAGAGCGCCTTCCATATCTGCGCCTTCATCACGGCCATGGAGCGCGGCGATACGGTTTCCGAAAGCATCCGCGCATAATCCATGACATTCGCCATGAAGTTTTCCTGCGGGAAGGTGCGATTCACGAGTCCGATCTTCTCTGCCTCGTCCGCCATCACCTTGCGCGCCGACATCAGCAGGTCGAGCGAATGCGCAGGCCCGACGAGATGCGGCAGCAGCCAGGACACGCCATGCTCGGCGATGAGGCCACGGCTCGCGAAGGCGGTCGTGAACTTCGCCTCCGAGCCTGCGAAGCGCATGTCGGCATAGAGCGCGAAGACGAGGCCGAGCCCCGCCGCCGGTCCGTTGATCGCGGCGATGATCGGCTTCTTCACCTGCATCAGGTAGCCGAAGCGGCCGCCATAATGCGGGCTCACATCGGGCCCGAGCCCACTCGCGAAGTCATGGGTCTCCTCGCGCGACGCCTGCGCCAGTTCCCGGTCTTCCCATTTCGTCGGTTTGATCGATTGCAGCAGGTTCATGTCGGCGCCCGCACAGAAACCGCGCCCCGCGCCCGTCACCACGATGACGCGCACATCGTCGTCTTCCACGGCCGCCGCCATGGCCTGCTTGACGCTCTTCTCCATCGCCGCCGTCCAGGCATTGAGCTTGTCCGGCCGGTAGAGCGTCAGCACCGCCACACGGTCCTTCACCTCATAGAGCAGGTCTTCGTATTGAGCCATTGTCTCCTCCCATGTCGGTCTTGATGCCGTTCCCTTTGTCCGAAGTATAAGCGCAAAGCCCCCGGCTGCGACAAACTGCGCCCGCGTCCGCCGTGGCATCCCGGGCCCGGGCGGCGTAGTATCCGCCTTATGGGGACGATCTCGACATATAGAGGCGATATTCAGGGGCTTCGGGCGCGCATCGGCGCCGTGCAGTCCCTCGCCTTTCTGGCGATATTCCTCCACATCGCCGTTCCCTTCGCCCTGCAGCTTGCAGGCCCCGCAACGGAAGGCCTGTTCCAGACGATCATCTGTTCGGGCGGCGAAGCGAAGGCGGTCTATCTCGACGCCGAGGGCAATCCCGTCGAACCGGCCGCACCCGGCACCTCCAGTCACGACTGCACCTCCTGCCTGCATCACTGCGGTGCCGCTGCGCTCACGGCGATCTTTGCCCTCCCCGCGCTCCATTGGGCGCTGCCTGCGCCCGCCCGCGCAGCTCACATGGTCCTTGCACCGGTCTTCACCGCCGACGGGCATCCTCGCGCGCCGCCTCTCTGACCTGACGTTCCTTCCCCATCACTTTCGATAACGACGCCTGCAGCGGTGCGCCGCCAGCGGGCGCGAGCCGTCAGGTCGGGCAACATGAGGACTCCCTCCCTTTTGACGGGCGTGGCATATGCTGCGCTCGCATCCATCTTGTCCCTCTCCGCCCAGGCGGAAGAGGAAAAGAGCATCGAACTCCCTGAAATTGTCGTCGAAGGCCGGGTCGAGAACCCGCTTTCCGGTCTTGCCTCTCCTTCCTTCGTCCCGGGAACGCTCACCGTTCCCGGCGTCGGCGAAGCGCAGGAAGCACTCTCGCGCATGCCGGGGGCCGTCACCCTCGTTCCCGCTGAAGACTACGAAGATACCTATGCGCATAATTTCGAGGACGTGATGGACTTCACGCCCGGCGTCTATGCGCGCAAGCGGTTCGGTGCGGAAGTCCGCCTTTCGGTTCGCGGTTCGGGCCTGTCGCGTTCCTTTCACATGCGCGGTCTCGAAATTCTTCAGGACGGCGTTCCCTACAATCTTGCCGACGGCGCGGCCGACTTCCAGGAGGTCGATCCGCTGATCGCGCAGCACATCGAGGTGTACAAAGGCGGCAACGGGCTCCGCTTCGGATCGGTGACGCTTGGCGGCGCGATCAACTTCGTCACGCCTACCGGTTACACAGCCGAGGCCGAGAACCTCGTCCGCATCGAGGGTGGCAGCTACGGCACCGCACGCCTTCATTCCCAGACTGCGCGCGTTTACGGCGATACGGACATCTTCGCCGCCATGACCGGCAATTACGTCGAGGGGTTCCGCGAGCAGGAACAGGAACAGAGTTTCCGCTTCTCCGGCAATATCGGCCACCGCTTCAACGAGCATGCCGAGACGCGCTTCTACGTGATCTCCAACACCGTCGACCAGGAACTGCCGGGCACGCTGACGCTCGCGCAGGCCGAGAACAATCCGGAGATGGCGAACCCCGGTAACGTTGCACTCGACCAGCAGCGCAATGTCCGCTCCATCCGCGTCGCCAACAAGACGGCGCTCGATCTCGGCGACGGCGCGTTGCTCGAATTCGGAGGCTACGCCGGCTACAAGCGGCTCTATCATCCGATCTTCCGCGTGCTCGACTATCGCGGACCGCTCGCCGGTCTCTTCACGCGCTACACGAGCGAGGGCACGCTTGGCGGCCATCGAAATATCCTCACGCTCGGCGGTGATTTTTCCTGGAGCGAGGTCGACGCGAAGCAATATGCGAACGTCTCGGGCTCGCGTGGCGCGCTGGCCGCGAGCGGCACGCAGACCGCGACCAATCTCAAGCTCTATGCCGAGAACCAGTTCTACGTCGTGGACGACGTCGCACTTGTCGCGGGATTGCAGGGCATCACCTCCCACCGCAAGTTCGAAAACGACTTCGCGCCCGCGCAGAACGACAGCACGGATTTCACCTCCGTAAGCCCGAAGGCGGGTGCGCTCTGGGATTTCGCGGAGAACGCGCAGGCCTACGCCAACGTCACGCGAAGCTACGAACCGCCAACCTTCTCCGAACTCGTGCAGGCGACCGTCTTCCAGTTCGTGCCGCTCGATCCGCAGCGCGCCGTCACCTTTGAAATCGGTACGCGCGGCACGGGCAAGACCGTCGCCTGGGACGTCGCGCTTTATCGGGCGGAAGTGAAGGGCGAACTCATCAACTTCACCGTCTCGCCGAGCATTCCGGCCTCCACCTTCAACGCCGGCGAGACGATCCATCAGGGCATCGAGGCCTCGCTCACGCTCGATATCGGCGCTTACGGTCTCGGCGGGGTTCTGCCTGAGGGAAGCCGGTTGCTGCTCGAACAGGCCTACATGTACAGCGACTTCGCGTTCGACGGCGACCCCGTCTATGGCGACAACAAGCTCGCGGGCATGCCGCCCCATGTCTACGCCGCGGCGCTGCGCTACAAGTCACCCGCGCCGAACGGGCTCGGCTGGGACATCGCACCGAAAATCGAATGGGTGCCTGATGGCGGCTATGTCGACTACGCCAACAATCTCGAAGCGCCGGGCTACGCGACGCTTGGGCTCGAAGGCGGTGTCGATCTCGTGGAGGGCGTCCGCCTCTTCGTCGATGCGCGCAACCTCACCGACGAACATTACATTTCGACCTACAGCAACATCACCGACGCGACGGTCGCAGCCACCAACGTCTTTTATCCGGGCGAAGGGCGCAGCGTCTTCGCGGGTCTCAAGATCGCCTTCTGAGAGGAACACCGAACATGAAACATCTCATTGCAACCTTCGCAGCGGCCGTGGCTCTCGCCACGACCGTCCCCGCCGCCGCCCATGTCGTGCTCGACGAGACCAGCGCCGATGGGGGCAGCTACCTCAAGGCGACCTTCCGCGTGCCGCATGGCTGCGAGGGCTCGCCGACGACCGTCATCTCGATCGCCATTCCCGAAGGTGTCATCTCGGTGAAGCCGCAGCCGAAGCCCGGCTGGACGGTCACCACCGAGACCGCCCCTTACGCGCAGACCTACGAGATCCATGGCAAGCCCGTCTCGGAAGGCGTGGTGAAAGTCACCTGGGAAGGCGGGCCCCTCGCCGCCGGCATGTTCGACGAATTCTCCTTCATGACGAAGCTGCCGGACGACCCCGAAGTCATGATGCTCTTCTTCCCCGTCGCTCACACATCCGAACTCCCCCCGCCCCAATCTGCCCGAATCCCCCTTCCTGGCACCGTTCCCCCGACGCCTTCCCATTCCCCACCCTCTCTTTACCTCACCCCTCTCCCACACCCCCCTCCACCCCCGCCTCCCCCCCCTCCCCCATCCCCCCCCACCCACGCCACCCGCCCCGCCGCCCGCGCGC
>CAJXOU010000017.1 GCA_913057645.1 uncultured Rhodobiaceae bacterium | reverse complement strand
AGCGCCCCGGCGTCGAGCTTGACGATAAGGACATGCATGTCGCCGAGCCTCTTCACCGGATCGATCACGGGGAATTCCGCACCGGCCGCGGAGAGGATGAGGCCGGTATCGCCGATCTGGCCGCCGCTCTCGCCGTAGAACGGCGTCTGGTTGGTGACGATGGCCGCTTCCGTGCCCGCCTCGACCGTGTCGACCGGCGCACCGTCGACGAGAAGCGCGACGATCTTGCCCTCGGCGACCTCCGTCTCGTAGCCGAGAAATTCGGTGGCGCCGACCTTGTCGCGCAGTTCGAACCAGACGGCCTCGGTCGCCTTTTCGCCCGAGCCCGCCCAGGCCGCGCGCGCATCCTGGCGCTGCTTCGCCATCGCGGCGTCGAACCCCGTCTGGTCGACGCTCATGCCGCGGGCACGCAACGCATCCTGCGTCAGATCGAGCGGGAAGCCGTAGGTATCGTAGAGCTTGAAGGCGACTTCGCCCGGCAGCACGCCCTTGCCCTGCTGTTTCTCGACTTCCTCGTCGAGAAGCTTGAGGCCGCGCGTCAGCGTTTCGCGGAAGCGCGTTTCTTCCAGCTTCAGCGTTTCGGTGACGAGCGCCTCGGCGCGGCGAAGCTCCGGATAGGCCTCGCCCATCTGCCGGACAAGCGCCGGCACGAGCCGGTACATGAGCGGCTCGCTGACGCCGACAAGCTGCGCATGGCGCATGGCGCGGCGCATGATCCGGCGAAGCACGTAGCCGCGGCCTTCGTTGGACGGCATCACGCCGTCCGCGATCAGGAAGGAGGACGAACGCAGATGGTCGGCGATGACGCGATGGCTGACCGCGTGGGACCCGTCGGGGTCGCTCTTCGACGCCTCGGCGGAAGCGACGATCAGCGAGCGCATCAGGTCGGTCGCATAATTGTCGTAGGTGCCCTGCATGACGGCCGCCATGCGCTCGAGCCCCATGCCGGTATCGATCGAGGGCTTCGGCAGGCGCGTGCGCGAACCGTCCTCATGCTGTTCGTACTGCATGAAGACGAGATTCCAGATCTCGATGAAACGGTCGCCGTCCTCGTCCGGGCTGCCGGGCGGGCCGCCGGGGATCCTGTCGCCGTGATCGTAGAAGATTTCGGAATTGGGACCGCAGGGGCCGGTGTCGCCCATCTGCCAGAAATTCGATTTGGCGCCGAGACGGATGATCCTGTCGTCGGAAAGTCCGGCAATCTTCTTCCAGAGCCCGTGCGCCTCGTCGTCATCCTCGTAGATCGTGACCAGGAGGCGGCTTTCGGGGAGGGCGAATTCCTTCGTGATCAGGTCCCAGGCAAACCTGATCGCCTCGTCCTTGTAGTAGTCGCCGAAGGAGAAATTGCCGAGCATCTCGAAGAAGGTGTGATGCCGCGCCGTGTAGCCGACATTGTCGAGGTCGTTATGCTTGCCGCCCGCGCGCACGCATTTCTGCGAACTCGCCGCGCGGACATAGGGCCGCGTCTCCTGACCGGTGAAGACGTTCTTGAACGGCACCATGCCGGCATTGGTGAAGAGCAGCGTCGGGTCGTTGTTCGGGACGAGCGGGCCCGACGGCACGACCTCGTGGCCCTGCGCGCGGAAGAAGTCCAGATACTTGCGTCGGATCTCGTTGAGGCCGTCCATGTCGCTTGCGCTTCCGCTCGTTCACAGAAGGCGGGAAAGGCTCCGCGAGCCCCTATCCGCCGGGTTTCATTAACAAATATAGGGTGTCAGCTTTTACCTGTCGCCCCATCCCCTGTCCAGAAAGGGAAGCCGGGCCTGAAACGAGGCCGGCCCGGAGAGGGAACAGGAAACGCGGCCTGGCCGGACAGGGTTTCTGTCCGCCGCTCAAAAACGAAAACGGCGCCGGAGGGTACCCGGCGCCGTCTCATGCCCGGCCGAAAGACCGGAGCCAGAGAAATTGTCTTCAGGCCGTCAGGCGCTCGCTTCCATGTCGCCGCCTTCGTCCTCTTCCGTCTCGCTGCTCGAGATGTCCATGATCTTCTCGGCGATGAGGCCCGCATTCTCGCGGATGGCGGCTTCGATTTCGGCGGCCATGTCGGGATTGTCCCTGAGGAACTGCTTGGCGTTTTCGCGGCCCTGCCCGATGCGCTGGCTGCTGTAGGAGAACCAGGACCCGGACTTCTCGACGATGCCGGCCTTGACGCCGAGATCGACAAGCTCGCCCATCTTGGAAATGCCCTCGCCATACATGATGTCGAACTCGACCTGCTTGAAAGGCGGCGCGACCTTGTTCTTCACCACCTTCACGCGGGTCTGGTTGCCGACCACCTCGTCGCGGTCCTTGATCGCGCCGATGCGGCGGATATCGAGGCGGACGGAGGCGTAGAACTTGAGGGCATTGCCGCCCGTCGTCGTTTCCGGGCTGCCGAACATCACGCCGATCTTCATGCGGATCTGGTTGATGAAGATCACCATCGTGTTCGACTTCGAAATCGAGGCGGTGAGCTTGCGGAGCGCCTGGCTCATGAGGCGGGCCTGAAGGCCCGGCAGGCTGTCGCCCATCTCGCCTTCAAGTTCGGCCTTCGGCGTCAGCGCCGCCACCGAGTCGATGACGAGAATATCGACCGCGCCCGAGCGCACCAGCGTGTCGGCGATTTCGAGCGCCTGTTCGCCGGTGTCGGGCTGGGAAATCAGAAGTTCGTCGAGCGTCACGCCGAGCTTGCGGGCATAGATCGGGTCAAGCGCATGTTCCGCGTCGACGAAGCCGCAGATGCCGCCCTTCTTCTGGGCTTCGGCAATGGTCTGGAGGGCGAGCGTCGTCTTGCCCGAAGATTCCGGCCCGTAGATCTCGATCACGCGGCCGCGGGGCAGCCCGCCAATGCCGAGCGCGATGTCGAGCCCGAGCGAGCCCGTCGAAATGGATTCGATCTCCACCACCTGCTCGTTCTTGCCGAGCCGCATGATGGAACCCTTGCCGAACGAACGCTCGATCTGGCTGAGCGCGGCGTCCAGCGCCTTTTTCTTGTCCGTATCGTCTTTGGCCACGAGATTCACAACATTCTTGGACATGGGTGATTTCCCCTTATTTCATCGCCGCCCGAGTCGCGCAACGCGCTGTTCATGACGATCAATGTACTTATTTTGTTCTCCTTGGCAATGAAAAATTCAAACTACTGAAAACAAAGGGGAATTCAGTTCGTGTTCGCGCGACGTTCCGGGCGACTGCTTTCGGAGTGTTCCCTTTGACATACGTAGGTCAAAACCCCGATGATGTATGCTCGCCGATAAGGAATCGGAGGGTATGGGAATGCGCACAGGTATGCACACTCACATTGGGGTGCTGGTTATGGATTTAGTCCTGATCGGCACACAGGCTGCGTTTCCAAACATCTCGCCAGGTATCGGGATGGGGTTGCTGGCAGCGGCAGTGCTCATTACCGCAGGATATGTCGGGCTTCTGGTCTGGGAATATTTTCGGAAGCCGTCGACAAACAAACCACCACACGTAACGCCTAAACAAGAAAACAGAGACGATCTTATCCCACTGCCGGAGGCGGCAATCGCTCTCTATGAGCAGACCAGAACGGGGTTTGAGGCGAAGCTCGCGGATCGTCTAGATCGCTCCGACGCCGATAATGGAGAGGAGCCCGGCGACTCCCTTCTGCGCCACTACATCAACTCTATCGTCTACGACGAAAGTATCCCCCTATTCGGGAGCCGCCCACCATCTGAGAAAATTATCGAGATTCCACTGAGTATCAAGAAAGAGGGCGATGCAGTTGGGGGCGGAAAATCATTCCAATTTCTGTCTGACAAAAAGCCCACTTATCGGAACTTGCACATACGGCGCAGTGATCTAGAGGCCAAAATTAGAGAGATTGGCGAGGGCGCGCGAACATCGGCACCGGATTTGATACCGTTCCTGACGTTCTATGATATGGCCGTGACTACAGGTTGGCCGGAGGACCGGAATGATAAAAGGTGGATCGATCTGAAAGACCGCCTGCGGGAGTCTGCTAGAAATAATTGGGTTCAACTATGGGGACGCCCAGAAGTCTCCAACGCCGCTGAACTTTTGGCAAAGCAGCCGCGAGAGCCCATCCCCGCCGATCATTGGCGAGACTTTGAAATCGAATATCTAGGCATGCTCGCGGGAGTCGAGAACATGCAAATGCGCAGCTACAACCCGGCACTTGCCAACTGGGGAGCCGGAAAGCGGTATCGCGATTTGCATATTGAGCGTTCGGCGGCGGCGAAGTGGTTAGCAGAGAACAGGTGTCAGTAGAGCTATGTCACGCGGTAAACACCTCTCCCTTGAAGAAGCCCGAAAACTCGGCAAGCTGGATCAGTTTGCGAAAGAGCATGAGGCCGAAGGCGACGAGAAAAAGTTCGACGCGCTCTTGAAAGATATTGCGCGCGACAACCCACAGAAGCCGGGCAAGTAGCTATTCCTTCGGCAACCAGTCGACCGGGAAGGGCTCGTTAAGTCCGCTTGTGCCGATAAAGCCGGGACGCTGGATAGACGCGCTCTTCTTGCCGCACTTCGTACACTTGAGCGAGCGCCTGAGAACGTCGCTAGGCGTCTCCGGTCCCCATCGGATAACAAACGGGGCCATAGGGAGCGCGGCTTTGTGACCGCATCCAATCTCATTGCAGTAGACGCGGAACCAGCCGGGAGCCTCGCTGATTTGTTTCAGCGTCGGGCGGGGCGGTGCAGGTTCCCAAGGGCGTTTGGACATGAGCGCATCTTGCGCCGGGCCGGGAAAGAGTCGAGAGCGAGAAACTGGAATTGCAGAAAGGGAGAAGGACACCGGAGAGGTGCCCTTGCTGATTCATGCGCGACAATAGATGCGTCGATCCCCCGTTAGTTGACCTCAGGCTTCGCCCTGAGGCGGACTTCCTAGAATCTGGTTTAGTTGTTGTCGGTGTGCTTCTCGCGAAGGATCAACGCAAAACAGTCTCAACGTCTCAACTACCCCGGCAGCGTTTGGCATCTGTTTGGCTAGATAACCATCTCGTTGAGCCGCGAACATTCGGTCAAAAATTGCTGGCTTGGCTATTCCGGCCGTCATGATGATTTCAGCGATAGTCTTGATAGCGTCCATGAGTGCGATTTCGGAATCGCGGAGATTTCCGCCACTGTTTTCCATCTTGTCCGCCTATTGTTGTTACGGTCTCGGGAACGCAGCAAGCAACATGTCGAACATGAGGTGGGGCTGTTTCCGCATGTTGAAGCGGAACTCGAACTCGCCAAGGTACTTCGGAAGGTGCTGGGGCGATACCCAGATATGACAGCCTGAAATGCCCCGCTTGAGGATCGCCCAGAAGGCTTCGATGTTGTTGGTGTGAACGTCGCCGCGAACGTATTCCTTGGTGCGATGGGCAACCGTGCCATGCCGGAAGCCTTCCGCGATGAGCGGCTTGAAGGACATGGCCTCGTCGGTAGCGATCCGCGAACCGGGCTTCACATGGGCCATGATCCGGGGAATGACGAAGCGGGCTTCTTTCGAGGGGATGGCGCGGGCCACTACGTCGCCGTTGCGCTCCACGATGCCGAGTACGACCGTCTTGTCGTCTTTGCCGCGCTTGTCCTTGCCGCCGATGAAAGCCTTGTCGGCCTCCACAACGCGCTTGCCGCCCAAGAGATCGTCGCCGTCCACTTCTGCCATGTACTTACGGATTTCGTGTCCGATGCGCCATGCCGTCTTGAGGGTGACACCAAGCTGACGCTGCAACTCACGGGAGGAAACCCCGTGGCGCGTCGTGGTGAACAGGAACAGGGCGTAAAACCACTTCTGCAAGGGCGTATGCGACCGCTCAAAGATCGTGCCTTCCATCGGGTGGATATGATGCCCGCATGAGGGGCAGGAGTAAGCCAGCACCTTGGAGAGCCGGGAGAACTTGCCCCGCTTGCCGCACTTCGGGCAGTCCAGAACCTCGCCGTACCGGACCTTCATGAGATGGTCGAGACAGGCGTCGTCATCGGGAAACCGCTTGAAGAACTGTTGAATACCGAACTTGGCCATAGGGCACCTCCTATGGACTTAATATAGCCTCAGCCCTTACGTACTTCAAGGGGAACACTGCGACTGCTTTCGCATATATCCCCTTGAAACATGGGGACGCAAAGCCGGGAAGTAGCGCCCTCCCCGAAAGGGGTGCTAGGTGAGCGGTCTTGCGGCGGTGGCCCTACTGGCGGTGCTGTTAGGTCATATAGCTGAAGGTAGTGCTGGCGAACTGGGTGCGAACATTCCTTGTAGGGTAGTTGCCCAAGGAGTTGTGCAGCCAAGAAAGGATGCTGTTGCTCCTCCCTGCAACATAGGCCTCAGCGGTGCACCCAATACTGTTGTCTGGAGAGTGCCGGTAAACGATGCAGCAAAAAATGTAAAAGCCGGATGGGTCACTTCTGGCCACGTCAGCATCTACAGGTCTTGCGTTGTAGATGGGCCCTTCGAAGGGGTGGCCGGGGAAAATGCGTCTTTCAAACCTGTTTTCTTCGGTTTCAAAGTTCTCCCTGCACTTCAAGGCAAACCTCTCCAGGTCTTCAGCGACATTTGCCTCACCAATCAACGGGAAGATGCCAATGTATTCCCTTGCAACGAGGCTTGGCGCTTTCCCGAGATTGTCTATTCGGTAGGTGACGTGGGCCTCGATCTTGTTTCTGTCGTTTCCCGTTTCGGCAACCGAAGTCAGGGTGATTGTGAGCCACGCCCTTTGCTCAGCGCGCAAAATGTCGTTGGCCTCAAGGGCCGCCTCGGTCATGGCACGGGTGTCGAGAAGTGCGTCACGTGTCGCCTTCAAGGTAGCCTTCAAGAGCAACACAGCCCAAATGCTTACGCCTGTGGCGGCAACGGCAAGGGCCGCCATGATCCACTGTGTGAGAGAATCTCTAGGCCAAGCGTAGGTGTCCCAAAAACCCATCCCTACGCTGGTCCCATTGTCATCTTGGGGGCCGTCGGCCTGCTCCTGCTGGGCTTGCTGATAGGTAGATTGATTGGCGGGCCACTGCCACAAAGACACGACCAACCCGAGCGCCAGAATGAACGCTATGCATACCCCAAGCGCAATCGCTGCGACCTTGTAGCCCCTACCCATTCCCAATCCCCACCCCAAACTTCCAGGGTGTCATTGTCAGCCGTTAGGCCAGGAAGGAAACAGGTAAATGTCGTTTCCCGTTTCGACTTTCTCCTGTCCATGATGATCAAGGGCGAGGAAAAGCCTGCAAAAGAAGGTCGAACATCAGGTGCGGCTGCTTCCGAAGGTTCCGGCCTGATCCGATAAAGACTTTATCAGTTCGTGTTCGCGCGACGTTCCGGGCGACTGCTTTCGCCTGCAACCGTTGCGACCGTCTTCGCCGCGGCGCCCGTCCGGGCAGCCCGCGCGGCGGGCGCAACACCCGTCGCGGACGCCGCCGCCGCCCTTGCCGGTTTCCTGTCCCAGGCATGGGTCCAGTCATGGATCGTTGCCCCTTCCGCCTCGAGCACCGGCCGCATTTCATGGAAGGCGGCGCCGATCCGGTAGAACGGGATGCGCGGGAAGAGGTGATGGATCAGGTGGTAGGTCTGATACATGTCGAGCACGCTCACCAGCCGGTGAATGGCGCGCGGCAGCAGGAAGACGCCGGAATCCTTGTAGCGCTCCTGCGAGAGATGCGGCCGGTGCGGCAGGTAGTTGAAGACCAGCCCGATCAGCGCAACGTTGAGGAAGGTCGGGAATATCCAGAGCATCAGGATCTCCCAGCCCCAGCCATAGACGAACCCGACAGCGACCAGCGTCCAGGCGGTAAGGTGATGGGCGCCCGCGATGAAATATTCGCGCCGGCGCGCCCTGTCGCGCCACATCCCCATCCGCGTCATCACCCAGACGTAATGCGGCGTCTGCGTGAAGAAACGGACGATGAGCACGAGCGGGTTCCGCCCGGCGCACCAGGTGTCCGGATCGCGCTCGAAATCATTGGTGTAGCGGTGATGCACGAGATGCATCACGTCATAGCCGCGATAGGGAATGAGCGTCGCGATGCCGCCGATCCAGGCGAGAAGATCGTTCAGCCACTTGTAGCGCCGGTTGTCGCCCGAGATCGCTTCGTGAATGCCGTCATGGACCGCCATGAACTGCATCAGCAGCAGGTAGCCATTGACGAGCATCGCCACCCACATGGGCCAGAGCCCGGCAAGCGCCGCCGCACTCGAGACGGCAAGCCCGGCAAGCGAGCCGAGCGACACGAAAACGGTGGGCCAGGCGACATGTCCCATGTGGCGGCGCGCAATGGCGAGCGCCGCGCGGTGGTTTTCCGCGCTCGTCCGCGCCGGGCGCGAACTGTCGGGCTGGAGAGCGCTGAGGTGATCCGTGGACATGCCGCGAGACGCCTGGGTCGAACCGTTTCAAACAGGCACAGAATACATGGTCCGGCGGGGTGAAACCAGCATGGCGCCCTGCGGCATTGCGTTCATGCTTAACGGCCGCAAGGCTTCAGAGCGGCAGTTTTGCCCGCAATTCCGCGAGGCACCCGGCCTCGTCCCGCCCGGCCGTGTCGATCAGGATGCGCGGTTCCGTCCACGGCTCGTAGTGCCGCGCCGCGACATCGGCCCATTTCGGCTGGATGAGCCCCTCTATGTCGCTCACCCGTGTTTCGACGCGGGCCCGATGCTCTTCCTCGTCCGAACAGACGATCTCGACATCGGCATGGGGCACGCCCGCCCGCTCCGCCACGGCGCGCCAGGCCTTCCGCGTCACGTCGAGCGGATTGACGGAATCGGCGATGACGGAATGCCCGAGGCGAAGATTGTCTTCCGCGAGCGCCATCCCCGCGGCATAGCCGGCATCCTCGACAGGGTCGAGACGAAGGCTCGACCGCTTGAGCGCCTGCTCGATGCTGTCGATCCGGACATGAACGGCGCCCGTCGCTTCCGCGAGCGCCCGGCCGAGCGTCGTCTTGCCGGTGCCGGGCAGTCCGGAAAGGATGACGAGCACCGGGCTACTTCCTGCCCATGACGTCCTTCACGGCGGCAGCAAGCTGCTTCAGCGAGAAGGGCTTCGGCAGGAAGTGAAATTCCTGATCGGGATCGAGGTTCTTCGCGAAAGCGTCTTCCGCATAGCCGGAAACGAAGATGATCGGCGTGCCGGGAAGCAGCGTCTTCAGTTCCTTCGCCATGGTCGGCCCGTCCATGTTGGGCATCACCACGTCGGAGACGACGAGGTCGATTCGGCCGTCATGTTCGCGCACCACGTCGAGCGCGATCTCCCCGCTCTCGGCCTGCAGCACTTCATAGCCGCGCGTGCCAAGCGCCCGGGCCGCGAAGGTGCGCACCGCGTCTTCATCCTCGACAAGCAGGATCGTGCCCTTGCCGGTGAGGTCCGCCGCTTCCGCAGGCACGGCGGCGGCTGCCGCAGCTTCCGCCGCCTTGTCCGCCGCCGTTTCGATGTAGCGCGGCAGATAGATGCGGAAGATCGTGCCCTTGCCGAGCGTCGAGTAGGGGAAGATGAAACCGCCCGTCTGCTTCACGATGCCGTAGACCGTGGAAAGACCGAGCCCCGTGCCCTTGGACGGGTCCTTCGTCGTGTAGAAGGGCTCGAAGATCTTGCCGAGATTTTCCTTGGGAATGCCGGTGCCGGTGTCGCCCACCTCGATCAGCACATATTCGGCATGCGGCATCAGCGGGTGGTCGAGTGCGCGGCTGTCGGCTTCCGACACGTTCGCCGTGCGAATGGTGAGCCGTCCGCCATCGGGCATCGCGTCGCGGGCATTCACCGAGAGATTGATGATGACCTGTTCGAGCTGGTTCTGGTCGACTTTCACGAGACCCAGATCGCGGCCATGCACGATCTTGAGCTCGACCTTCTCGGTAAGAAGGCGCGCCAGCAGGTTCTGCAGTTCGGCGAGCGCGTCGGTCAGCGAAAGCACCTTGGGCCGCAGCGTCTGCCTGCGCGAGAAGGCAAGCAACTGCCGCGTCAGGTTCGCCGCGCGGTTCGCGTTCTGCTTGATCTGCACGACATCGGCGAAGGAGGGGTCGCCCGCCTGGTGCCGCGCGAGCAGCAGGTCGCAGAAACCGATGATGGCGGTCAGCAGGTTGTTGAAGTCGTGCGCCACGCCGCCCGCGAGCTGGCCGACGGCCTGCATCTTCTGCGACTGCGCGAATTGCAGTTCGAGCGATTTCTGCTCCGTCGCATCGACCAGATAGACGACAATGGATGCCCCCGCCCCGGTGTCGACCCGCGCGGCATAAAGCTGGCCGACGCGATCCGGGTTCCGCGCGAGCCGCACATCGACCGGCGCCCCGGAGGGCCGTCCCGCCCTCGCATTGTCGAGAACCTCTTCGACGCCCGCCCTGTCCTCTTCCATCATGAGGCTCGCAAGCTCCGCGCCGCGCGCCACCTCTTCGCCTGCGTAAGCGACGAAGGAACGGTTGGCGTTGTCGATCCGGCCTTCCGCATCGACCGTCGCGATGCCGACCGGCGCATTGTTGAAGAAGCGGGCAAAACGCATCTCCGCGTCGCGCACCGTTTCTTCCGCCTTGTCGCCCGTCGTGCGGTTCAGCACCAGCGCGAAGATCCGCGGCGGCCGCCCGGCCGTGGCCGCGACGCGCGTCCGCATGATGCGGACCGGGATCGCCTTGTCGTCGGGCCCGCGCAGGTCGACATCGAGCGGCGGCAACTGGTCGCCGTCGCTCGCCTCGCCTTCCGCCAGCGCCGGCACGTCGCCGATCACGAGTTCGGCGAGCTTCACCCGCCGCTCGGTGATCTGCTGCGGCTCGACGCCGAGCCAGTTGCCCAGCCGCGCATTCATGAAAATGAGCGCGCCGTCGGGGTCGGCGGCGAAGAAGCCGAACGGGGCATGCTCCACATAGGCAAGCGAGCGCTTGTGCATACGCTCGGCCGACTCGGCCCGTTCCCGCTCGGCGGTGAGGTCCCGGAACAGCCATACCGCGCCGCCGGACATTCCGCTCAGCGGCCGCACGATGGCGCGGTAGACGCGCTCCGCGTTGCGCGGGCCGATGGTCACGTCTTCTTCGGCGGCAAAGCCGGTCCGCGCGGCCTGCGCCAGCCGGAAGGAAACCTCCGCGCCCTCGCCCCGCCCCGCGAGCAGCCGCTCGACCGGCACCGTCCGGTCGCCGTCGAAGCCGCCGGTCAGCGCGCGATAGGCCGCATTGGCAAAAAGAAGGGAGCCCCGCCGGTCGGTCACGTAGCAGGGATCGGGAAGCGCCATCAGCGCCTCGGCGGCGGCAATCGGCGAGCGGCTCAGCGCATCCGCATTGCTGCCGGAAAGTCCGTAGAGAACCGCGCCGCCGATGGCGACGAGACCGAACGCGGTGAGCACCCCCGGCAGGCCGAAGACATGAACGCCGAGCGTATCGAGCAATGTCGTCACAATGCCGGTGGCGACCGCGGCGATCACGACCCAGCGCCGCGCGGGCAGCGACCACGCCGCCTCCGCCCCGTTCCCGACCGGGGTGTCGGCGCCTTCCACGGCGTCGGCGTAATCGGCCGGCGTCTCGGCCATACTCTGCTCCCGCTTCTACCCTGCCGGTCCCATGGCGGGCGCATGGCGCCTCACCGGCCGAATCACCTCCGGCCGCGACCGCCCGTCATCTTAGCCTTAAGACGCATGACATATCCAATCACCTCGGCCACGGCCTTGTAGTGCTCGGGCTTGACCTCCTGCTCGATCTCGACGGTCGCATGGAGCGCGCGGGCAAGCGGCGGGTTTTCGACGATCGGCACGTTGTTTTCCTCGCCGATTTCGCGGATTCTGAAGGCGACGGAATCGACACCCTTGGCCACCACCACCGGCGCGCCCATGCCCTGCTCGTATTTGAGCGCCACGGCATAATGGGTCGGGTTGGTAATGATGACGGTGGCGGTCGGCACGGCGGCCATCATGCGCTTGCGGCCGCGCTCGACGCGGATCTGGCGCAGCTTCGCCTTCACCGTCGGATCGCCTTCCATCTGCTTGTATTCGTCCTTCACTTCCTGAACGGACATGCGCTGCTTCTTCATCCACTGCATGCGTTCGAAGAGATAGTCGAGCGCCGCAACCACCGTCATGACGGCGATCACGCCGGCGAACATCTTGAGCGCCATCGCCTGCACCAGCGGCAGGAGCTGGGCGATGTCCCAGGTCATCATCAGCGCCAGGCGGTCGCGCTCCGGCCAGACGATGAGAAAGGCGACCGTCCCGACCACGCCGAGCTTCACGATGCCCTTGGCGAGGTTCATCAGGCTCTTCGCCCCGAACAGGCGCTTGAGCCCCTCCTTCGGCGAGATCTTGGAGAGCTTCGGCTTCATGTTTTCGGCCGTGAAGACCGGCGCATGCTGGACCAGATGCCCGATCAGGGCCGCGCCGACCAGAATGGCGAGCGGCGCAAGCACCGCGCCGAAGGCGTCGCGGCCGATCCCGAGCCAGATGCGGCGCAGATGCTCGGCATCCATCGGAATGGCGTCGGGTTGGGCCAGAAAGATTTTCAGGGAGCCCGCGAGCGAACTCGCGGTCGAGGGGCCGAGAAGCGCGAGCGCGACGGCGCCCCCCATCATCACGAACCAGGTGCCGATCTCCTGGCTCTTGACGACGTCGCCCTTCTTTTCGGCCTCTTCCAGTTTTCGGTGTGTCGGTTCTTCTGTTTTTTCCGAATCGTCCTGATCGGCCATGCGTGTACTCCCGGCCTATCCGACGAACATGGAAATCGACTGCTCGAAGCCCTGCAGGAACCACGTCATCATGGCGCCGAGCAGGAAGAGCAGCAGCACGAAGCCGAGCATGATGTTCGCCGGCATCGCAATGAAGAAGATCTGGATCTGCGGCATCAGCCTCGAAAGGATGCCGATGCCGAGATAGAAGATGAGCCCGAACACGAGAAACGGCGCCGCGAGCTGCAGCCCGAGCTTGAACGCGCCCGACACCATCTGCACGGCCATTTGCGAGAAATCGCCGATCGGCAGCGCCTGCCCCGGCACGAAGAGCTCGTAGCTGTCGCGCATCGCCGCGATCATCAGATGGTCGAGATTGGTCGCGAAGATCAGCGTGACGGCGGTCAGCGAAAGGAAGTTCGCGATCAGGACGCCCTGCTGGCCCTGCGTCGGATCGACGTTCTGCGCGAAAGCAAGGCTCATCTGCAGCGCGATGATGTTGCCCGCCACATGCAGCGCGCTCATGATGATGCGGGCCGCACCGCCGATGAAGAGGCCGACGGCGATTTCCGTCAACACGAGGAAGGCGAGCGCGGGAACGGTGTCGGGTATCGCGCCATAGGACGAGGCGACGAGCGGCATCATCACGAAGGAGAGCAGCAGGGCCAGGATCAGCCGCACATTGGCGGGGATGCTGGTCTCGCCGAGCGCCGGCATCAGCATGAGCATCGCCGCCAGCCGCGAGAAGATCAGCATGAAGGTGAAGGCCGTCTGCGGCAGGAAGTCGATGCTGATCATGCGCCCGGCCCGTCAGCCCGTCACGATCTTCTGGGAGATCAGCATCATGAAGCCGTGCAGCGCCTGCGCCATGAAAGGCAGCGCGATCAGCATGGTGAGAAAGATCGCGACGATCTTCGGCACGAAGACGAGCGTCATTTCCTGCACCTGCGTCAGCGCCTGCAACAGCGCGATCGCAAGGCCGACCACCAGCGCGACGATCATCATCGGCGCCGAGACTTCGAGCAGCACGTAGATCGCCTGCCGCCCGAGATCGAGAATTTCCGGTCCACTCATACCTGGTTGCCCGCCCCTTGAACCGCCGCTAGATCGGCATCCTCATGATTTCCTGATAGGCCGTGATGACCTTGTCGCGAACGGTCACGACGGTCTGCAGCGTGGTTTCCGCTTCCGCGACCGCCGTCACCACATCGACGATGTTGCCGCCGACGCCGCCGGTCACGGCCGCCATCTGCGTTTCGCCGGCCTTCGAGGTGCTGACGGTCTGGTTCATCGCCTGCTTCAGCACATCGCCGAAGGCGCCGTCCGCTTCCTTGGGCCCGTTCTGCGGCGCCTGCGCGCCGCCGCCCATCCCCGCCGCGCGGGCATAGGCGTTGAGAGCCATGGATGCCGGAATGGTGGTCATGGTTCAGTCCCCCGTCACTTCCGCAGGATTTCGATGGTCTGCGAAATCATGCGGCGCGATGCCTGGATGAGATTGAGATTGGCTTCGTAGCTGCGCTGCGCCTCGCGCATGTCCATTGCTTCCACCATGCCGTTCACGTTCGGCATCTTCACATAGCCGTTCTCGTCGGCGCCGGGGTGGCCCGGCATGTATTTGAGCTTGAATTCGGTATTGTCCATCACCGGCCGCCCGAGCGAGACGGTATGCGCGCCGATCTCGCGGTTGAGCTTGTCCTCGAAGGTGACGACCTTGCGCCGGTAGGGGTCGCCGCCCGGCACGCGCGAGGTCGAGTCCGCATTGGCGATGTTCTCGGCGATGATGCGCATGCGGCCGCTCTGGGCCTTCAGGCCCGAAGCCGCCACCATCATCGATTTGATAAGGTCCATGGCGCTCATGATGCGTCCTTTCAGGGCGGCTCAGCCTCGGCCGAGCGCGATCTTGATGAGACCGAGGCTCTTCGAATAGAGCCCGGTGACTGTCTGGTAATCCATCTGCGTCTCGGCGACCTTGATCATCTGGTCTTCGAGCACGACCGAGTTGCCCGAGGGCGAGGTTTCGAAGTCCGGCTTCTTGATGACTTCGCCGCCCTTCGCCTGCCCGGCATGAAGTCCGTGACCGGCGCCCGCGACCGGACTGCCGATATGCGCGGCCTGCGTCGCGGCGGGCTTCAGCGCCGGCCCCGCCCGCTTCACCATCGCGCCGAAATCGAGCTCCTTCAGATCGCGCGCGGTATAGCCCGGCGTATCGGCATTGGCGACGTTCTGCGACAGCACCTGCTGCCGCGCGGCAAGCCAGTGCATCTTCTGCTTCATCATCTCGAAAATGGGAAGGTCGCCGATTGCCATTTGCGCGTGCCCCTGCGATCCGCTCTTTGCGCACGCATTCTCGGCGCAGGAGAGGGTCGATCCGAAGCCACGCATTCCTTGGCGGCAGGGGAAGTTTCACCGTCCCGGAGTTAACATCGCGCTAACGCGGCAAAAGCTGCCGGGCACGTTGAGAAACGGGTAACCAGGAAAAGGCGCGGAAGCGCTCGCCTTTAACCGGGCATTAAGTCTGACGCGGCAAATTCTACCCATTCGGGACCGGCCGGGCGGCCGTCCCTCGGGTGGGGGTGCAATCCAAAATGGACTTCTCGGAAATCTTCCGCTTCGTCGCCGCGCTGGCGTTCATCCTTGGACTGATCGGGGTCTGCGCGATGCTCGCTCGCCGCTTCGGCCTCGCGCCGGGCGCCTCCGCGATGGGATCGCAGCGCCGCCTCGGGATCGTCGAGGTGAAGCCCATCGACGCGAAGCATCGCCTGGTGCTTGTTCGCCGCGATGGCAAGGAGCATCTCGTTCTCATGGGCGGCGACACGCCCCTTCTTCTCGAAAGCGGTATCGACGCGCCCGAGCCGGCTGTCGTCGAACCGTCGGCGCCGCAGCAGCCGGGGTTCGCCGCACCGGCTCATGTCGTCCAGTTCCAGCGCATCGTCGAATTCATCAAGGAGCGCCGCGCGTGATCTCTCCTGTTCGTGACATACTCGCCGCTGCCGCGCCGCGCGCGAAACACCTCGCCGGCGTCGCCGCGCTCGTTCTGCTGAGTTTCGGCCTCGCGCATCCGGCGTTCGCGGAGACCATCCAGGTCGACCTCTCCGACAATCTTGGCCTCACCGATCACGTCGTCCAGATCGTCGCGCTGGTCACCGTACTGAGCCTCGCACCGTCGATCCTCATCATGGTGACGTCCTTCGTCCGGATCATCGTGGTGCTGGGGCTTCTGCGCACCGCGCTCGGCATGCAGCAGTCGCCGCCGAATGCCGTTCTGGTGAGCCTCGCGCTCTTCCTGACCGCCTTCGTCATGACGCCGACCTTCACCACGGCCTATAATGACGGCATCGAGCCCCTGATGAATCAGGAGATCGAAACGGGCGAAGCCTTCGACCGCGCCAGCGTGCCCTTCAAGGCCTTCATGCTGAAGCAGGTCCGCAAGGAGGATCTGAAGCTCTTCGTCGATCTGTCGGAAACGGAGGAGCCCGAGGAAGCAACCGAGATCGGCCTTCAGGTGCTCGTGCCCGCCTTCATGATCAGCGAGCTGCGCCGCGCCTTCGAGATCGGCTTCCTCGTCTTCCTGCCCTTCATCGTGATCGACATGGTGGTCGCATCGGTGCTCATGTCGATGGGCATGATGATGCTGCCGCCGATCATCATCTCACTGCCGTTCAAGCTGATCTTCTTCGTGCTGGTGGACGGCTGGTCGCTGATCGCGGGAAGCCTCGTCCAGAGCTTCGGCACCTGACGGCGGGAGTTTTCTTGCCTGCCGTCAGTTGACCGCGACCGTCTCGTCGGCCTTCAGCGTGGCGAGGAAGCGGTCAAGCGTATCGACAGAGGCGATGCGGCTTGCCATCTCCCGGAACGCAACCCCCTGCTTCACGATGGGTTCGGAGACGACCGCGAAGGAGCTCGCGTCCGGGCTCTCGGCCATCGCCTGACCGTATTTCGCCCGCAGGCTCGAGAGCCCGGCTTCGTCCCCCGCCAGCGAATAGGCAATCGCGCCGCGCATCGCCAGAAGCCGCGCTTCGGTGGAAAGCGGTTCATCGGCCTTCCATGTATCGCCGAGGACCGCCTCGATGGCGGCGCCCGCTTCCGGCCAGCGTCCCGCGTCCCACAGCACATCGGCCCTCAGGCGTTCGATGAGCTTGCCGCTCTTGCCATCCATCAGTTCAAGCGCGTTGTCGTACTGCTTCAGGTCGGCAAGTGCCCTCGTCTCCAGCAGCATCCGCCGTTCGGCGAGCGCCTCGGGAAGCAGGTTCTGCTTCGTCGCGCGAAGGGCGGCGAGCGCGCGGGCGGGCTGCTGGTCCGAAAGGAAAATCGAGGCAAGCCGCGCCGCCACCTGCGCCTTCGCGACGCCCCCATGCAGCCGGTTCGCAACCTGGTAGTCGAGAAGATGGGCAGCCTGCGCCAGCAGATCCACCTCGACCAGCCGTTCGGCGAGGTTGCGGATCAGTTCGTCGCCCCTCTGCCCGATGGGCGTCAGTTCCTTGAAGCTTTCGAAGAAGGCGAGCGCCTGCACCGGCTGCATCTCCCGCGCCGCTTCGCTCAGGAAATAGTCGGCAAAGATATCGGACATGCGCATGTTCATCCGGTGCGCTTCGTCGCTGTCCGGAAAATTGTCGGTCGCCGTTCTCATCAGCTTCAGCGCATCGCCGGTCTTTCCCTGTTCCAGCCGGAGCGCGGCCAGCCGCGTCAGCACATCGAGTTCCAGTGCGTCACCGCGCCAGGCATAGCGCAGGCTTTCGAGTTCCCTGGCCAACGCATCGTTGTCCATTTCGCCCGCCTTGTGCAGCATCAGCGCCTTGCCGAAGCGCGCGCGCGCCGCCACAGGCGGATAACCGCTGGCAATCGCCATATCGTATCGGCCGGCAGCAGCACCGGCATTGCCGCGCGCATCGGCAATCATTGCCTTCACAAGCAGGATTTCGGCTTTCGCCTTCTGGCTCTGGGGATCGGCGGGAAAACCTGACGCGTAATGTTCTGCGGAGCTGGCATCGTCGCCTTTCAACGCCGCAATGGCAGCCATCGTCCGGAAGTCCGTACGGAGGTCGTCGCCAAACGCGTCGACGATCGCGCCCGCAAGGCTGAACTGGGCCCGCGCCGCTTCCCAGTGTCCAAGCTCCGCGCGCGCCAGGCCGCGCCACGCCGCCGCATGCGGTGCATTGTCGAGGCCCGGCCCGGACAGGTCGTTGATCGCTTCGACATAATGACCACTCAATACGGAAGCGACACCTCGTGCCGCAAGGTAAGCCGGCTCGGATGCATACTTGGCACGCGCTTCCTTGGCGGCGTCGAATGCCGCGCGGGCTTCCGGCGCGAGCCCGTAGGCAAGCAGAAAGCGCCCGTACTCGAAACGTACTTCGCCTTGTTCCTGCGTCTGCGCATTGGCGAGCTTCGTCAGATAATGCTGCCGGCGTTCGGTGAAGGTCTCGCCCGGCGCCTTGCGCCATTCGGCGAAATGCATTTCAGCCGGTGCGGGCATCGCCGCCAGGGCCTCGCCCATGACTTTTGCCGCGTCCTCATGGTCGTCGGCCGACAGCGTCAGCCCATCGCGACGCGACACGAGTACATTGTCCGGCGCGGCGGCGACATTGAGGTCGTCGGCAACCGGCACGATGGCGAGACCATGTGCCGTCTGCAATGCCTGGAATTCGACGAAGCTCCGCGGCGTCTGCAACGACTGCCCCGGTCCGCGCACGGTCGCGACGATGATCTCGTCACCGACCAGCGGGTCGCGAACCCGCAGCACCATGCTCGGTGCCCTGAAATCGAAGACGACGCTGCCGCGCCCATCGTCGCGCCAGTTGCGCGAAATGCCGATGGGACGGCCGGTCGTCGGGATCGTCTCGCCCGCCGAAATCCGCCATGAAGCGCCCTCCTCGACGGCGCCTATCAGAACTTTTTCGCGAAGCGGCACGACAAGCGCCGTTCCGCCATCGAAGCTCACGGCCTCGGGCGAACCGAACGGTCCAAGCTCCTGGGCCGTCACTTCGGAAATATCGAGCGGAAGCACGCGGTCGAATACCGCCCACAGCCTGTCGGCCCGCTCGAACACCGCCGCGCCGACGGGCTCCGGCCAGTCGACAAGGATGTCCGTACCGCTCCGGCCTGCGACGAAGCGCACCACCGCCTTGCCTTCGGGACGCTTGCCCTGCGGCAGCGGATTGGCGGCGAGGGGCGCTTGCGCTTCGGGCGCCGTTTCCGCCGGAATCGCCCCGGAGGTCTCGCGCGCGTGATCTTCTTCGTCTTCCTCGCCATGCGCGGCGTCGGGCAGCAAATTCTTCGGCGCGCCCGCGACCGTCGTCACTTGATCGCCGGCATCGTCCGGCGCATCCCCGTCCGCCTCTTCCTCAAGCGCAGGCATCGCATCCGCCGAGGACGGCTTCAGGTCGAGCACCACATTCAGGTCCTCGCGGAAATCGCTGATCGTGACCCCCGGCTTCAGCGTCAATACGACGGCGAGACGCCCGTCATGCTCGATCGCCGTTGCGCTGGAAAGATAGGCCGGCGGGTTGACGCGAAGCATCGAGAGATCGGCGGCGGCCGTCCGGTCGAAAGTGATTGTGGCCAGCCCCTGCCGCTGCACCAGCGAATAGAGCACCGGCTGGTTCCAGTCGAACACGAGCCGCGTCATGCCGGCCCGCTCCGCCACGCGCACGGAAAGACCGGGCTGCGGCGCTTCGGGCTCGACGATGCCTTGCGCCTCGGCCGCAAGTTTCGCGTCTTCCTCTTTCCGCCGGGCTTCCTGCGCCGCATCGATCCGTGCCTGGACTTCCTGCGGCAGCGGCGGCGGATTGCCCGTCCAGCTCGGCGGCAGCAGATCGACATAGAGCGCGTTTTCGGCGGTCTTGGTATCGAGCGTGAATTCCGTGGTCAGCGCAAGCCGGAGCGAACGGCGGTCCTCGCTCTGCCGCACGATGGCGACATAGCGCGGCATCTGGCGCAGAAAGACGTCGGGCTCGACATCGAACGTCTTGTCGAAATCGAGAACGAGAATGCCCGAATTGATCGAGGCGCGATATTCCGGCACACCGTCGGGGAAGGTGAAGATCGCCCGGCCATAGCCGTCTTTTTCAGCAACGTCGATGCGGACGCCGTCGGCAGCCTGTGCGGAAAGCGGCAATGCCGACAACAGCAGCGCGAACACGGCAAGGCCCAGGATACGGCGGAGCAGCCCGCCTTCCTCACCCCGGCCCGTATATCGGAAGAATCCGTTCACGCCCATGCGCCCCTGTAGCTTCTGCCAGCAGATCGCGGCTTCCTGCCGCGGCAAGCGGTCAGTCTAGGCCGCGCCGGTTAAGTGGGGCTTAAGGAACGGCGCTTTGGCGCGGTTTAACTGGCTTTTTCGCTTGAGCGAAGGGTCGCGGCAGGTGCCGTTTCGGGAGCCTGGGCAGGCGGTACGGTTTCGGCATCGAACTTCTCGCCAAGCGCGAGTTCCACGGTGAGGTCCTGTGCCGTAACGGGATCCATCGCGGCCATCACCGCGGCCATCTTGCGCGGCTGCATCCGCTTCACGACGTCGAGCAGCACGCCCATGTCGAGCCGCTCGAAGATCCGCGCGGCATCCTTCGGCTTCATCGTCTCGTACATCGCGACGAGACCGGCCAGCCGTGCCTCGTTCTCGGCATCCTGCTCGCCGATCCGCGCATTGATGCGCGCTTCGATTTCCTTCAGTTCCGCGATCCGGTCCTCGACCCGCTTTTCGGCGGCGGCGAGAAGCCGCTCGCGCGTATCGAGCGCCTCGGCGCGCGTCGCGAGTTCCTTGCGGCGCTCCGAGAGGCTTTCGAGAACGGTCATTTCCGACTTGCTGATCGGTGCGGCAGCTTCCTCTGCGGGCGCCGCCGGTTGGGTGGCAACGGCGGAATCGCCCTCCGCGGGCCCCTCGCCCTCACTTTCGGCTTCGACTTCGGCTTCGGCCTTTGTGTCCTCTGTCTCCGCTTCGGACGCCGCTTCCTCGGCCGCCTTGGACGCGCTCGCCTGCGCGGGCGATATCGCCGCGCCGCCCGATGCGATGTCGGCGAGCTTCAGTGTCAGCAGCATCGCCGCACACAGCATGACAGTCGGAAGAAGACGGAGGCGATTGAACATTTGCGTCGGCCTGTCCCGGAAATCAGCGGGCCTTCTTTTTCAGGGCTTCGAGAAGCTGGTTGGCGGCACGCGCGGCCACGGCGGCGTCGCGGGGCGAAGCTGCCTGTGGCGTGGAGCGTGGAGCGGCGGCCTGCACAGGCGTGCTCTGCGGCGACGGACGCTCCGTCCGGCCGAGCTTGTCCGCAATGCTGTTGCCCGCTTCCACCATCAGCGAAAGTTCGTCCGCGAGCGCCCGGGCGGTTCGCACCCGTTCGCCCAGTTCCTCGTTGGTCGCCTCGCTTGCCTGCTTCAGCCCGTCGATGGCCGAAACGGCTCGTTGCGTCGCGGTGTTCAGTTCGCCGACAAGCTCGCGCAGCCCGTCCTGGCCCGAGCGCATCGCCCGGAGTCGGCGGTCGAGCATGGCGCAATAGGCGATGGTCGCCGCGAGAAATACGCAGACGACGATCTCGAGAAAGACATCGAATGGCAGCGTCATTTGCCCGCTCCTGAAGGTTTGGTATCCGGCGCGTCCGGCTGCGTAATCGCAGGGCGCTTCACATGACGGATGCCGTGCTCCACACGTACGGCGACATGATTGCCGACGCGGCCCATCCGGCCCTTGCCGAGCGGGACGCCGCCGCAGCGAAGATCGATCGTGCCGTCCGGACCGTTGTTCAGCATCAGCGTCTGCCCGGCTTCGAACTGCATCACGTCGCGCAGCGTCAACTGCTGTTCGTCGAGCACCGCCTCGAGCGGCACCTTGGTCGACCAGAGTTCGGTCGCGAGATGGCTTTCCCAGATCGAGTCCCGGCCGAACTTCTCGCCCATGAACATCTGCAGCAGAAGTTCGCGGATCGGTTCGAGCGTCGCATAGGGCAGCATCATCTCGATGCGCCCGCCGCGGTCTTCCATGTCCACGCGCAGCTTGACCAGGATCGCGGCATTCGCCGGACGTGCGATCGCGGCGAAGCGCGGATTGGTTTCCATCCGGTCGAGTTCGAGTGTTACCGGCGACAGCGGCTCGAAGGCCGCCTGCACGTCCTGCAGCACCACTTCGATCATGCGCTGCACGAGGTTGAGTTCGATGGTCGTGTAGGGCCGGCCCTCGATCCGCATCGCGGCCGTGCCGCGCCGTCCGCCGAGCAGCACGTCGACGATCGAATAGATCAGGTTCGAGTCGACCGTGAACATGCCGTAATTGTCCCACTGCTTCGCGCGGAAGACCGCGAGAATGGCGGGCAGCGGTATGGAATTGAGATAGTCGCCGAAGCGGATCGACGACACGTTGTCGAGCGACACCTCGACGTTGTCGGAGGTGAAGTTTCTGAGCGAAACCGTCATCAGGCGTACCAGCCTGTCGAACACGATTTCGAGCATCGGCAGGCGCTCGTAGGACACAAGCGCGGAATTCACGATGGCGTCGATGCCATGCCGCTCGGGCGCGGCCTCCTCATCGACCTCGAAGCCGAGAAGGCTGTCGATTTCGTCCTGGTTGAGCACGCGCTCCGGCGCCTTGGAGGCAGCCTCTGTTGCGGCGGCGAGCGTGTCTTTGGTCTGTTCTTCGGTATCGGCGGCGGTCATGAAAACCTGTCTGCGACTGAAGCTGTTACTGAACGATGATTTCCTTGAAGAGCACGTCCTTCACGATCGGTTCCTGCGTCGCGAGAGCAAGGCGCCGCATCAGCTCTTCCTTGAGGTTGAGCATGCCCTGCGACCCCTCGAGGTCCTCGGGACGAAGCTCGCGCAGAAAGGTCTGGAAGCCGTCGAGAATACGCGGCATCTCCGCTTCGAGGCGCGGCACGGATTCCTTGTCGGCAAGCTGCAGCGCAACGCGCATCTTCAGATAGTGCTGTGGCGGCGGTCCCGAGAGGTTCACCAGGAAGTCCGGCATGTCGTAGAAGACGGGCTCGGCGACAACCTTCGCGACCTCTTCTTCCGCCTCGCCTCCGCCCAGAATGCCGGACATGTAGACGCCCGCCCCCGCGCCGCCGATCAGCAGCAGCGGCAGCACGACGTAGAGAACGAGCACCTTGCCCGCGAGCCTGCGCTTTGCGGGTGCCGGCTCTTCGCCAGCCTCTTCTTCCGAGATGTCGGCGTCGACTGCAGCCATTTCGATTTCGCCCCACCGGTTCGCGACGGCGCATCCGCGCCATCCCATGCACTACAACCGGATACTCGCCGACGTTGGTTAACGAAGCGTTGGCAGAAACGCGCTGGGCTGAATTGTCTTTAGACTCTTTCGGAACGCTCCCCCCGCCCTGCCCGCCGGAGAGGGCCGGACACGGCAGAAACTGCCCGGTAAAGCCTGCCCGAAGGCGCCTCCAGCGCCGGTTCGCCAGACATCAAACCATTGATTTGATTCACATTTCTCTCTGGCACAGGCCCTGCACATGATTGGGCGGCGCGACAGCTGCGCCGAACGGACAAAACCGCCGGACCCGACATGGAAAACGCACTGCTCATAGGTCTCTCGCGCCAGATGGTGATGACGCGCGACATGGCGACCATCGCGAACAACCTCGCGAACATGAACACGACCGCCTACAAGTCGGAAGCGATGCTGTTCGAGCAGTACCTCATGCCGGATGCCTCCGAACAGAGCATCGACAAGCAGATCACCTTCGTCCAGGACGTCGGCCAGCACCGCGACATGCGCGACGGCGCGCTGCAGACGACCGGAAACCCCTTCGACGTCGCCATCGCCGGCGAAGGCTTCTTTCGCGTCGAGACGGAAAACGGCGTTCTCTACACGCGCAACGGCAACTTCAGCCTGAATGCCGAGGGCCAGCTCGTCACCTCCGCCGGTAACCCCGTCCTCACGGATGCGGGCGCCGCCATCACCTTCGCCAACGACGAAACCGGCATCGCCATCGCCCGCGACGGCACCATCTCTTCCGATCAGGGCCAGCGCGGCAAGCTCGCCATCGTCACCTTCGACAATCCCCAGGCGATGCAGACCGTCGGCAATTCGCTCCTCGACACCGAGCAGCCGGAACTTCCGGCGGAGAACACCCGCCTCGTTCAGGGCGTGCTCGAAGGCTCCAACGTGCAGCCCATCGTCGAGATGACCAACATGATCGACGTCATGCGCTCCTACGCGAGCGCGCAGAAACTTATCGACCAGGCGGACCAGATGCGCCGCCAGGCCATTCAGGAACTCGGGACACCGGCCTGACCGCCGGCCCCCCGCAGGAAACGCAGAGTAAGGAAGAACACCCATGCAGTCGCTCAGCATCGCCGCCACCGGCATGATGGCCCAGCAGCTCAATGTCGAGGTGATTTCGAACAACATCGCCAACATGAGCACCTCGGGCTTCAAGCGTCAGCGCGCGGAGTTCCAGGATCTGCTCTACCAGAACCTCCGCCGCGTCGGCACCAACTCCTCGGACGCGGGCACCATCGTGCCGGCCGGCGTTCAGGTCGGTCTCGGCGTCAAGACCGCGGCGGTCAACCGCATCATGACCCAGGGCAACATGGACAATACCGAGAACAAGCTCGATGTCGCCATTCAGGGCCGCGGTTACTTCCGCGTCGAGATGCCGAGCGGCGAGGACGCCTACACCCGCGCCGGCTCCTTCCAGATCAGCCCGGACGGCCAGCTCGTGACGGCGGACGGCTACACGCTCGCCCCCGGCATCAACATTCCGCCGGAAGCGACCGACATCACCATCAGCCGCGACGGCCAGGTGCAGGTGATGATCCCCGGCCAGACCGATGCGCAGGTCGTCGGCCAGATGGAGCTCACCACCTTCTCCAACGACGCCGGCCTCGATCCGCTCGGCGACAACCTCTTCGCCGAAACGGCCGCCAGCGGCGCGCCGACCGTCGGCATCCCGGCCAACAACGGCATCGGCAGCGTTCTTCAGGGCTTCCTCGAAACCTCGAACGTGAACGCGGTAAGCGAAATCACCTCGCTCATCACCGCCCAGCGGGCCTACGAGATGAACGCCAAGGTCATCACGGCCTCCGACGAGATGATGTCCGTAACCTCGAACATTAAGTAAGCGGTGAAACTCATGTACGCGCGTACCGCCTCCTTCTTCGCCACGATTGCCGCCGTCGCGGGCCTTGCCTGCGCCGCCGGTGCGGCCGAGCTCCGTCCCGCCGTCACCGTGACGGGCGCCACCGTCACGCTCGGCGACCTCTTCGACGATGCGGGCTCCGCCGCCGGCGTCGTCGTCGCGAACGCGCCCGCTCCCGGCGTCCGCTCCGAGATTTCCGTCTCGCGCATTTCGCTCGCCGCGCGCCGCAACGGCGTCGACTGGCGCAACGACGCGGGCCTCAGCCATGTCGTCGTTGCCCGCAGCGGCACGCCCGTACCGGACGAAGACGTCGCCGGCGCCATCGCGGCGGCAATCTCCGCGCAATCATCCGCCATGCCTTCCGCCTCGACGCTTCAGGTCGATTTCACCAACGGCATGGCCGGCATCCAGGTCGCCGATGACGCCGACCTCACCGTCAATGTCGAACAGCTCGCCTTCAATCGCCGCAACGGAGCGTTCACGGCAATCCTGCGTGCGCCCGCCGGCGACATGCTGAGCCCGCTTCACCGCGTCACCGGCCGCGCCTATCCGGTCGCCGAGGTGCCGGTTCTCGTCCGCGACATGCTGCCGGGCGACATCGTCCGCCAGAACGACATCGACTGGGTGCGCCTGCCCGCGAACCGCGTCGGTCAGAACGTCATCACCTCGCTGGACGGCCTTCTCGGCATGTCGCCGCGCCATCCTGCCCGGGCGGGCGAACCGATGCGCGTCTCCGACATGACGCCGCCGCTCGTCGTCGAAAAGGGCGCGCAGGTCGACATGCTGTTCTCGTCCGGCGCCCTGACGCTGGTCGCGCGCGGCCGTGCGCTTGACAGCGGCGCCGTCGGCGATGTTGTCAACGTGCTCAACATCCGCTCCAACCGCACGATCCAGGGTGTGATCGAAGGCCCGAACATGATCCGTGTCGATGCGCCCGGCGCCGCCCGTGCCGCACATCTCGCGCGCGCCGCCAGCAACTCGTAAAGAACAAATCAGACCGAAAAGGCCGAACCCATGTTTGCCGGTAAAGTTTCCCGCCTCGTCTCGATCGCGCTTCTCGCCGCAACGCTTGCCGGCTGCAATGCTGCCGACCGCATTTCGAACATCGGCAAGGCGCCCGATCTCGCGCCCATCGGCACGGAACGGCCTTCCGTCGTCATGCCGATGCCGCAGCCCGAACAGGTCGTGTATCAGCCGAACTCCCTCTGGCGCTCCGGGTCGCGCGCCTTCTTCCGCGATCAGCGCGCCGCCCGCGTCGGCGACATCCTGACCGTCCTCATCGACATCACCGACAGCGCCAAGGTCGACAACACCACGAAGCGCAGCCGCTCGAACGCCGAGAATGCCGGTGTGGACAATCTCTTCGGCTACGAATCCTATCTCGGCAAGGTCTTCCCGGGCGCCGTGGACAACACGAGCCTCGCCGATCTCGAAAGCACGAGCTCAAGCGCGGGCGCCGGGTCGGTCGACCGCAAGGAACAGGTGGAACTCACCATCGCCGCCGTCGTCACCGACGTCCTTCCGAACGGCAACATGGTGATCGCCGGCCGCCAGCAGGTCCGCGTCAACTACGAGGTCCGCGACCTTCTCGTCACCGGCATCGTGCGGCCGGAAGACATTTCGAGCATCAACACGATCCAGCATTCCCAGATTGCCGAAGCCCGCATCTCCTATGGCGGCGAAGGCCAGATCAGCGACGTGCAGCAGCCGCGCTACGGCCAGCAGCTCTTCGACATCGTCATGCCGTTCTGAGAAGAAATCTCACTCCGAAATGAAAACGCGGCCCGTCAGGGGCCGCGTTTTGCATTTCAGCCGGTCTGGTTTTCGCTCTTTCCCGCAGCCGCGGCGCGGATGGCGTCGAAGGTCGCCTTGTCGAGCCCGATCTCGGCCGCGAGCCGCGCGATCATCACATCCTCGACGAAGTCGACCCGGCCGTCGGCAAGCGCGACTTCCCAGATCATGTGAAGCACTTCCTTGCGCTCCTCGATGGTGAAGCTGCCCGCCACGGTGTGCGTGAACACCGACTCGCCATAGGGAAGCCGCTGCCGCTGCTCGGCGACGCCGACCAGCTCTTCCGCGTCTTCCTGGGAGAGCTCGAACTTCTCGCCGATGACGCGAATGATCGTCGCGCGCTCGTCGCCGGTGAACTCGTCGTCGCGCTGCGCCGCTTCCACGAGCAGCGCCGCCGCCGCCAGCCGCTTGGCCTCGGGCGTCGCCGCCGTGCGGGTGGACGCGGAACCGCCCTTGAGCCTGCCGGTGATCTTGTCGAGATGCCCTTCCCGCTTCTGCGGAAAGACCCTGTTCAGCACGACGACGAGCGCGGGCAGAAGGGTGATCGCGACGATCATGTTGGTCATGAACATGAAGCCGAGCAGCAGCCCCATATCGGCCTGGAACTTGAGCGGCGAAAACGCCCATGTCGAAACGCCCACCGCCAGCGTGATCGCCGTGAACACCGTCGCCATGCCGGTTTCGAGCAGCGTCACCCGGACGCTTCCCGTCACGTCGCGGGCCGATGCCAGATGATACTGGATGCGGTTATGCGTATAGATCGCATAGTCGATGCCGATACCGACCGCGAGCACCATCACGGACAGCGTCGCGAGCGTGAGCCCGATCCCCATCGCGTCCATGAACCAGTAGCCGAGGAAGGTCGAAAGCGCGAGCGGCAGGCAGCACGAGATGACGGCCCGGAAATCGCGGAAGGCGACGCCGACAAGCACGATGACGACGGCATAGACGAGCAGCATCATCGTCAGTTCGGAACGCTCCACCACTTCGTTCACGGCCGCCTGAACGCCCATGTTGCCGGCGGCGAGGCGCAGCGTGACGCCTTCCCGCGGCCTTTCGGACCGGAACTTCTTCACCGCTGCAACGGCGGTCTCGATGGTTGTCGCCTTCGCGTCCTCCAGAAAGATCATCGCCGGCAGCAGTGTGCAGTCGTCGTTCATGAGCGCGCGCGCGCCCGGCATGACGGCGAGCTCCTGCGCCAGAGCTTCCTGTGCTTTCGGTATCGTGTGCCATTTGAGGTTGCCCTCGCTGAACAGCACATTGAGCGAGGCGATCGACGACGGCAGCGACGTCACATGCCGCACGCCCGGGACATTCTCCATGTACCAGGAGAACTTGTGCAGATAGTCGAGCGTCGGATAGTCGACGCAGGCATCGACCGGTGCTTCCACCGCCACGACCAGGATGTTGAGGCCGAGGGAATAGCTCTCGGTGATGGCGCGGGAATCGATGTTGTAGCGCGAATCCTCCCTGAGCTCCGGCACGCCCGCATGCAGCGCGCCGATGGGCAGGTCGCGGCTTCCCATGAACGCCAGCACGAAGAGCGCGCCCGCTCCGCAAAGCACGGCGACCGAGATCGCGGGATTGGCAATCGCTCCGAGCCGCTCCATCACCCGGAGCCGGAACTCGCGCGCCTTCGCGGCGCGACGTGCATATCCCTCCCCGAACGGGATGTAGCTCACGATCAGCGGCAGCATGATGAGGTTCGTCACCATCTTGAAGCCGACGCCGATGGCGGCGATGATCGCGAGTTCCTGGATCATTGCGATGGGCACGAGATAGAGCGTGCCGAAGCCGATCAGCGTCGCCGTCAGCGCCATGGCGCCCGGCCCGAGAAGCGCGGTGAAGGCGGCGCGGGCGGCCTGCTCGCTCGTCGCGCCCACGCTGATCGCCGCCGTGACGCGGTTGATCTGCTGGACGCCGTGGCTGACGCCGATCGCGAAGACGAGGAACGGCACGAGGATCGCCAGCGGATCGATGCCATATCCGAGAAGTTTCAGGACGCCGAACTGCCAGACGACCGATGTCAGCGATGCCAGCAGCGTCGCGCCGGTGAGCAGCACCGAGCGCGAATAGAGATAGAGCGCCAGCGCTGTCAGGACGAAGGCGATCGCGAAGAAGGTGAAGACCGCTCTCGCGCCCTCCGCCATGTCGCCCATCGCCTTGGTGAAGCCGATGATCCGGACCGTGTAGTCGTCGTTCTGGTATTTGCCGCGGATCTCGGTTTCGAGCTTGTTCGCGAGATCGAAATAGTCGAGCGACTCGCCCGTCGCAGGGTTGTAGTCCTGCAGGTTCGCCCAGACCATCGCGCCTTTGAAGTCGTTCGCAACAAGCCGTCCGACGAAGCCGCCGCGTATCACGTGCTCCTGGATCGTCGCCAGTTCCTCGGGCGTCAGCGCGGTCGGGTCGACACGGCTGTCGATGACGTCCTCGCCGCCGGCGCCGAATTCGGTGATCTCGATGAACTTGACGTTGGAGGTCCACAGCGACGTGACGGTCGAACGCGATACGCCGGGAAGGAAGAAGATGTCGTCCGTCAGACCCCGATAGGTCTTGAAGAACTCGGGCGTCCAGATCGTGCCCTCTTTCGGTTCGAGGACGATGATGACGCTGTTCGAACCGTAGAGCTGGTCGCGATATTCCCGGAACGTCTTTATATATTCGTGTTCCAGCGGCAGGACCTTGTCGAAGCCGGTCGACAGGCGCAGTTGCGTCGCATAAAAGCCCGCAACGATGGTGATCGCGGCAAGAAGCAGCAGAATGACTGCCCGCGCGCCGAAAACCATATCCTCGATACGCTTTATCGTGGACTTCCCCATCCCCGTCGCCCCCCGTATTGCCCGGTCCCCACCGGTTTGTTGGGCGGAATGGTAGTCGACGGACGCGCGCGAGGCCAGCGCACAGGCGGAAAGTCGTGCCGGAAAGCGACCGGAATCGCTTTCAGCCTGCGGATTATTTCTCTGCTGAATACTCGCGCCCGCCTGAAACGAAAAACGCGGCCCCGCCGGGGCCGCGTTCTTCATCGGCTATTCGCTGCCGGGTCGCTCAGTCGTCGCGATAGACCTTCTCGCGGCGCTCGTGACGCTCCTGCGCTTCGATGGAGAGCGTCGCGATCGGCCGCGCATCGAGCCGCTTCAGGCTGATCGGCTCGCCCGTCTCCTCGCAATAGCCATAGGTGCCGTCGTCGAGCCGGCGCAGCGCGGCGTCGATCTTCGAGATCAGCTTGCGCTGGCGGTCGCGGGTCCTGAGTTCGAGTGAACGCTCCGTTTCGGAAGAGGCGCGGTCGGCAAGATCGGGATGCTGCACCGAGTCGTCCTGCAGATGCTGCAGCGTCTCCTTGTTCTCGATCAGGATGTCCTCTTTCCACTGCTCAAGCTTGCGGCGGAAATACTCCTTCTGCCGCTTGTTCATGAACGGTTCGTCGTCGGACGGCATATAGCCTTTGGGCAAACGCACAGCCATTCCTGGCAATCTCTCTCTGACACAAACCTTCGCTGAAGCGCGCGGAGTATAGGGAGCGCCCCTACGATTCTCAACCGCCCGGCCCGGGCCAGGCGGGTGAAATATCTGTGAAATATGCCGGATTTCAAGTCCCTGATCCGGGCTTGCCGGAAAGGGTGCCGAACCTAGCCTTAAGTATAGGTTCCAAACTTCGCCAGCTCGACGCGCGCCCTGAGTTCGATCTGGTCCAGCACCTCGCGCAGTTGCGGGTCGCTGAACGCGCCCTGCTGCCGTTCCACCACCGAAACCAGGCGGGAAAGCTTGGCTTTCGGCAGTTGCCCGGCCAGCAGCGCGAGCTTGATCTCATCGAGAATGTCGAGCATGTCCTCGCCCCGCCGGATCGCCCGGCGCTTCGGCGCATTGAGCGCGTCGTCGTTGGGCGCCGTCTCCTGCAGGGCCAGCAGCGCATCGACCGCCCCAAGCGAGGCCGGTCCCGAAAGCCCCGCGCCGCCGCGCGCGGCCGGAGCGTCGGAAACCGAAAAACTGCCGCCGCTTCGCGCCTGCGAGGCGCGCGACGGGCCGGACTGGGATGTTCCTCTGGTTTGACCGATTTTCATCTGTTCCGCCCCCGATGCGGTCCGGAATAGGTGGGCCGTCACTCGATGCCTCCAGAATGGAGTGGAGGTCTTAAAGCGGCGTTAAGCTTAAACCCTGGCTCACACGGGCCGCCGGGCAGCTTTTGCCGGTCGGCGGCAGGAGCTGCCCTCGCGCGCCGGTTTCCGGCCACGCACCGAAATAAAATATACAACAAAATCATATACTTGACCTCATGACACCCCACCCGGGCCGCTGGCACGGCTTTCGCTTCAAGATCCGCGTATCGCAAGCGATTGATCGGTCGTTCCATGTCCTGGCAGTTGTCCCGCCTTTCCCTTCCCAGCTTCTCCACCTGGCTCGCGCTGGCGCTCGCGCTCTGCCTGATGGCGCTTGGCGCCCCCGGCCGGGCGGAAGCGAGCTCGCGCATCAAGGACATCGTCGATGTCGAGGGCATCCGCGACAACATGCTGGTCGGCTACGGCCTCGTCGTCGGTCTCAATGGTACGGGGGACACGCTCCGCAACGCGCCGTTCACACAGCAGAGCCTGATCGGCATGCTGGAGCGCCTCGGCGTCAACACGCGCGGCACCACGCTGAAGACCGCCAACGTCGCCGCCGTCATGGTTTCGGCCAATCTTCCCGCTTTCGCCCCCCAGGGCACGCGCATCGACGTCACGGTAAGCGCGCTCGGCGATGCGACCAATCTTCAGGGCGGCGTCCTCCTCGTCACCCCCCTCATGGGCGCCGACGGCGAGGTCTATGCCGTCGCCCAGGGCTCGCTCGCGACCGGCGGCTTTTCCGCCAAGGGCGAGGCGGCCTCTGTCACGCGCGGCGTTCCCACCAATGGCCGCATCGCGAACGGCGCCATCGTCGAGCGCGAACTCGATTTCGAACTTGCCGATCTCCGCTCGCTGCGCCTCTCGCTGCGCAATCCGGACCTCACCACCGCGCAGCGCGTCGCCGCCGCCATCAACGCTTTCCTGGGCGCGAACACCGCGACCGCCGACAATCCGACAACGGTCGCTCTCACCGTGCCGCCCGCCTTTCGCGGCGGCGTGGTCGGCCTTCTCACTGAAATCGAACAGCTCCGCGTTCAGCCCGATCTCGCCGCAAAGGTCGTCATCGACGAAAGCTCCGGCGTCATCGTGATGGGACAGGACGTGCGCGTCAGCAAGGTCGCGATCGCGCAGGGGAACCTCACCATTTCGGTCAGCGAAACCCCGCAGGTCAGCCAGCCCTCGCCCTTCTCCACGCAAGGCGACACGGTCACCGTGCCCCGCACCGACGTTCAGGTCGACGAGGAACAGGGCAAGCAGCTCGGCATCATCGACGGCAGCATCAGCCTGAGCGAACTGGTCGACGGCCTGAATGCGCTCGGCGTCAGCCCCCGCGACATGATCACCATACTTCAGGCGATCAAGTCGGCAGGCGCGTTGCAGGCCGAAATCGAGGTGATGTAATGGAAACGGTCTCCGCCTCCCTTCCCGTCTTCATGCACCTGCCCGCCGGCCAGTCGGCCGCCGCGCAAGGGCCCGCGAAAGACGGCGCGCGCGATCCCCGCGGCTGGGAAGCCGCCCAGGACTTCGAGGCCCAGTTCGTCTCGAGCATGTTCCAGTCGATGTTCGAAGGCGTCTCGGACGACAATCCCTTTGGCGGCGGCCCCGGCGAAAGCATGTTCCGCTCGGTTCTCGTCGACCAGTATGGCCGTCAGGTCGCGAAGTCCGGCGGCGTCGGCATTGCCGACGACATCTACCGCGAAATCCTGAAAATGCAGGAGGTCTCCCGATGAGCGACCCGCGCCGCGTCCCCGCCGAAACGCTCGCCCCCGCCGATCTCGTCGACCGGATGCTGGGCCTCACAATGGACCTTACCGGCCTGATTGCCCGCGAAACCGAGTTTCTGCGCGACCGCGCGCAGGCGGAGGTCGCCGCGCTCCAGCCGGAAAAGATCCGCCTCGCCAACGATTATGCGATGGACGTCCAGGCCGTCCGCGCCCGCAAGGACCTGCTCGACCGCGCACCCTCCGAGCGCATTTCGCGTCTCAAGACGGCGATGAGCGAGCTGGATCGCATGCTTGCGAAAAACGGAGAAGCGCTCGGTGCCGCGAAGTCGGTTTCCGAAAGCCTCATCCGCATGGTCGCGGACGCCATGAGCGAACGCACTGCCCCTGCCCTCGGCTATGGCAGCAACGCAGCGCCCGCCGCACGCCGCTCCGGCAGCGCCACCGGCACGGGCTCGCTCACGCTCGACGCCCGTATCTGACGTCGAATCGGCTATCGTCGCCGCTCGTTAACCGGGTGGTAACCATGTCGCGCCGAAATGGCGTGTACCAACCATTTCCGCGCTGCACGGGGCAATTCTCGAATGTCGACCATGATGAAGCGGCGCGCTGGCGGCGACAGCGAAATCGAAAAGAAATTCGCGCAGGGCCAGCGCCTTCAGGCGCGCGAACGTTATGACGACGCCGAAAGCCGCTACCGCAAGGTGCTTGCCGTAAACCCGGCGCATATCGGCGCACTCACCGGCCTCACCCAATGCCTCATTGCGGCAAAGCGCGAAGGGGATGCGGTCGGCGTCCTCGACCGGGCTGCAAAGGACGCGGGCGAGGACCTTCATTATATGTTTGATCTCGCGGGTCTCTGCGCTTCCGTCAAGCACACCGCGCGAGCGCGCAGCCTCTACGAGCGCGTGCTCGAACGCGATCCCGACAACGTCGCCACACTCCTCAACCTCGGCACCATTCTCGACGACGACGGGGAAACGCAGCGCGCGGTCGATCTCATCTCCCGCGCCATCGAACTGCGGCCGATGTCGGCGCGCGCCTACGGCATGCTCGGCAAGGTCCTCACGGGCACCCGGCTCTACGACGATGCGATGGCCTGTTACCGCCGTTCCATTGAAATCGATCCCGGTATTCCCCAGACATGGACCAATCTCGCCGCCCTTCTTGAAATTCTCGGCCGTCATCACGAAGCGCTGGACGCACTTCAACGCAGTCTCTCCATCGATCCCGAGTGCGACGCCGCCCGCTGGAATCTTGCCCGTTCGCTCCTGTCCACCGGTCACACGCAAGAGGGCTGGGACATGTACGGCTTCGGCTTTGCCTGCGGTCAGCGCCAGCCTTACCGCCCCTTCCCCGGTCTGATCTGGGAAGGCCAGGACCTGACGGACAAGACCATCATGGTCTGGCGCGAGCAGGGCCTTGGCGACGATCTCCTTTTTTCCACCTGCTACACCGATCTCATCGCACGTGCGGGTCACGTCATCATCGAGACGGATCCGCGGCTTGTGCCGCTCTACCAGCGCACCTGGCCCGCGGCGACGGTGCGCGCGGAGGAGTGGAAATCGACCGGCCTCGGCAATTACGGCGAAGTGGATTTCGACTACACAGCGCCCGCCGGCCTCGTCGCCGCGCAACTTCGCCGCCACGTTTCCGATTTTCCGCCCTCGGTGAGCCCGCTCGTGCCGGATCCCGCCCGCGTCGCCGAATGCCGGGACTGGCTTGCAAGCCTTGGCCCCGGCCCCAAAGTCGGCATTTCCTGGACCTCGAAGAAGGTGGATGACGTCCGTTCCGTCTACTACACACGGCTTGCCGACTGGAAAGCGCTCTTCGCGATCGAAGGCATCAAGGTCGTGAACCTCCAGTACACCAATGTGGACGAGGAAGCCGATGCTCTGCAGCGTGAGCACGGCCTGACGCTCCACCGCATGCCAGGCCTCGATCTCTTCCAGGACCTGGAAGGCGCCGCCGCTCTCTCGGCCTGCATGGACACCATCGTTGGGCCATCAAGCTTCCCGGTGACGGTCGCGGGCGCGCTGGGTATCCCCAGCTTCCACTACACCGCGCCGCATGGCTGGACGAAGCTGGGGACGGACCATCTTCCGTGGTTCCCCAGCATTCGCTGCTACTCGATCGCTCCTTCGACCGACAAGGCAAAGCTCGCCGATGAAATTGCCGGCGACGTCGCCCGCTTCCTTCTCGGCTAGAAGCCCGGCGGCCTCCGTCCCCATAACCGGGGACAACTTGCCGCCCCGGCCCGGCAAAACTTTCCCCGCAAACGGGAACTTCCTGCCAGCTCCGCAGGCCGAAACAAACGTAACCCATTGATTTCATTGAGTTTTAAAACTGGCCCGCTGTTTGCGACAGCAGGGCCAGATGCAATCGACGGATGCGGAGCCCGGCACAGCCACTCATGCACCCGGTTCGGCGGCACGGCAAGACCGGTTGGGTTCTCTGAGGCGGATGATCGCCAGGCTGAAATCGGAAACGGGCCGTTTACGTCGAATTAATGATTAACACCGAGTGTAGTGCTCGTGCCGCCATGAGACGGCTGGGCCAAACCCTGGAGGGTAAAGACGATGGCTGATGTGGTCCTTTCCGGTGCGATCCGGTCAAATCTGCTCAGCATGCAGAATACGACGCGACTGCTCGATGAGACGCAGTTGCGCCTGGCAACGGGCCTGCGTGTCCGCAGCGCGATTGACAGCCCGACCTCGTTCTTCACGGCGCAGGGCCTGAACAACCGGGCCTCCGATCTGAACAACATGCTCGACTCGATGGGTCAGGCAGTGAAGACGCTGGAAGCCGCGGATCAGGGCATCAAGTCGATCCTCAAGCTGGTCGACAGCATGAAGGCCGTCGCGAACCAGGCCCTCGAAACCAAGATCAACGCCACGACCATCGTCGGCAACCAGTCCGGAGCCGCCCTGACAGGCGGTGTCGCACTTGCCGGCCTCGGCGCGCTGGCGACCGGCCACAGCCTCACGGTCTCAGTCGGTGAAGTCACGGCTACGGTCGATATCGGCGCGGCCACCGGCGAAGTTGAAACGGTGCAGGATCTGATCGACTGGGTCGCCGCGACCTTCGTTGGCGACGAACCGCTCGAAGCCGTCATCAACGACGACGGTCAGCTCGAATTCTCCGCCGCCAATGGCCGCGAACTCTCGATCGCCGCCGACAATGGCGGCACCGCGGTCAGCCTTGCCGGTCTTCTGGGGACGCATACCTCGTCGACCAACGGCGTGAACCGCGACAAGTTCGAATCCGACTTCAACAGCCTCCGCGAACAGATCGAACAGCTCGCCAGCGACGCCAGCTACAAGGGCGTGAACCTCCTGAAGGGCGATCTGCTCAGCGTGTTCTTCAATTCCGAGCAGACCTCGAAGCTCGACATCGAGGGTATCAACCTGACGCCTGCGGGCCTGCTGAACATCGGCACGGTTCCCAATGAGTCCGGCGACCACGGCTTCGCCGCCGACGCCGACATCAAGACCTTCGTCGACACGCTGAACGCCGCAACCGGCGTGCTGCGCCAGCAGTCCTCGACCTTCGGTGCGAACCTCGGCGTGGTGCAGATCCGCCAGGACTTCACCTCGTCGCTGGTCAACACGCTCGAAAGCGGCGCCTCGGAACTCACCGTCGCCGACACCAACGAAGAAGGGGCGAAAATGCTCGCCCTGCAGACCCGCCAGCAGCTCGGAACCACCGCGCTCTCGCTTGCGAACCAGGCAGAACAGAGCGTGCTGCGTCTCTTCGGTTAAGGATAAAACAGCGCTTGAACAAAGGGGCGGACCGCAAGGTCCGCCCTTTTTGCTTAATGCGGAGCGCAGAATTTATTCGATGAATTTCCGAAAAAAACCGGCCTTTTTACGACCCTTTAACCGCTGTCCCTCATGCTCCTCTCATGGCTCAGGAAGAGCCGTGGCTACCGTTCCTAGGAAAGGACACGACAAATGGGTGATATCGTCATTAACAGCGCCGTGCGTTCGAACCTGCAGACCCTGCAGAGCACAGCGAAACTCATGGCTCAGACGCAGAACCGTCTGGCCACCGGCCTCAAGGTTTCCAGCGCCCTCGACAATCCGCAGTCCTTCTTCACGGCTGCTGGCCTGAACTCGCGTGCAAGCGACCTCAGCGCCATTCAGGACTCGCTCAGCCTCGGCACCAAGACGCTGAACGCTGCCGACGAAGGCATCAAGGCCATCCAGAAGCTCGTCAACCAGGCCAAGTCGGTCGCCAACCAGGCGCTCCAGGCGAAGGCCACCGAGACCACGCTCAGCAAGACGGCTGAAGCCGCTGCCATCGCCGGTTCCGCCGGTGCGCGCACGGTCACCTTCCAGATCGGCACCGCCTCCGCCGTTTCGGTCGTCTTCGATACGGCGACCTATGCGACGGCCGCGTCTTCGGCTGCTGCCATCGAATCCGAGCTCGCGGGCCTCGTTTCGGCCGGCGGTACGCTCGCCGGTCTGAGCGTCACGGTCGACGGCGACGACATCGCGTTCGAAGTGGCTTCCGGTGAAGATCTCGTGATCGCCGGTACGGCTGCGGCGACGGGTGCGGCGGGCTTCGGCATCGCGACGTCCGGCACGCAGGGCACGAACGGCGAGACGCTTGCCTCGGCTCGTTCGACCTACGCGACCGACTACAACAACCTGCGCACGCAGATTGACCAGCTCGCGACCGATGCCAGCTTCAACGGCATCAACCTGCTGAACGGCGACAGCCTGACGGTGAAGTTCAACGAGTCCGGTTCGTCCAAGCTCGACATCACGGGCGTGACCTACAACGCGGCCGGTCTCGGCATCGCGGAGACGACGTTCAGCGACATCGAAGCCGACGTTGCCCTCCTCGATACGGCGACCTCGACGCTCCGCAAGCAGTCCTCGACCTTCGGTGCGAACCTCTCGGTCGTGCAGAACCGTCAGGACTTCACCAAGAACCTGATCGGCGTTCTCGAAGGCGGTGCCGGCGACCTGACGCTCGCCGACACGAACGAGGAAGCGGCCAACCTGCTCGCTCTGCAGACCCGCCAGTCGCTCGCTCAGAGCTCGCTGTCTCTCGCCAACCAGGCGGAACAGTCGGTCCTGAACCTGATCCGCTAATCCGGATACCGGTAACGAACAGGGCGGCGGGAACTTCGGTTCCCGCCGCTTCTTTTTGGCTTCTGCGGCCGCTCTGCCCCTTCGGGCCGATTCAGGGTAGGATGGCGGGGCAGAAGGATTCTCCCCCAGGACGGCTCTCACATGGCTCTCAAGGTCGAACTCAAGCCCGGCGAACGCTTCATTCTCGGCGACAGCGTCATCACCAACGACGACCAGCGCACCCGCCTCTTCATCGAGGGCGACACGCCGATCCTGCGCGAGAAGGACATTCTCCGCGCCGCCGACGCGGACACGCCCTGCAAGCGCCTCTATCTGCTCGTCCAGATGATGTATCTCTCGCCCGACCCGCGCCCGCATCACGAGCTTTATTTCCAGATCGTTAAGGATGTCGTGCAGGCCGCCCCGTCGACATCCGCCTATATCGATGCCATCAACAGTAAAATCTTAACTGGCGAAATGTATAAAGCCCTCAAGGAAGCTCGCAAGCTGATCGAGTACGAACGAGGGTTGCTGGAGAATGTCAAGAGCACATGAGGCATACGCAAGCGCCTCACGCAACGCACCGAAGGATCCGCGCGAATTCGAAGCCTCGATCCTGACGCGGGCCGCGGGCCAGTTGCAGCGCATCCGCGATAACTGGGCGGAAGAACAGGCCAGCGCCCTCAACGACGCGCTTCTCTACAACCGCCGCATCTGGACCGTCTTCGCCGCCTCCGCGGCCGAAAAGGAGCACCCGCTCCCCCGCGAGATCAAGCAGAACATCGCCAACCTCGCCATCTTCATCTTCAAGCGCACCAGCGAGATCGAAACCGCGACGGACCCCGCGCCGCAGCTCCTCGACACGCTCATCATGATCAACCGCGAAATCGCCGCCGGCCTCTACGCCCGCGCCTGATCTACCGCGGCGGCATCCGGATCGCGCCGTCGAGGCGCACCGTTTCCCCGTTGAAATAGCCGTTCCGGAGCATCGTCAGCGCAAGATCCGCATATTCCGACGGATCGCCGAGCCGCTGCGGAAACGGCACCGACGCCGCCAGGTTCTCGAAGATCTGCGGCGCGCGGTCCTTCACGCCCAGCATCGGCGGCGTCGCCATGATGCCGGGCAGGATCGTGTTGATGCGGATGCCCTCGCGTGAGAGATCGCGCGCGATGGTCAGCGTCATGCCCTTGATTGCCGCCTTCGCCGCCGAATAGGCCACCTGCCCGATCTGCCCGTCTTCCGCCGCGACCGACCCTGTGTTGACGATCGCGCCGCGCTCGCCGCCTTCCAGCGGGTCGAGCGCCGCCATCCCCGCCGCGCTCTTCACGATGCAGCGGAACGTGCCGACCGTGTTCAGCCCCAGCACATATTCGAAATCGGCAATCTTGAACGGCACGATCTCGCCCGTCTTCTTGTCGCGGCCGATCGTCTTGCCGCCGCGCCCGCCGCCCGCGCAGTTGACGAGGCAGCGCTCCTGCCCGTTCGCCGCGCGCGCCTTTGCAAAGCCCGCATCGACCGACGCCTCGTCCATCACATTGACCTCGCAATAGGTCGCGCCGAGTTCCTTCGCGACCCGTTCGCCATTCTCCGTGTTGACGTCGAAGATCGCGACCTTCACGCCCTGCTCGCGCAGCGCCGTGACGGTCGCCTTGCCGAGACCGGAGGCACCCCCGGTCACGACCGCGGAAATGGAGCCGTCGAGTTTCATGGAAAATTCCTCCCTGCCGTTTCTTGTGCATGACGTGATGGCGCCCAGCATGCCGCCTTTTCCCGCCTGCGCAAGCTGCCGCGCGCCGCCGCCGGCCCTGACGTCGCGGCGCCCTCGCCTCCCCGGAACGCGCGCATGAAAAAAGTGCCCCGGAAAGGGGCCCTTTGTCGCCGCGCCGCCGCGCTCCTATCTGAGGAAGTTCACCAGCGACATCTGCGACAGCATCGCCGTCACCTGGTAGCTCGCCTGCAACTGCGTCTGCAGCGTGGTGAGCTTCACGCCGACCTCATAGGGGTCCGCGTTCTGGATGTCGCCCATGAGCTCGTTCGCCGAGGCCATCACGAGGTCGTGCCGCTCCTGCGTCTTCGCCAGCGTCGAGGCGCCGAGTCCGAGCCCCGTCACGATGCTTTCGAGCGACTGCACGCCGTTGAAGTTCAGCACCTGGGAAACGCGGCCCGTCAGCGCCTTGTAGGACTTTTCCTGTGCCGCATCGTTCTCGTCCGAATATTCGACGGCCGTCAGCAGCGCCGAACTCTTCAGCATGTCGCGGATCGCCGCCTGGTCGGCCCGCGCGCCGTAATTGAGCTGCCGTCCCTCGTCGATCTGCGCCGTGAAATTGTTGCCGGCCGTGCCCGTGAGGTCGCCGCGGTACCAGAAGATCGTGTCGTCCTCCGTCGCGTCGATCAGGCCCGTCGCCGTGTCGAAAGGCGGTCCGTCCACGCGCTGCGGCGCACCGCCCGCGGCATAGTCGAAGAAATTGTCCGCCGCTTCCACCGCCGACGCCGCCTTGAGGCTCGTCTGCGCCTGCTCCTGGATCGCCGTGTCGAGCGCCGCCTGGAAGTTCGCCGCCGTCGCGTTGCCATCCACGCCGATGGTGAATTCGCCCTCGCCCGCCGGGCTCGCCGCTGTCGCCTTCAGCGAGATCGTCGTGGTCGTGCCGTCCGGCAGGTCGAACTCGATATCGATCTTCTGTCCCGCCACCGGAAGCCCGGTGAACTCCACGCCGAGCGCGGGCGGCGTTCCCGCCGGTCCCGTCACGGTCGCGTTGGCGAGCGTCGAGTCGACGCTTGCGAGCTTGAAGCCGAACACGCTCGGATCGGCGTCTTCCGCCAGCGTCGTCACCGCGCCCACGGTGCCGAGCGTCAGCCGCCCGCGTCCGTCCGCGCCGAGATCGGCCTGCGCCCGCTCGTCGATGAACTGCTTGAGCCCCGCCTTGCCGTTCGTCCCGTTCAGGATGTCCGAAGGCAGCGCAACGGGCCGCGTCTGCGTGTCCTTGCCGCCGAAGAGATAGCGGTCCTCCACCTGCAGGTTCAGCAGGTTGACGATTTCGTCGAACTGCATCCCCGCCTGCACCTGCGCGGTCGTCTGCGTGCCGTTGACGAGTTCGAAACCGGAGGTCGCCAGCGTCGTCTTCGTTTCGCTCGCGATCGAGTTCACGCGCGTCAGCGCATCGGTCATCACCTCGATGCGCATGTTCGTCTTCGAGATCGTGTTGGTATAGGTCGAAAGCTGCGACAGCTGGTGCGACAGCGAGAGAACCGTGTTCCGGTCCGTCCCGAGCTTCGCATAGGAGTCTGTCTTCAGCCCCGTCGAAAGCTGACGCTGCAGGTCGTCGAACTGGGCGCGCATGTCGTTGATCGACTGGCGCAGCGCGAGGGACTGGGAAAGTGTGGAAACTTGCATGATCTTACCTGCCGATGCTCATCAGCACATTGAAGAGGTCCTGGATCGTCGAAATGACGCGCGCATTGGCCGAATAGGCGTTCTGCAGCAGCAGCAGGTTCGACATCTCGTCGTCGATATTGACGCCCGTCTCCGCGTCGAAACGCTCCTGCAGCGACGAGGCCACCACCTGTTGCGCTTCCGCGTCGCGGGTCGCATTTGCCGCCTGGCTGGACTGGAAGGAAACGATCCGCCGCGCGAATTCGTCGATCGAGCCGCTGAACGGCGTCGCCGTGCTGCCGATGCCCGCTTCCGGGGCATAGGTCCGGCTGTTCGAGGTCAGCCGCGCCATCAGATCCAGCACCCGCGTCGTGTCGCCCATCGGCGTATCGGTGTCGTAGGCGACGAGCAGCGAGTCGTCCGCGATGACGGCCGGATTGATCGCGATGCGCGAGGCGAAGCCCGCCTTCTGCGGCGGAACGTCGAGGCTGTTCGAGAAGATCTTGCCGGTCGGCCCGTCCACGAAGAGCGCCATGCCCGTGGTCCCGTCCGCGAGCGCCGCGGGCGTCACGGTCGCGCTCAGCGAATTGATGTCGCTGTTGCCCACCGCGCCGTCGTCGAGAAAACGGATCGTGTTGCCCGCCGGGTTCGACACCACGACATCCGCCGGCAGCGCCGCCTGCAGGTCGGCAATGATGTTGGCCATCGGCTGGTTGAAGTTGACGCCGATCACCGTGTCGTCCGGGTTCGCCGTCGCGCTGTTGGTAAGCGGCAGGACCGACGGGTCGTCCACCCGCACGATCGTCACGTCCTGCCGCGCCCCGCCCACGGTATAGGAGAGGCTGATCGTGTTGCCTGAAAGCATCGAGCTCGTATCGATCTCGAGGCCGGTCGCCGCACCGGCCGTCACCGGGTCGCTCGCAATCGTCTCTTCCGACATGGAGAGCGCAAGCTGCGCCGCCAGTTCGTCGAGCTGCGTCTGTGCCTGCGTCAGCACCTCGTCGCGCATCTCGATATAGCCCGCCAGCGCGCCGGAGCGGATCGCTCCCGCCGCCATCAGGTCGATGCTGTTCGAACCCGAGATGAGCCGGATCGTGCCGACGCCGCCATTCTCGTGCGTGGAGGTCGCGTCGATCTGCGTGCGCTCGTCGAAGGCGAGTTCGACAGGCGTCCGGTCGAGCAGCAACTGCCCGCCCGAGGTGAAGACCGTGACCGTCCCGTCGTCGCGGTTGACGACCTTCACGTCCATCAGCCGCGACAGTTCGTCGATGGCCATGTCGCGCTTGTCCTGCAGGTCGCCGACCGACTGGTTGCCCGCCTGGCGCTGCGCGATCTGGTTGTTGACGTCCGCGATGGTCTTCAGCAGCGCATTCGCCTGCTCGACGCCGTCCGCGATGTTGCGTTCCGCTTCCAGCCGCATGTCCTGGATCGTGTCGGACATGGTGTTCATTTTCGCGGCGAGGTTGCCCGCTTCGCCGAGAAGCGACTGCCGCGCGGCGTCCGATTCCGGATTGTCCGCCAGCTCCTGCAGCATGGTCGCAAGCGCGCTGATCGAGCCCGCGATGGACGAATTCGAATCCGGCGTGCCGAACATGCGGTCGATCCGGCCCAGCATGGCCGACTTGAGGTTGAGGCTCGCCGCACTTGCCGTGGAGGTGCGGAGCTGCTGTTGCAGGAAAGTGTCGATCTGGCGCTGCGCGGCTTCCCGGCGCACGCCGATGCCCTCGCCGCCCGCCAGCGCGTTGACCTGGTTCTGCACCTTGCGGGTGTAGCCCGGGGTACCGGCATTGGCGATGTTGCGCGAGGTAACGTCGATCCCGGCCTGGGAGACGTTCAACCCGCTCATCGCGGCGCCGAGTGCGGAAGAGAGACTCATCTTTGAACCTGTGGGCTCGATGCTGTGGGTGGTGGCAGCCTCGCGCCGGGCGCCCCGTCAGGGAGCGCCCGTCACGGTCTCGTTAGCGCTTCATGTTGAGCGTTTCTTGGATCAGTTCGTCCGCCGTGGTCACGATGCGCGTGCCCGCCGTATAGGCCTGCTGCGTCACGATCAGCTTGGAGAATTCGTCGGCGATGTCGACGTTGGAGGCTTCCTTCGCCGAACCGATGATATCGCCGCCGCCGCCGAGCATCGGCTCGCCGGATTCCTGCGTCGCCGCAAAGGCCGTGCCGTCCATCTTCTTCAGCTTGTCGGCCGCGTTGAAGCGCGCGAGCGAGATTTCGGCGAGGTCGATGGTCTTGCCGTTCGAATAGGTGCCGGTCACGCGGCCGTTCTCCGAAACCGCGATGCTCACCAGTTCGCCCGAGGGATAGCCGTTCTGGTCGAGCTGGTTGGTCGACACCGTGCCGTTCTCGTCATTGTACTGCGTGATGTTCGACGAACCGTGATTGAGCGTCACATTGCCGAGCGCGATCCCGTTCACGGTCATGCCGGTGACCGTGGTCGCGTCGACGGCCGGGCTGAGACGGCCCTGGGCATCGAAAGCATAGTCCTGTCCGACATTGGTCCATTTGGTGGTCGCGCCGGTCGCGCTGTCGCTCGTCTTGTAGAACAGGTTCCAGGTATCGCCGCCGCCGGCTGCATTGTCGGTCTTCGCCCAGCGGAACTGCACATTGGCCGGCGCGCCGAGGTCGTCATAGGCCGTCACGGCGCCGCCCGAGAGCGAGTTGTCGAGGAAGATGTCTTCATTGTCGGCGGAGATCACGCTGAGGTCCGCCAGCGCCGGTGTGAAGCGGCCCACCGTCAGCAATTCGCTGTTCGCGACGTCCGGATCGGCGTTCACGGTCTTCGGCCAGAGCGGCAGGTTCGCCTCGAGGCCGATGGAGCTCGTCGTCCGCGCCGCCAGGAAGTCGCGGTTGATCTGGATGCGGCCCGGCGTGTCGCCGACAGGGTTGCCCGTCGTCGGATCGATCTCGAGGCCCTGCAGCGTGTAGCCGCCGCCATTGACGAGATAGCCGTGCTTGTCCATCGCGAAGTCGCCGCGCCGCGTGTAGTAGTTCACGCCGTCGAAGACCGGGTTGCCGTCGATGGTGCCGGCCCGCGCGGACACGATGAAGAAGCCCTCGCCGTTGATCGCCATGTGGGTCGGCGATTCCGAGGCGTCGATCGAACCCTGCACCCCGTTGGTGAAGGCCGGTGCCGCGAGCACGGCGCCCGGCAGGTGGTTGCGGCTCGTCGAGGCCGTCACGATGTCCTGGAAATTCGTGTCCGTCCGCTTGAAGCCGATGGTCTGCGAATTCGCGATATTGTCCGAGATGTGACCGAGCGCGCTCGACTGGGCGCGGATACCGGTAACGGCGGTGGTCATCGATCCAAAAAAGCTCATGGCTCTCTCCATGCGGTGGGTCCCGTCAATGCGCAGCGGGACACGTGCTGGCCCATTGGGAGCAAGGAGCGGGCCAAGGTTTTCTTTCAATGAAAACAATGGGTTAGATTTCGAAAACCATGCCCGGGGCTGCAGTCGCTGCCGCTTCGCCCGTTCCCGCCCGGCAAAAACTGCCGTCGCGGCGGCGCGGGGCCGGGCCCGCCGCCGCTCAAATCTCGAGAGCGCTCCGCCCATGCCCGAACAGGCCTTTTCCTTGAACCGGCACAGCCCTGCCTTTAGGTTCCTTCCCGTTTAGCAATTCGGTAACGGTCGCCTCGCGCGTCCAGGGGAAAGCCAGATCATGAAGTTTGAGGGAACAAAGGATTACGTCGCCACCGAGGACCTGCGCGTCGCCGTCAACGCGGCCATCACGCTGCAGCGCCCCCTTCTGGTGAAGGGCGAACCCGGCACCGGCAAGACGGTGCTGGCCGAGGAAGTGGCGAAGGCGCTCGATGCCGAGCTCATCACCTGGCACATCAAGTCGACCACCAAGGCCCATCAGGGTCTTTATGAATATGACGCCGTCTCGCGCCTGCGCGACAGCCAGCTCGGCGACGAGCGCGTCCACGACATCCGCAACTACATTTCCAAGGGCAAGCTCTGGGAAGCCTTCGAGCGCGACAAGCGCCCGATCCTGCTCATCGACGAGATCGACAAGGCCGATATCGAGTTTCCGAACGACCTGCTGCAGGAACTCGACCGGATGGAATTCTACGTCTACGAGACGAACGAGACCATCAAGGCCGCCCAGCGCCCCATCGTCATCATCACCTCGAACAACGAGAAGGAACTGCCGGACGCCTTCCTGCGCCGCTGCTTCTTCCACTACATCCGCTTCCCCGATCCGGAGACCATGTCGGAGATCGTCGAGGTCCACTTTCCCGGCATCAAGCAGCGCCTGCTCAGCGAGGCGCTCGGAATCTTCTTCCAAGTGCGGGAGCTTCCCGGCCTGAAGAAGAAGCCCTCCACCTCCGAGCTGCTCGACTGGCTGAAGCTGCTGCTCAACGAGGACATCGACGAGACGGTGCTGCGCGAGCGCGACCAGAAGAAACTCATTCCGCCGCTCTACGGCGCGCTTCTCAAGAACGAGCAGGACGTGCACCTGTTCGAGCGGCTGGCCTTCCTGGCCCGGCGCGAAGGTCGCTAGAGCATTTCCCGTTCAGATCGAACCGATCTGAACGAAGAGGAATTGCTCAAGGATAGAATCTTGAGCCATTTCTGATCGATCAGGTGATTCCACCTGATCGATCAGAAATGGTTCGACAGGTTTCGCAGTGCACCCGGAAACGACGGTATCCGGAACGATCATCTGATGTGCGCCGGGCCCGCCGCGCGGCCGCAAGACCGAGAAATTTGGCGGATCGGAGCCCGGACACACCTTCTGATTTGCACTGGACGGTGCGAATGCACGATCATCCGACAAACACCAGAGGAAGGTGACATGGTTTCAGGCACCGACCCGATCGCAGAGGACCGCCCAGCGCGAACCGTGCGTCGTCCCCATGACGACAGCGGCAGGGCGCGCCTGCGGATCACCAACCGGTTCGGCGCCGACCGCGATTTCCGGCGATCCGTGCTGGTCTGGTTCAGCATTTTCTTTTTCGGCTCGATGCTTCTGGCCGGAGCGGGCCTCTATGTGGTCCAGGATCGCGAGCACGCCAGGCGGCTTGCCCAACTCAAATCCGAAGAGGGCGGGATCGTGTTCGCGCAACTGGGCGCAATCCGCGAACGCCTCAAGCTGGTGCGTTCCGACCTGCTCTATCTGCGCGACGAGTTCGAGTTCCTGCTGAACACCCCGGGAGAGACGATCGAGAGCGCCAGTGACAAGGCGGAGAACGCGTTCAAGAATTTTTCCAGATCCCGTGAAATCTACGATCAGGTCCGCATCATCCTGCCCTCCGGAATGGAATTTCTGCGGGTCAACTACAACGGCGGATCCCCCATCACCGCGGCCCCGGGGCGGCTGCAGTACAAGGGCGATCGCGCCTATGTGACCGCGCCGCTGCAGTTGCCCCATGATCAGATCTACGTCTCGCCGCTCGATCTGAACGTCGAAGATGGCGTTGTCGTGCGACCGTACAAGCCGACGATCCGCATCTCGACGCCTCTGGAGACGGCGGACGGCAAGCAGGTCGGCGTCATCGTCCTGAACTATCTCGCCTCGTCGATGCTGACCGCCGTGGAAGGCGCAGCCGACCTGTCGACCGGTTACCCCGTGATGCTCAACTCGTCGAGCTACTGGCTGGTGTCGCGGACGCCACCGCCTGCCTGGGGATTCATGTTTCCGGACGAGCACGACGAGACGATGAAGGTGCTGCTTCCCCACACCTGGGAGGGCGCGCAGACCGCGTCCTCCGGCCCGGTGCTGTCCGACGAGGGGCTGTTCAGCTACAGCGTCGTCGACCCGGTCAGCCACCTCCTGACAGGCGCTCGGTCTTTCGAGGGGTTCGTCCCGCCCCGGCCCCCCGCCGGCCGCGCGCGCCCCGCGCATCCCCATCCACCCGAGCCAGACCTGCTTCCAGACCCCCCCCTTCTACCCCTCCCCCGCCGCCC
>CAJXOU010000016.1 GCA_913057645.1 uncultured Rhodobiaceae bacterium | reverse complement strand
ATGGGATTCTGGGTGTGGGCTGTCGCGTTGTTCGCGACGGCGCTCTTTCTCGGCTGGTACGTCAACTGGCGAGGTGCGCTGACATCCGTCGAGATCGAACGCTATCTCGAAAAACTCAAGGCTGGCCAGCCCGACGACCGAAACGACATGACAACTATCAAGAGGTTCCTCGAGGAGGACGATGGCCGCGAATTCGTGATGTTGAACCTCGTGAAGGTCGTACGCGAGGCACCCGACCCGGTGACGGGCATCACGACACCGGGATCTGCGCTGCTCCAGAGGTACACCAGCGTCTTCATGCGAGCGCTTTTCGCGAAAGGCGGCCATCCAGCCATCTCTGCACGAAAGATCGGTGGCTATGTCGACGCCTGGAACACCAACCCGGACCCCGGCTGGCATATCGTCGGCTTCATGCGATACCGAAGCCGACGGGACATGATGAAACTTGTGGTCGATCCGCGTTTCCTGCCGGCTCATGATTTCAAATTCGCCGCAATGGCGGAAACCTTCTCCTTCCCGACACGGCCCATCATCAGAATCTACGCGACGCCTGCTGCCTGGGTGCCGCTTGTCTTCGCGCTTGGCGCGGCCGTGGCGCAAATCGCGCTGCTTGCCTCGGCCTGAGGGGAAATCAAACCATGAAAATCATGCGAACACCCGAAGAGTGCTTCGCCAATCTGCCGGGTTATGATTTTGAACCGCACTACGTCGAAATTCACGACGACAACGGAACGCCGATCCGCATCCATCATCTCGATGAAGGGCCACGGGATGCAGCGCCGATCCTTCTCATGCACGGCAACCCGACATGGGCCTATCTCTACCGCAACATGATCCCGGGCCTTGTCGACGCCGGGCATCGCGTGATTGCGGTCGATCTCGTCGGTTGCGGGCGCTCTGACAAGCCGGCCGCGCGTGATGACTACACCCTCGCGCGTCACTACGACTGGATGTCGAAATGGCTGACGGCCATGGACCTCCGTCACATCACGCTCTTCTGTCAGGACTGGGGCGGCACGATCGGCCTCTATCTCGTTGCGACGTTCCCGGAGAGATTCGCCCGCGTCGTCGCGTCGAATACGGGGTTGCCTCTCGGCGAAGGCGAAAGCGAGTTCATGAAGATGTGGGTCGGAATGATGCGCGATGCCGCCGCCTTTCCCTGGGACATGTTTGCGCAGGGCATGAGCGCGAACCTCTCGGAAGACGAGATCGCAGCCTATCGCGCCCCGTTTCCCTCGGCCGAATATGAGGCAGGCATTCTGCGCTTTCCTCTTCTGATAGCCGTTCAGCCCGACAACCCGGGGGCGCCGATCAACCGCGCTGCATGGGAAAAGCTGAAGAAATTCGACAAGCCATTCCTCACGATTTTCGGGGCGCTCGATCCTGTCTCGAAGGGATGGGACAAGCGTGCGCAGGCGGAAATTCCAGGCGCGAAAGGCCAGAACCACGCAACGATCGATCACGCCAATCACTTCATCCAGGAAGATGCGCCTGAAATTCTGGTCGAGAAGATCAACGCCTTCATCGGCGGAGCGCATCCATGAGGCTTCTTCCAGCTGGCACCAATGCTCAATATGACGGCGCCCGAGCATCGGCCTGGTTCCTCATGCTGGCCGGTGTCTTCAATGTAATTCCGGGATGCATTCACTACTTCCTGCCTGATGGTGGCGCTGGCGTCATCGCCGGTATCGATTTGTCGACGCGCGGTCAGACCATCATTGCCGTCTTCGCCTGGATGGGTGCCATGCAGATCGCGCATGGCGCCGCTCAATTTCTGATCGGCTGGCGTTACCGGCCGCTCGTTCCATTTTTTCTCGTTCTGCTGATTGTGGAACGCGCCCTCATGGCCGCCGATGGCTGGTTTCTCAAGGGGGCCGCGTCGTCAAACCATCCGCCGGAACACTATGCGAGCGCGGCGGTGGTCCCGATAGCGCTCGTCTTTCTCTGGCTGTCGCTGCGGCCCGGCCGGAAAGGCTGAAGAGGAGGGGCTCGAATGCAATCCGGGCCCGTCTTCATCCAGAAACTCAGAAGTTGTGCTTTTTGGGCGCCGGTCAGCGCCGATCCGGCCTTTTCCGTATGGTTAACATCAATTCCCTTTTGCAAGTGTACACCGGGCTTGCCAAAATGGGACAAAAGACGGCAATAAAGCTGCGGACTGTGTTTTCGGGGGGAGTGCTGTTGTGCCGGTCGATTTAACGTCACCGTGGATTCCGCTGAGTCTCATTATGTTGCTCGGCGTTTTTATGATCCGTCAGTTCAGGCAGGAGCGTCGGGAAGCGCGGCAATTGGCACTCGCCGAAAGCCTTACGCCCGCCGAGGCCCCGTCCGCGGCAGGCGGCTCGCCCGCACCGGAGCGGGTTGAACCTGTCGCAACGCCAGCGAAAGCCGGAGAAGCGCCGCCGGCGAAAAAGAAGATGAAGCTCCGCTGGCGGACGGCATGGATATGGATGCCGTTCCTGATCGGCTTCTTCGGGCAGGCTTACCTGACTTTCGTCAAACCCATGATGGACGGCGCAAGTTAAACGGACCTATCCGATATCGAGAGCTGGCGGCCTCCCGCCCGAGGCCATCGACAAAAGTCCTTCGACCAGGCGTTCCGGATTTTCGGTTCCGCCGTGCCGCAGAAGCATGAGCGCTTTTTCGATCATCTGGTCGCGGCTCAACGGTGCCTCGGGATCGCCTCTCGCATGCTCGCGCTCGGCGATATATTCCCCACCGTTTCTGAGGCGGAGCGTCACCCGTCCCCCCCAGGAGACGGGATAGGCAGAGGCCCAGGGTTCGGCGAGCCGCAGCTTCACAGATGACGCAAGCGCACGGCATCTGGCGCGCGCCGCCTCTCCAAATGCCTCGAAATCGACGGTTGGGCAGAGCAGCGCCGCCGCGATCGAGTGTTGAAGGGAAAACTTGGCTTCGTAGTCCGAGGTGGCAACGGGTCTGTCGCAGACATCCAGGGCCGCCTGATAGGTCTCAACTTCTATTTCCTCGATTTCCTCGGCGGACACGCGATCTTCCGTCAGCCGCGATCTGAGTTCCTCTCCGGCGTCAATGGTCGGATGCGTATGACGGCAGGACGGCCAGGGCTTTATGGATGTCCTCAAGAGTTGCCAAGGCGCGGACGGATCGTGCAGGACCGCCGCAGGATTCGCATCGGGGCAAGTCGCCCGGAAAAACCCTTTCTCGCCTTCGAGTATCCGGGCGGGACCTGTGAAACCGAGCGCCGCAAGCTCCGCGGCTTTCACGCCGGCTTCCGCCGCATGGCCTGCATGCAGATGCTTCGTCATCGCGCCCGTTTCGAGAAACTGCCAGAGCCCCGAAGACTGGCTGCCTGCATTGCCGAGAGCATGCATCGCGGCCTCGTCGCCAAGGCCGAGAAGGGATGCCGCCGCCATGGCCGAACCGAACGGACCGCAGGTCGCAGTGTTGTGCCAGATGCGGTAATGCGCAGGTCCGGCGGCCATGCCGACACGTGTCGCAGCTTCGAAACCGTGGAGAACGGCGGTCAGAAGCGCGCGTCCCCCGCTTTCGTGTCTGGAGGCAAGCGCCCAGGCGGCGGGAACAACGACGCACCCCGGATGCACGACGGACTCCCTGTGAAGATCGTCGGTTTCCAGAATATGGCAGAGCGCACCAAGCAGGAATGCGGTCCGTCCGGTATCGGCAACGGCGTTCCTTCCTGTCCCGGCCTCCGCCCATGAGAGAAGGATGCGCCCCGGCGCGGAGTTCCGCCCGGCGAGGCTGTTCGCAACCGCATCGAGCGTGAAAAGAGCGGCCGCCTCGAGATCCGCATCCGTGACCGGCTTCGCGCGGATCAGCCGGATAAGCTCCTCCGTGAGCGACAACGAAGGGTGGACCCGAGATGACAGATCGTTCACTGGTGTTCTTTCTCTGGATACCGAATTTTCAGAAGCCATGATGTAGCGTCGGCGAAGCGGCTGCAAACGCGGACCGGAACTTGTTCCGGCCATGCCTTGCCGCGTAAAGCACCTCTGATTATAAGGCTTTAGTAGCCTATGCGGGGTGATTCGACGCCAGATGGCGGCTTGTTCCTCGAACTGGGGTTTCCCGATGTTTTTTCGACCTGCAAGGACCGTTCGCCGCAGCACTATTCTGCCGCGCGGGGTGGTCTTTGCCATAATCTTCCCGGCTGTCCTTGCCCTGGCCGCTTGCGGCACGACCGAGACATCGCGCCCCGGCCAGACTCCGCTCAAGCAGGGCGGCGGCATCTACAAGGTGGGCAATCCCTACCAGATCAACGGCATCTGGTATTACCCGGCCGAGAACGACAAATACGATTCAACGGGCATCGCCTCGTGGTACGGCCCGAATTTCCACGGCAAGCCGACCGCCAATGGCGAGATATTCGACGAGAACCAGCTGACCGCCGCGCACCCGACATTGCCGATGCCGGTGCTGGCACGGGTCACAAATCTCGAAAACGGCAAGTCGATCATCGTTCGTGTCAACGATCGCGGCCCGTTTGCCGCTGGACGCGAGATCGACATGTCGAGACATGCCGCCGAACTTCTCGGCTTCAAGCAGAAGGGCACGGCGAAGGTTCGCGTTCAATATGTCGGACGAGCGCCGCTTGAAGGCGGTATCGGCGACGGACGCGGCGTTGCCGAAACCTTCGTTGCGCCGCCGGTGGAGACACCTCCGGAAGAGCGGCAGGTTGCTGGCACCGCGCCGGTGACAAGGGTTGCGACGGTTTCGACATCCGCGCTCGCCGCGCCGGTCGGCGCATCGGCCGCTTCTGCATCGTCGGCGTCGGCCCCGGAAGCGAGCATGAAGCCGATTCCCGACAAGGCACCGCAGGCAGCAGAAACGGTCGACCGGGTTCCCGTGAGCGGACCGGGCAACATCTATGTCCAGGCGGGTTCGTTCCAGAATTTGCAGAATGCCGAATCCGTGCGGCAACAGCTTTCGGGCGTCGGACGCGTCGAGATTCAAACCACGATGGTTGACGGAACCGCTTACTACCGCGTCCGCGTCGGACCGTTGTCGGATGTCCCCGCCGCCGACAGCTCGCTGCAGAATGTCATTTCGCACGGCCACAAAGGCGCCCGGATCGTGGTGGACTGATTGTCCGTCCAGAGGATCGGGCAGGGGCAAGAGACAAAAAGGAACAGCACGAAATCATGATGCGCGCGAAATATCTTCCGGTTTTTCTGAGCGTCCTGCTGGCAGGCGTCTTCACGCTGCCGCGGACAGCCGCCGCCTTCGATACCGCAGCCGAATATGCGGTTTTGATGGACTACGAAACCGGCACCATTCTCTGGGGGAAGAACCCGGATGAGCAGATGCATCCGGCAAGCATGAGCAAGCTCATGACGCTCGAGATGCTGTTCAACGCGCTGCGTGACGGCACGGTCTCGATGGACGACGAGTTCAAGATCAGCGAGTACGCATGGCGCGCGGGCGGCGCCGCCTCAGGATCGTCGACAATGTTCGCCGATCTGAATTCGACTGTGCCCGTTCACGCGATCCTTCGCGGGATCATCGTTCAGTCCGGCAACGATGCCTGCATCGCGACCGCCGAAGCACTTTCCGGGTCGGAGGCTGCCTTCGCGGAAGCGATGACGGAGCGCGGCAAGGAGATCGGGCTTACCAATTCTGAGTTCACGAATTCGACCGGCTGGCCCCATCCCGATCATCTGATGACCGCACACGATCTTGCCGTGCTCGCGCGCCACCTGATCATGGACTTTCCTGAATATTATCCAATGTTCAAGGAAACCGATTTTACCTGGAACGGCATCAAGCAGGGCAATCGCAACCCCGCGCTTTATCTCGACCCGTCGGTGGATGGCCTCAAGACCGGCCATACCGAAGCATCGGGCTACGGTCTCGTCGCGTCCGCCGAGCGCAAGGATCAGCGCCTCATTCTCGTGCTGAACGGTCTGCCGAGCGAGAAGGCGCGGGCCGACGAAAGCGTCCGGCTCCTCGATTGGGGCTTCCGTTCCTTCAAGCACTACAAGCTGTTCGCGGCAGGTACGCCCGTCGACAACGCGCCGGTCTGGGAAGGCACTTATGAGCAAGTGCCGCTCGTCAGCAAGAACGACATCGACGTCATCATGTCGCCGGACCAGCGCAAGGAGATGAAGGTGTCCGTCGTCTACGAGACGCCGATCATGGCACCCGTCGAGACCGGCCAGAAGATTGGTACACTGAAGATCGAGGCGCCGGAAATGCCGATGAAGGAGTATCCGCTGGTCGCCGGCGGCGCGGTTGAGCGGCAAGGCATCTTCGGCCGTGCGATGGGCGCGCTGAAACACATGATCCTCGGCAGCTAGAACGTGGCGCAGCGCCGGTTCATCACGCTCGAAGGTGGCGAGGGAGCAGGCAAGACCACACAAATTCGCCTGCTGGCTCAAAGACTTAGTGATGCCGGACATCGCGTCGTCACGACGCGGGAGCCGGGCGGGGCGCCGGGCGCGGAGGCAATCCGGGAACTGCTGGTGACCGGCGAAACGGGGCGCTGGGCCCCGAAAACCGAGGCTTTGCTTCATTTTGCAGCGCGCGAGGAACATCTGGCGCGGACGGTAAGGCCTGCACTGGAGCGCGGCGACTGGGTGATTTCCGACAGGTTCGTCGACTCGACCATGGCCTATCAGGGCGTCGCGCAACGGCTGGGAACGAAATTCATCAATGAACTCAGAGAGTTGGTCGTCGGCGACGACATGCCCGCGCTGACGCTCATTCTCGACCTGACGCCCGAAACGGGACTGGCACGGGCAGGGCGGCGGGCGGACGGCGAGGACCGCTACGAGCGGATGGACCTGGAGTTCCACCGGACGCTGCGCCAAGCCTTTCTGGACATTGCCAAAAACGAACCGGAACGCTGCCGCGTCATCGACGCGGAGAGGAGCGAAGCGGAGGTCGCGGAGGCCGTCTGGAACGCGGTCCGGGGATATCTCGACCCCGACCGTCACTGAACTGTCACCGAACCGTCACAAAGACTTTGGTTAAAGCCGTTTGCCCGAATGCCGGTCCTCGACTATAGAGGGCCAGGTCAACTTATCCCCGCGAGAGAAAACCGGCGACAGCGCCGGCCACACGAAGAAGAAGGATCGCCGATGCCACGACGACACCGGATTTGCCTTGGCGAGTCGTTTTCCCCGGTTGCCGCCTTTCTCCTTCTCTCCGTGTTTTTTCTTGTCCCCGCTTTTTCCGCCCATGCCAGCGACGCCGCGAAGGGCGTCTCGACGGTGAACTTCGTCCTGCCACTGATGAAGCCGGTGGTGGAGCCCGCGACCTATCCGGACAGGGGACTCCATTTCGCGGATCCGATCGACACCGGCAAGGCACGCATGACGTCCGGGTACGGATGGCGCATGCATCCCGTGCTCAAGACGAAGAAGATGCATCGAGGCGTCGACTACGCCGCGCCGAAGGGCACGCCGGTCTACGCAACCGAGGACGGCATCGTCGGCATGGCCGCCTGGCGCGGCAATTACGGCAAGCTCGTCACGGTGAAGCATTCCGACACGATCGAAACCTATTACGCGCATCTCTCGGGCTTCGCGCCGGGCATCCGTCCGGGCGTCGGCGTGAAGAAGGGCGAAGTCATCGGCTATGTCGGCATGACCGGCCTCGCGACGGGCAACCACCTCTATTACGAGGTCGTCGTCGACAATGAGCGTCTCGATCCGCTGGCCGACGACCTCAACGAACAGGTGAACGTGCTCGCGGCGAAGGTCGAACGGCCCGCCGGACAGGTGGCCGAAACGCGCGGCCTGATCGAAGCGCGCTGAGCGCCCTCAGACGGAAACCCGGTTCTCCGCACCATAGGTGAGGGCGTGGTCGAGGAAATGCCGCGCCGCAGAGGTCGGAGGCATGTCGCGCCGGAGCACGATCTTCGTTTCCTTCACCAGCTCCGCCCCCTCGAGCGTCAGGGCGACAAGCGCACCCGTCGCAACCTCATCGGCAATCGACGATCGCATCACGAGCGAAATGCCGAGACCCGCGCGGACGGCGCGCTTCACCGCTTCGGTGTTGCCGAAACCATCCACGGTTGAAAGCCGCGCGGCAACCGGCCCAAGCCGCTTTCGCAGCAAGGTGCCCGTGCCGGTGCCGCGCTCGCCACCAAGCAATCTCTCGCCGATCAGTTCTTCCGCCCGCACGGCGGTGCGCTCGGCGAAACGGTGGGAGGGCGCGACGATGACGACCAGTTCCTCGCGGAGCCAGTCATGCGCCTCGAAATCGTCCGAAGGCTGCCAGAACTCCATGATGGCGATGTCGGCGGCACCCTGGCTCAACCGCTCGAACGTCGCCGGATTGCTGCCGATCCAGAGATCGACATGCGCGCCGTTCCGCCTGCTGAAGTCGGCCAGCGGCTTCTGAAGCATGTAGGTGCCGATATTGCTCGACGCGGCAAGCCGGAGCGGTCCGCCGGCAATGACGGCACGGGCATGCTCGGCGGTCGCGATGAGCGCCCGCGCAAGCGGCAGGAAGGCCGCCCCTTGCGGCGTCGGCTGAACGTATCCGCGGCGGCGGACGATGAGCGACGTGCCAAGCTCGGCTTCCAGCTGACCGACATGATCGAGAATGGTCGAAGGCGCCGTGTCGAGAACGCGCGAAGCCGCGCGGAACCCGCCCGCGTCAACGACGGCCAGAAACGTTCTTGTGTGGTGCAGGTTCAGCATCTTCGATGACTTCCAGAAGGGTACCGGCGGGCGCATTGACCGCATGGGCGGGAGGACGGCCGGCAATCGCATCGACGATGCTTCGCGCGGCCGAGAGTTCGATGTCGCGGCGGACATGGGTGACGGCGGAGCCGATATGCGGCGTGAGGACGGTGCGGGCGCCATCCGCAAGCAGGCGAGCGTCGATGTCGCCAGGCCGCCCGTCACGCGCCCAGTCCTCGCATTCGAAAACGTCCGCCGCATATCCCGCGATGTGACCGGTCGCGAGCGCGTCGGCTATCGCGGCCTCGTCGACAAGCGAGCCACGCGCCGGATTGACGATGCGCGCGCCGGGCTTCATGCGGGCAATGGCGGCGCGGCCGATCAGGTGCTGCGTTTCGGCGGTAAGGGGGAGGGCAAGGACGATCCAGTCCGCTTCCGCGATGACATCGTCCATGTCCATGAAGGCGACATGCGGGAAGGCGTCTTCCGGATGGCGCGCCGTATCCGAGGCGAGGAGACGGCAGCGAAAGGGCTGGAGCCGTTCGGCGATGGCCTGGCCGACAAGACCGAAACCCAGAACGCCGACCGTGGCGCCGTCGAGACCGGCGCCATAGAGGGACGGCCGCCAGCCCGCGAAACCGTTCTTCCGGATCGCGGCGTCGCCGGAGAGGATGTTGCGGCCGAGCGAGAGCATGAGACCGATGGCAAGTTCCGCCGTCGGCACGGTCAGCAGATCTGGAACGATGGTGACGGTGACGCCCGCGCGGGTGCAGGCATCGACGTCGATATTGTCGTAGCCCTTGAGCGCCGCGCCGACGATGCGAAGCTCGGGACAGACCGCCACGAAATCCGCGCCGATGCTGTCGGTCATGAAAGCCATGAGGCCGAAGGCATCCTTGCAGTGGTCGAGAAGTATATCCGCAGGCCAGGGCTCGTCCGCCTCGTTGACGACGACCCGCGCATGGGCCTCGAGAAGCGCCCGCGTCTCCGGAAAGACGCGGTTGGTGACGACGATCTTCTTCTTTTCCATTCGTTTCTTCTCTTGTTACTTCAGCGCCTTGCGCAAGCGCGCACCGAGCGCGTCGACAACGACGACGCAGGCGAGGATCGACAGCAGGATGGCGGAGACCTGGTCGTAGGCGATGAGGCGCAGAGCGGCCATGAGCTCGAAGCCGATGCCGCCCGCACCGACGATGCCGAGCACGGCCGAAGCGCGGAAGTGGTACTCCCAGCGATAGAGCGTGATGTCGGCGAGCTGCGGGAAGACCTGCGGGATCACCGAATGCGTGATGACCTGCAGGGGTGTGGCGCCCGCCGCGCGCGCGGCCTCCAGCGGCTTCGGATCGACATGCTCGATCGCCTCCGCATAGAACTTGCCGACCATGCCGACCGAATGAAGCGCGAGGGCGAGGACGCCCGGCAATGCGCCGAAGCCGACGGCGGCAACGAAGATGACGCCGAGGATGATTTCCGGCACGGAACGCAGGAAGGCGAGCAGGGTACGCGTGACCTGGCAGAGAAGCCCGTTCGGCGAGGTGTTGGGCGCGGCGAGGACCGCCAGCGGAAGCGAAATGACGACGGCGAGGACCGTGCCGGCAATCGACATGGCGAGTGTGTCAAGCAGCGGCTTCAACCAGTGCTGCCAGCGGCCGAAATCCGGCGGCACCATTTCGGATGCCAGTTGTGCCAACGCCGGAATGCCCTCGATGAAGCGCCTGCTATCGAAGAAGTCCGTGATCCAGAGGGCGGCGACGCAAACGGCGAGCACCGTGGCGGTGAGCGCCGCGTGGCGAATGCCACCGCGACGCTCTTCGGCCAGGACGGTCGCATAGAGGTGCGACTGGCTCATCTCAGTTCATCTGCGCGAGTTCGAGGTTCAGAAGCTGAGCGGTTTCGCGCAGCACGTCGTAGGAGCTGTCGTCCGCGGGCTGGAAACCCTCGGCGCGGAAGGAGGCGAGGATTTCTTCGTCCTTGAGATCGAGGAAGGCACTGCGGATCTTTTCCTTCAGCTCAGGCGAGAGATAGCCCTGCATCGAGATGGGGTAGTTGGGGATCGGCGCCGTGAGATCGAGTTCGACGATCTTCGAGGCGTCGATGGTGCCGCGTTCGATGAGCGTGCGCAGGATCGGCTCGGAAAGGGCACCGGCCGGGATCTGGCCGGCCTGCACGGCGCGGGCGACCGCGTCATGCGTGCCGAGATGCACGGCTTCGTAGTCCGTGCCGCCGACAAGGCCGTTCTTCACGAGATGGGCGCGCGGCGCGAGATGGCTGGAGGTGGAGGCCTGGTCGCCGAAGCCGAAAGACGTGCCCTTGATGTCGGCGATCGATTTGACCGGACCGCCGGCGGTCGCGATCAGGACCGAATTGTAGGTCGGCTTGCCCTTGTCGACGCCGACGGCGAAGGCTTCGATTTCGGGCGCCTTCGACTTCGCGAGCACATAGGAGAAGGGCCCGAAATAGCCGATCTCGATGCGGCCGAAGCGCATGGCTTCGATCATGGAGGAATAGTCGGTGGTGACGACGATCTCGATATTCTTGTCGAGCGTCTTCGCCAGATAGTCCTTCAGGGGCTGCGCGTTCTGGATGAGCGTTGCCGCGTTTTCGTCGGGCAGCAGCGCGACGCGGAGCGTATCCGGGTTCGGCTCCTGCGCCTGGACGGTGAAGGGAGAGAAGACGGCGGCCGCCGCGAAAAAGGAGGCGATCAGCGTTCTGCGATTGAGAGAAAAGGTCATCGATATGTCCTCAGGCTATTTTGGCCATCTTCAGGCGGGCAGGCGTCTGCTCGGGCTGAAGAGGGGCGGGTTGGACGGAGGGGGTGGAAGCAGAGCCGTAAATCGTGTCGAGCATGGGGGCGTCGAGTTCGGCGGCAGGGCCATCGAAGACGATGCGGCCGCCGGCAAGGCCATAAATGCCGTCGGCGTAGCGCCGCGCGAGTTCGACCTGATGGAGACTGACGACGGCAGTGATGCCGTCCTCGCGGCAGATGCGATGAAGGAGCGCGAGCACCTTGTCGGCGGTGGCGGGATCGAGTGAGGCGACCGGCTCGTCCGCGAGAATGAGGTGAGGCTGCTGGGCAAGCGCACGGGCGATGCCGACGCGCTGCTGCTGACCGCCGGACAACTGGTCCGCCCGGTGGAGCGCCCGGTCGGCGAGGCCGACGCGATCGAGCGCCTCAAGGGCGAGAAGGCGATCCGCACGCGGCAGCGGCAGGAGCGAGCGGAAGGTGCCGTGAAAGGAGAGCCGGCCCATCAGCACGTTCTGGAGCGCGGTCAGGCGGCCGATCAGATGGTGCTGCTGGAAGATCATGCCGGTGCGCTGACGATGACGGCGGAGCGCGGCGGAGGAACCGAGAATGTTGCCGCCTTCCTCTGAGCGGACCTTGCCGGAGGTCGGGCGGACGAGGCCGTTCAGGCAGCGCAGCAAGGTCGACTTGCCCGCGCCGGAAGGTCCCAGCAGAACGATGAACTGCCCCTTCGGAAAGCTGGCGCTCGCCTCGTCCAGCGCGGTCACGCGGTTGGCATAGCGAACGGTTACCTTGTCGAGATCGAGCATGGGGCCCCCGGCTGGATGATCGTGAAAACCGAACGAAATCCGGTTTTGATCGATAAATCCGGTCTAGCAGGCAGGGGTGACGCCGATACGACAGCTCCGTTTCAGTCCTGTGACAATCGGGAGGGGACATGAGCCCGTCCTAGTCCCCAGGGCCAGAGTCGGAGAACGATATCTACGCCGAGGGTGACTTTGCGGAAAAATAGCTACAAAATATGCACTCAGTCCCATTATTTCGGACGTGTTGCATATGGATGTGCTCGACGACATTCTCGGTACGCTCGACCTGAAGGGAGCCCTCTATTTTCGTACGGACTTCTCCGCCCCTTGGGCAGTGACAGTGCCTGATCTTGCCCAGGCCGCGCGGTTTCATCTGGTGATCCAAGGTCGTTGCCACGTTGCTCTTCCTTCCGGCGCCTCAGTTGATCTAGGGCCCGGTGACCTCGTTCTCATTCCAAGAGGCCGCTCGCACGTGCTGGCGGACGATGCCGGACGGACGGCGGCGCCGCTCGAGACCGTTCTCGAGAGTGTCGGCTATGACGGACAGGGCGTTCTGGTGGTGGGCGGGGGCGATCCTCATGCCGCGACGCAGATGGTCTGTGGCCACTTCACTTTCCGGCATGGCGCGGATCATCCGATCCTTCGTGCGCTGCCGGATCATCTCCTCACGACCGCCTCAATGCGCGCGCGTCAACCGTGGCTCGACGAAACACTGCGGCTCGTTGCCCAGCGTGTCTTCTCGGATGAAATTGGATCGTCGGCGACCGTGACGCGCCTGTCGGAAGTCGTATTCATCGAACTTCTGCGTGCCGGAATCGCGCAGAGCGCCGATCTCCGGTCGATCCTCGAAGCCTTTCGTGACCATCAGATTGGCCGCGCGCTGCAGCTCATTCATGCGAGGCCGAGCGAGGCCTGGACGGTCGAAAGTCTGGCGGCCGAAGTCGGCATGTCACGCAGCCGGTTCGCGGAAAGGTTTCGCGACCTGATGGCGGTTGGCCCCATAGCCTATCTCGCCGATTGGCGGCTGCAGAAGGCTCTGTCGCTCCTCGGCGACACACGCAGCAGCGTGCAGCAGGTGGCGAGCCAGACGGGTTACCAGTCGTCCGCCGCCTTCACCCGCGCCTTTTCCGGAAAGTTTGGTCTCGCGCCGACGGAATATCGACGAAATCTCGATTAAATTTGCAGATCGTCCCAATTCGGTTGCCTTTGATCCGGAGTTTATCGGTCTTTATTGATAAATCATCCAGCCCCTCACAAGTTGCCTCTTGTCGATCCCGACGCGTAAGGAGGCCTTGGCGATGCATTTAACGCATCAGCGAAGCCCGCATGGCGCTGAGGTCGACGGCACAAACGCTGCGGGCTGACCCTCAATCCGCATCATCGCATTCAGAAAGGACACATCCATGTCTAAGACATTTCCGCTCGCTGTTCTCGCGCTTGCGAGCATCCTCTCCGCAGCCCCGGCCATGGCGGCCGACGAACACAATACCGTGGCAGGCCTCACGGCAGTCGGCGCCCCACTTGGCCTCCACGGCGTCGACCCTGTCGCCTTCCTCGAAATCGGCAACCGCATTGAAGGGGCGGCTCAGTACACCGCAACTCATGACGGCGTTGCCTATTACTTCGCCTCGGCGGCAAATATGGATGCCTTCAAGAAGAACCCGGCGAAGTACGCGCCGCAGAACGGCGGCTTTTGCACCTTCGGTGTTTCGGTCGGCAAGAAGTTCGACGGCAATCCGCGTTATGCCGCCGTTGAGGACGGCAAGCTCTATGTCTTCCTGAGCGAAGAAATCTTCCAGGCCTTCCAGAAGGACCGGGCTGGGACGATTGCAAAAGCGGAAGCCAATTGGGCGAAGATTCAGCACACGGCTGCGACCGAGCTTTAAGTCCGGAGCGCGCGGGGGCTCCAATACCGCCCCCGCGCGTCAGCTTCAAATCACCTGAAGAAGCAATACAGCTCAAGGGGCAATAAAAGACGGCGATTATCGTGCAGCAGTGAATCAATCCGGACGAGATGAAAATGGAGATGGGGCGTGCTTTCCGCCCGGCGCACGCCCATGCTACCAAGGAGCATGCGCGAGACCGAGATTCCCGAAAGCGACCGGCTGGGCGAGTTTCCGCATCCGCGGATGGCCACCCATCTGACCGGACAGGCGGAGGCCGAGAAGGCGCTGTTCGACGCCTTCATGAGCGGCCGGATGCAGCATGCCTGGCTGATGACGGGCCCGAAGGGGATAGGCAAGGCGACGCTCGCCTACCGCATGGCGCGCTTCGCGTTGCACTATGGCACGCCGGAGAAGGCGCGGGCGGCGGGCGCGACAGACCTGTCGGTGCCCGAGGACTCGTCCGTGTTCCACCAGGTTGCGGCGGGAAGCCACCCGAACCTCATCACGGTGCGGCGGCCCTGGGACGACAAGGCGAAGAAACTCAAGACCGTCATCCCCGTGGACGAGGTGCGCCGCATCGGCCACTTCTTCGGACTGACGGCGTCGGAGCGCGGCGCCTGGCGCGTGGTCGTGATCGACAGCGCCGACGAGATGAACGCGAACGCCGCCAACGCACTTCTGAAAGCACTTGAAGAACCGCCGCCGAACGGGCTGTTTCTGGTGCTTTCCCATCAGCCCGGACGGCTTCTGCCGACGATCCGTTCGCGCTGCCGGACGCTGCGCATGACGCCGCTGGGCGAGGACGAGATCGCCACGCTGATGGCGGAGGCCGAAGCGGCGGTGGAGGAGCCCGCGGGCCGGAAGAAGAAGGCGGCACCGCCCAGCGAGGACGAGCGGCGGCAGATCGCGCAACTCGCGGAAGGCAGCGCGGGCAGGGCGCTGACGCTCGCAGGCGGCGGCGGGCTCGCGCTCTACAAGGATGTCTCGGGCCTGCTGTCGGGGCTGCCGAGGCTCGACATCGCCGCCGTCCATGCACTTGCCGACAAGGCGGGCCGCAAGGGCGGCGACGACCAGTACGAGACCATGATCGACCTCGTGACGCTCTGGCTGCAGAAGCTGATCCGCGCGGGCGCGGGCCTCGATACGGGGCCCGATATCGTGGCGGGCGAGGGCGCGGCGATGGCCCGGCTGGCGGCCGGGGGCAGCCTTGATCGCTGGGTTGAGGTGTGGGAAAAGATCGTCCACTCCACGGCCCGCGGCGAGGCACTCAACACGGATCGCAAGCTCGTGATCCTGAACGCCTTTTCGATGCTCGAAGCGGCCGCGAGCGAACGCGCCGGAGCGTAGACGGCACAGGCCGCGCCCCCGCCCCGAAAAATTCTCGCTCCGCTTGAATTTTTCGACCCTCCCCGAGGGGAGGGTGGGACGAGATGAATGTAACGAGATAACCGGTTCGAAAGCAGAATGAGCGCGTCCAAAGCCTTCTACATCACGACCCCGATCTATTACGTGAACGACGTGCCGCATATCGGGCATGCCTACACGACGCTGGCCTGCGACGTGCTGGCGCGCTTCAAGCGGCTGGACGGCTACGACGTGATGTTCCTGACGGGGACCGACGAGCACGGGCAGAAGGTGGAGAAGGCGGCGGCGCTGGCGGGCGTGACCCCGCAGGCCTTCACCGACCGCGTCTCGCAGAACTTCCGCGATCTCTGCGCCACGATGAATTATTCGAACGACGCCTTCATCCGCACGACCGAGCCGCGCCATAAGGACGCCTGCCAGGACCTCTGGAAGAAGCTGGAAGCGAGCGGCAACATCTATCTCGGCTCCTATTCGGGCTGGTATGCGGTGCGCGACGAGGCGTTCTACGGCGAAGACGAACTGACCGCGGGACCGAACGGCAAGAAGATTGCGCCGTCGGGCGCCGAAGTCGAATGGGTGGAAGAGCCGTCCTATTTCTTCAAGCTGTCGGCCTGGGCCGAACCGCTGCTCAAGTTCTACGAGGACAATCCCGATTTCATCGCGCCGGTCGCGCGGCGGAACGAGGTGGTGAGCTTCGTAAAGGGCGGCCTGCACGACCTCTCGATCAGCCGTACGACCTTCGACTGGGGCGTACCGGTGCCGGGCGACGAAAAGCACGTCATGTATGTCTGGCTCGACGCGCTGACGAACTACATGACGGCGGTCGGTTATCCGGATCAGAACGCCGAGGGTTACAAGCGCTTCTGGCCGGCCGACCTGCACATGATCGGCAAGGACATATTGCGCTTCCACACGGTCTACTGGCCGGCTTTCCTGCTGGCGGCGGGGCTGGAAACGCCGAAGCGCGTCTTCGCGCATGGCTGGTGGACGGTCGAGGGCCAGAAGATGTCGAAGTCGCTCGGCAACGTCATCGCGCCGGATCATCTGGTCGCGACCTACGGGATCGACGCCTCGCGCTATTTCCTGCTGCGCGAGGTGCCGTTCGGCAGCGATGGCGACTTCTCGCACAAGGCGATCGTTCACCGGACGAATGGCGACCTGGCCAACGACCTCGGCAATCTCGCACAGCGTTCGCTGTCGATGATCGCGAAGAATTGCGGCAACGCGGTTCCCGAGCATGGCGCGTTTACCGACGCCGACAAGGCACTGCTCGGCGCGGCGCATGGGCTTCTCGACCGCGTGCGCGCGGAGTTCGACGCGCAGCTCTTCCACAAGGGGCTGGAAGCGATCTGGTCGGTCTGCGGCGACGCCAACCGCTATATCGACGAGCAGGCCCCCTGGACGCTGAAGAAGACGGACACGGCGCGGATGGCGACGGTGCTCTATGTGCTGGCCGAAACGATCCGCCATATCGCGATCCTCGTACAGCCGGTGGTGCCGGAGTCCGCCGCGAAGATGCTGGACCAGCTTGCGCTTGGACCGGATCAGCGCGGCTTCGAGACACTCGGGCCCGATGGCGCGCTGAAGCCCGGCACGGCGCTGCCCGCGCCGCAGGGCGTGTTCCCGCGCTATGTGGAGCCGGAGGCGGCCCAGACATGACGATGCCGGTGCTTGTCGACAGCCATTGCCATCTCGACTTTCCGGATTTCGGGCCGGAGGTCGAGGAGGTGGTTGCGCGGGCGCATGGCGCGGGCGTCGGCCTGATGGTCACGATCTCGACCAAGGTGAGCGAGTTCGACAAGGTGAGGGCGGTGGCCGAGCGGTTTCCGCATGTCTTCTGCTCGGTCGGCATCCACCCGCACGAGGCGGCGAGCGAACCCGAGACCGATACGGCGACGCTGGTCGAGATGGCGAAGCATCCGAAGGTCGTCGGCATCGGCGAGACCGGGCTCGACTATTATTACGAGCACAGCCCGCGCGAAGCGCAGCAGCGGAACTTCCGCGCGCATATCGCGGCGGCGCGCGAAACCGGTCTGCCGCTGATCGTGCATACACGCGATGCGGACGAGGACACGGCGGAGATACTGGCCGAGGAAACGGGGAAGGGCGCCTTCCCCGGCTTGCTGCATTGCTTCAGCTCCGGCCCGCAACTTGCTGAAAAGGCTCTCGAACTCGGACTCTACATCTCACTGTCCGGCATCCTGACCTTCAAGAACGCGGTCGAACTGCGCGACACGGCGGCGAAGGTGCCGATGGAGCGGCTGCTGGTGGAGACGGATGCGCCTTACCTCGCGCCGGTGCCGAAGCGCGGCAAGCGCAACGAGCCGTCGTTCGTGGTCCATACGGCGGCGAAGCTCGCCGAGGTGAAGGGCGTGAGCGCCGAGGAACTCGCCGAGACGACGACCGCGAACTTCCTGAAGCTGTTCTCGCGCGTGCCGCCGGAGGCTGTGCTCCGGGCATGAAGCTGCGCGCGACGATCCTCGGCTGCGGCTCGTCCGGCGGCGTTCCGCGTCCGGGCATCGGCGGAGCGTTCTGGGGCGACTGCGACCCCGGCGAGCCGAAGAACCGGCGGCGGCGCTGCTCGCTGCTCGTCGAGCAATGGGACAAGGATCCCGCCGAAAAGACGGTGGTTCTGGTCGATACCTCACCCGACATGCGCGACCAGCTGATCGACGCGAAGACCGGCTGGGTCGACGCCGTGCTCTTCACCCACGACCATGCCGACCAGTGCCACGGCATCGACGATTTGCGCATGCTCGCGATCAACAAGCGCCGCCGCGTCGACTGCTGGATGGATGCGCCGACCACCGAGACGCTGCTGACGCGCTTCGGTTATTGCTTCCGCGAGCAGCCCGGTTCCGGTTATCCGGCGATCCTGAACGATCACCTGATCGAAAAGCCCGGCGAGCCGATCCGCATCGACGGGCCCGGCGGCACGATCGAGGCGATCCCGTTCGACCAGGACCACGGCAACATCCGTTCGCTCGGCTTCCGCTTCGGGCCGGTGGCCTATTCGGCGGACGCGGTTGGCATCCCGGATGAGAGTTTCACGCTACTGGACGGAATTGATTGCTGGATCGTCGATGCGCTGCGCTACACGCCGCATCCGACGCATGCGCATGTCGAGATGGCGCTCGGCTGGCTGATGCGGGCGAGGGCGCCGCACGGTGTCTTGACCAACATGCATGTCGATCTCGACTATGGCCGCCTCAGGAGCGAATTGCCGGAAGGCGTCGAACCCGCCTTCGACGGCATGAGCATCGACTTCGAATTCTGAAGGCGAAAAGGGCGCGTCCGAAGACGCGCCCTCTCGTTTCCGCATTCCGGAAATTACTGCTTCGACGGCGTATCGACCTTGCGCAGATAGGTCTCGCGCACGACTTCGCCGGTCTGCTTGTCCATGACGATCTCGACGGGCTCGCCCATGCCGTTCGCCGCATGGAAGGCCATCTGGCTTTCAAGCGTCACGCCGGGGACCTGCTCGACGTTCGAATAGCCTTTTTCCTCGAGCCAGGCGATCGGGTCCGCGATGTCCGCATTGACGCCCACGATGGTCGTCGTCGTCACCGTCGTCGTGGTGACGGAGCCCGTCGCCGGGTCGACATGGGTCGCAGCCGCGGTATCGGAATCCGCGGCGCCGGTCACGACCACGGCATCGGCAAGAGCCGCAACGGGCGCGACGATCAGCCCGAGCGTGGCGGCGCCGGCGAGTGCGATGTTTCTGACCTGTTTCATGAGTATTCCTCCAAGAATCTGTGCCTGCCGAAGCCCTCTCCGTAACAACGCGCGAGGCGCCGAAGCGCTCCGTTTCGAGACAGGCCGTTACCGGAAAAATATTTGAAAGCAACGTTTTGCGGGCAGGTGTTCGCAAACAGATAACGGCGCGGAAGCCGAAACTTCCGCGCCGCTTTCGTGGCCTCCATCAAACGATGGATCAGTACGCCGCGTCCTCGCTGATCACCGCGCCGGCTTCCGTGTCGAAGAGCACGGTCACGCGCTCGCCGTCCGGGTTGGTGGCGCTGAAGGTCGCTTCGCCTTCCGCGGCTGTGTCGCCCTGGGCTTCGATCGGCTCGACATCCGTGTAGCCGAGTTCCTCGAGCTGCGCGACCGAGTCGAGATCCGCATCGGCTTCCATGTCCGCGGAGCTGTCGAGTTCCATCGCGCCTTCCGGCTGGATGTCCTGCGCGGGCGCCTGTTCGATCGCCGGATCGTTGGCAAGCGCCGGGCCGGCCATGAGGGCGATACCGGCCGCGCCGGCGAGAAGAATTTTCCTGATGTCAGTCATGGCGTTGTTCCTCCTGAACAAGTCTTCAACGCCCCGATGCCCCGGGTATCTGAAGAACGGATGAACACGGTATCCGTTCAACGCGCCGCGAAATTGCCCTGTATGTGCCGTGCGGATGGCGGACCGCAAAAGGAGAGGGCGCGGAACGCTTCCGCGCTCCACGCCCTCGACAGCGATTGCCTGTGTGAGGCTTCTTACATCTCTTCCTCGGCCTCCGCCGGCTCCTGCTCGCTTACGACGGCGCCGGTCGTCGTATCCACCACGACGTCGACCTCTTCGCCGTCGGCATTGGTGGCGCGGAACGTGGTCTCGTTGGACGCCTCGGCGGCGCCCTCGACAGGCTCGATATCCGTGTAGCCCATCTCGGTCAGCTTGGACGTCGGGTCGAGCTCGGGAGCGGTCGGAGCCGCCGTCGTACCGGACGGGACATTCTCCGAAGCGTCCGGCACATCGGTCTCCAGCGTTTCGACATCCGTCTGGGCGACCGTCTCGTTCACGACATTGCCGCGCATCGAGGCGCCTTCATCAAGCTCTTCCTCGCCGGTATCGCTGCTGACGGCGCCCTTGCCATCGGCGCTGGCGCCAGCCGCCGCACCCGTCGCGGCGCCGGAAGCACCGGCGGCGGCGTTCTTCGCCTTGCCGGTCATGTTACCGACCGCTTCCTTCGAGGCGTTGGCCGCACCTTCGACGCTGTTCTCGATTTCAGCGGCACTCGGGCCGTCGGCTTCGCCGGAAACGGAGACGCCACCCTTGGCGCCGGTGGAAAGACCGCCAGCGTCACCGGCAGCCGAGCCGGAGGCGCCCGCATCGACCGAGGCGTCGCCCGACGTGCCGACGCCGGCATCGGCGTCCGTGGCGGCATCGGCCGCGCCGGAAACCGTGTTGCCGGAGACGGAACCGGTCACGTCGGCCGCACCGGAGGTCGCGCCCGACACAGCGCCCGAGGCACCGCCCACGGGGTCAATGGCGAGCGCAGGCGTGGCGACCAGGGCGAAGCTCGCCGTGCCGGCGAGAAGAAGTTTCTTGAACTGCGTCATGGGTATTACCTCCAGACATATTTCGGCGCCCCCAGCGCCCATATGCCCGGTACAACACACAGACCCGCGATGCGTTCAGCGATTCTCCGAATTACCTCATGTGTGGCGAGATTGGACGAAGATAACCTGGCGTTACCGGATGGAGCGGCGGCCATGGAACTTCCCGTGGCGTAGTGGTTTTTCGTATGAGGGCGGCGAAGGCTCGGGAGAGCGGGCGCGTTCCGGCCAGGCGAAAAAAGGCAGCGCCCGGGGCTTGGGCGCGCATGACGGTCCGCAGCCCCGGCCCCGCATTATATTTCTCCATAATATATATTATCGGCTATTCGGATACCGGTTTCCCCGGTCGCCAGCTCGACTACGTCGCATCCCTCCCTTCCAGGCTTTCCCAACCATAGAGCCCGGCCAGCCGTGCCAGCACCCTCTGGCTTATCCTTTCGCAGCGCGCACCAAGAAACGGAAAGGCTTCATGAACTGCTGAATGCAAGTCCCGCTCGAGCGCTGAGCGAAGCTGATGACGGGCACGATGAAGCCGCGTCTTCACCGTTTCCGGCTTCAAGCCCAACAGCTCGGCCGTTTCCTCGATCGAGCATTCCTGGACGTCGCGCAGGATGAACACGAGCCGGAAGCCGTCAGGCAGATCATCGACAGCTCTTTCTATCAGCGCCTTTATCTGCGCCCGGGCGGCGTCACTTTCCGGATTGCGCAGTGACTGATCCGGCTTGAACGGAATCACGAGAGAGTTGTTCACCTGCGCGATCTCAATTTCCGAAAGTTCGACGGTATGGCGCCGCCGCCGGAGGCGCCCTCTCGCCTCGTTGATCGCGATTCTCGAGAGCCACGTGAGAAGACTCGCATCGCCCCGAAATGACGAAAGCGCTGCAAACCCCCTGCAATAGCTTTCCTGCACGACGTCCTCGGCCTCGGTATCGTCGGAAACGATACCGCGCGCCAGGCGGAAGAGCCGTTGATTGTAGCGCTGGATAATCGCAGCGAACGCCCCGCGCGCGCCATTGCGCGCATGAGCCACCAGATCTTCTTCGGCCATCGAACCGTAGTCCGGATCGGGTTCCCGTCGGGTTTTCGGTGCCAAGCTGCCCTCCCCTTAAACCCATTTGATGCGGAAACGGCCTTAAAGTTCCCGCATGAGGCATCCTTGCTGTCGAAGCCCAGAAATCCGGGAACTTCGTGTCTCGCGCTTCATCAAATGGGAATTCCGCCTTCAGAAAAAGGGATTCCCATGACGTTTCACGCCCAGCTCCAGAAAAATGCCGGAGAAGCACTGCATATCCAGGCAAACGGTCCCGTCAGAAGGAGGGAACAAGCCACGCGAGTGAACCGCGCCGAGGCGGAAGCCGCGGTGCGAACCCTGATAAACTGGGCTGGCGACGATCCGGACCGCGAGGGCCTGCAGGATACGCCGTCTCGCGTGATACGAGCCTACGAAGAGTGGTTCGCCGGATATGAACTGACCCCTTCCCTCATCCTGGAGCGCACCTTCGGTGAGGTTGCCGGTTATACCGACCTGGTCGTTCTGCGCGATATTTCATTCGAGTCCGTTTGCGAGCATCACATGGCGCGCATCGAAGGCGTCGCCCATGTCGCCTACCTGCCCGACACCCGCGTTGTCGGTATTTCGAAACTCGCCCGTCTCGTCGACGCATTCGCGCGGCGTCTCCAGATTCAAGAACGGCTGACCGCCGAAATCGCAGGCGCAATCGATACGATTCTGAAACCCCGCGGAGTTGCGGTGGTTGTCGAAGCAAGTCACGCATGCATGAGTTCGCGCGGGGTCAGAAAACATGGTGGCGCGATGGTAACCCGTGACTTCCGAGGTGTGTACGCGAAGCGGTCAGCGCGCCGGGACGTTCTGGATGCGCTGAAGTTCTGACCGGGAACCTTTCGGCTCCTCCCCCATCAAATGGCGAGCGGGTGCACAGGCGCCCGATTACCCATCTGGAGAGTCATCATGCTGAAGAAAATTTTCCTCTCACTCGCTTTCGTCCTCGCGAGTGCGGGTGCCTTCGCGCAGGACGCCGCTGCCCCGCTGAACGATGCGAGAATTGCGCATATCGCATATACCGCCGGACAGATCGACATTTCAGCAGCGAACCTGGCGCTGGAGAAATCCGAAGATGCGCAGGTTCTGGCATTCGCCGAACTGATGGCGCGCGACCACGCCGCGGTCAATGAAGAAGCGCTCGCCCTTCTGAACCGTCTCGACGTCGCCCCGCAGGAAAACGACACGAGTGCCGCACTTTCAAGTCAGGCCAGAGAAAGGGAAGAACAGCTTGCGGCTCTTGCCGGGCGGGAATTCGACATCGCTTACGTCGAAAACGAAGTCACTTTCCACAAGACCGTCAACGATGCGCTTCAGAATCTGCTGATTCCGAACGCGCAGAACGCCGACCTGAAAGCTCTTCTCGAAACCGGTCTTTCGTTGTTCCGCGAGCACCAGCTGCACGCCGAACATCTTCTTCACGAGATGAATTGATGTCGCGATTTTCCCGGCGGGCCTTCCTTGCAACCGTGGCGAGTGGAGCTCTTGCCCGGCCCTCCTTTTCGAACGCGGCAGGACGGTATCTCGTCATCGATATCGACAAGATGAAGTTTGGCGTTTCACACATCGAACTGAAGGCCGGTGACACTGTGCGTTGGCGAAACAAGGACCTCGTCCGCCACACGGCCACGGCGCGCGACGGTTCGTTCGACATCGACCTTCCGCGGGGGGAGGAAGGGAGCATTTACCTCGTGACGCCGGGAAAGATGGAGGTTTATTGCCGATTTCATCCCGGCATGATCATGACGCTCTCGATTGTCGAATGAGCGGGCGGGCCCCCGGAGAGACCCCGCCTCCGGGGGCTCATACGCCCCGACCCCCCCGACCGCGGCCTTTCCAGGCCGTGCCTGGACGCGGAAAATGGTCTAGGGTTGGCCCAACAGGCATTCACAAGCACGCAGGTTTCCCGCGATGGCTCTCAAGGCCGCGATCCTTCCCGTTACGCCTTTCCAGCAGAACTGCACCCTGATGTGGAACGACGAAAACATGCGCGGCGCCGTGAGCGATCCCGGCGGCGACCTGCCGCGGATCAAACAGGCGGCCGCCGAGATCGGCGTCACCATCGAGAAGATCCTGCTGACGCATGGCCATCTCGATCACGCCTCGGCGGCGGGCGATCTTGCGAAGGAACTTGATGTGAAGATCGAGGGCCCGCATGAGGACGACCTCTTTCTGATCGAGGCCCTCCCCGACCAGGCCGCGAAATACGGCTTCGGCCCCGTGGGCACCTTCCGGCCGGACCGCTGGCTGAAGGACGGCGACACGGTGGAATTCGCCGGCCTCACGCTCGAGGTCCGTCATTGCCCGGGCCATACGCCGGGCCATGTCGTCTTCTTCCATGAGCCCTCTCGGCTTGCGATCGTCGGCGACGTGCTGTTCCAGGGCTCGGTCGGCCGCACCGATTTTCCGCGCGGCGACCACAACGCGCTCGTCACCTCGATCCGCGAGCGGCTCTGGCCGCTGGGCGACGACGTGACCTTCGTGCCGGGACACGGGCCGCTTTCGACCTTCGGCGTGGAGCGGCGGACCAATCCGTTCGTCGCCGACGAGAACTTCGCCTGATGATGTCGCCGGACGAAAAAGCCCGTATTCCCCTGCGAAAGACATGGACATCCGGGCTGCAATCGGTTTCCTTATGCCGCGCTGACAAATAATCAATAAACGCGCCGCCACGGGCCAAAACCCGCAAGGACAAGGCGCGAATGCCGGCACGAAACGAAGGCACATGGGGGAATACGAGTGAGTAAAGGCCGCGTCACCCGCCTGCAGATCGGCGCCTTCGGGCTGCCGTCGATCCCGATTTCCGCGATGGGCCTTCCCATCGTCGTCTATCTGCCGCCCTTCTACGGGCACGACATGGGGCTGAGCCTCACCGTCGTCGGCACGGTGTTCATGCTGGCGCGCTTCTGGGATGTGTTCACCGATCCGGTGCTCGGCATGGTGTCGGACCGCTATCCAAGCCGCTGGGGACGCCGGCGCCACTGGATCGTGATCGCGGCGCCGATCCTGATGGTCTGCGGCTACATGCTGTTCATGCCGAGTCCGCCGGTGACCTGGGTCTATCTCGCGGGCTGGATGTTCTTTCTCTATATCGGCTGGACGCTCATCACGATCTCGCACATGTCCTGGGGCGCGGAGCTCTCGGCCGACTATGACGAGCGCTCGACCATCCAGGGCGTGCGCGAATTCCTGCTGATCTTCGGCATGTTCACGGTGCTGGCGCTGCCCGCGATCATCGAACAGGTCTCAGATGCGGCAGCGGCCGGCCCTGCGAAGATCGCGGCGATGGGCTGGTTCATCATCATCCTGCTGCCGATTACCGTCGGGCTCGCCGTGTGGCTGGCGCCGGAATTCCCGAGCGCGCCGCACCAGCAGATCCCGTGGAAGCGCGCCTGGGCGATCATCGCGAAGAACCGCCTGCTCCAGCGCGTGCTCGTCGCCGACCTGCTCGTCAACATCGCGCCGGCGATCACGGGCTCGCTCTACATCTTCTTTGCCTCCTACGTGATGGAGCTGCCGAAATCGGCGAGCCTGCTGCTGCTCGTCTATTTCGTGGCGGGCTTTGTCGGCATTCCGGCCTGGATCCGGATGAGCCACATAACGGGCAAGCACAAGACGCTCGCCATAGCGATGGTCTATGGCGCGGTAACGCTGCCGCTCGTCGTCTTCTTTCCGCGCGGCGAATTCTGGTGGCTCTTCATCGGCAATTCGCTTTACGGCGTCGCCTATGGCGCGGGCTCGTTCCTGCTGCGCTCGATCATGGCGGACGTGATCGACACCGATTACCTCGAAACGGGCCAGCGCCGCACGGGCCTCTATTATTCGCTGCTCAGCATGACGGCGAAGGTCGGCGCGGCGCTTGCCGTCGGCATCACCTACCCGCTGCTCGACCTGATCCAGTTCACGCCGGCCGGCGTGAACTCGCCCGAAACGCTCAACCAGTTCATGGCGATGTACGTCACCCTGCCCGCCATCGTGATGCTGGCGGCGGCCGTCATCATGTGGCGTTTCCCGCTCGACCGCGAGGCACAGCACGATCTTCGCCGCCGCATCGAGGAACGCGACGGGCACCACGCGTCGCACGATGCGAGCGACGCGGCCGCCGCCGTGACGCAGGTCGGCACATCGAGCGGGATCGTCGACCGGCCTGCCGAGTAGCGAGGACCGATGGCGGAGGATGCGGGAAAGATCGAGACCCTTCTCGCCATCATGGCGAAGTTGCGCGACCCGGATGGCGGCTGCCCCTGGGATCTCGAACAGGACTTCGCCTCCATCGCGCCCTACACCATCGAGGAAGCCTACGAAGTCGCCGACGCCATCGAGCGCGGCGACATGGAAGAGTTGCGCGACGAACTCGGCGACCTTCTGCTGCAGGTGGTCTTCCACGCGCAGATGGCAAGTGAGCAAGGCGCTTTCGATTTCTCCGCCGTGGTGCGCGCGATCTGCGAGAAGATGATCCGCCGTCATCCGCATGTCTTCGGCAGCGAGGACGAGCGAAGCGCGGGCGAGGTGAAAACCCGCTGGGAAGAGATCAAGGCGGCGGAGAAGGCCGCGAAGGGAACGGTGCAGACAAGCATTCTGGACGATGTGCCGCTGGCGCTCCCGGCTCTCACCCGCGCCGTGAAGCTGCAGAACCGCGCCGCGCGCGTCGGCTTCGACTGGCCGGACACGAGCCAGGTGATCGACAAGCTGAACGAGGAAATGCTGGAGCTCTCGGCGGAAGTCGCCAAGGGCGGCGATGCCGACCGGCTGGAAGACGAGATGGGCGATCTTCTGTTCGTCTATGCGAACCTCGCACGCCATATGAAGATCGACCCGGAAGCCGCGCTGCGCCGGGCCAACGCGAAGTTCCGCCGTCGCTTCGGCCGGATCGAGGAAAAGCTCGCAGCCGAGGATCGGAAACCGGAAGGCTCGACGCTGGAAGAAATGGACGCGCTCTGGAACGAGGCGAAGCGCGAGGAGCGCGGCGGAGAATGAACGGCCAGACGTAAATCCTGAATTTTCAAATCCGTCATGGCCTGCTTTATGCGGGCCATCCACGTCTTTGCCACGTATAGGAAGAAAGACGTGGATGACCCCGGACAAGCCGGGTCATGACGACTTTATTTTTTTGATTTGTTCGTCAACGAACGAATTTTTTTCGCCGTCTGCTGCCAGCTTTCCTCGTCGCGCGCGACGAGGTGCGGCCCCTTCAGCGTTCGCGGCGCGTAGTCGATCCCCGTTTCGATATCGCGAACGACACCGCCCGCTTCGCGCAGGATCAGCGATCCCGGCGCATGATCCCAGGGCAGCATCCGGTAATAGGTCACGAAGTCGTGGGCGCCTCGCGCAACGCTGGTGTAGTCCCAGGCCGAACAGAGCGTCGATGACGTGCGGCCGATGCTGGTGGCATGCGTTTCGATGCCGCCTTTCCACTCATCCGGCATGAAACGGACATAGAAGCTCGCACCCTGCTCCGCGGCATCGAGCGGCGCGGTACCCGCATCGAGTTTCCGCTCGCCCGACGCATCGCGCCAGACGGCGCCCGCGCCGCGCTCGGCAATGGCGAATGCATCCGACACGGGAAGGTAGATCCACGCCTTCGTCACCTCGCCCTTTTCGATCAGCGAGAGCATGACGCCGAAGGTCTCGCGGCCGCCCACGAAATTGGCGGTGCCGTCCACGGGGTCGATGGTCCAGACAGGCGTGTCGTCGTCGAGACGGTTCATAAGCGAGGCATCGGCAGAGGCCGCCTCCTCGCCAAGCGCGAGGGAGCCCGGAACAAGTGCCTCCAGCCTTGGCGCAAGCCAGAGTTCCGACGCCCGATCCGCGATGGTGACGAGATCGCCTTTCGACTTTTCCTCGATGTCGTGTTTCGCGAGCGCGCGGAAGCGCGGCATGATTTCCCGCGCTGCAACTTCGCGCATCAGCGCGGCGACTTCGTCGAAGAGTTGATCCATTCCTATTCCGCCGCTTCCGCTGCCGCCTCGCCAAGACGGCGCGCAAGCGCCGGGAAGCGCTTCTCGAAACGTCCCGCGACAATCGGCGTGAGACCGAGATCGAGATGCACGGTGCCTTCCTCGTCGTCGCTGCGCGAGCGCACATGGGCATTGGCATGGAGCCAGGCGATGGCCTCGCCCTCATCCGCCGGAACGTCGAAATGGACGGGCCGCTCTTCATCCACGATGAGGCTGTCGATCAGATCGAGAAGGCCGGAGGCACCCTCCCCCGTCAGCGCGGAGACGGCGACCGTCATCGGATCGCGCGCGGCCATGTTGACGGCAGTATCGTGGAATTCGCCTTCGAGAAGATCGATCTTGTTCAGCACATCGACGACATGCTGGCCGTTCGCGGCGGCGGACTCCTTCGTCACGCCGAGCGAGGCGAGCACCTCCTCGACATCCTTCTTCTGGATCGCCGTTTCCTCATGCGCCGCATCACGGACATGGAGAATGACTTCCGCCTCGAGCACTTCTTCGAGTGTCGCGCGGAAGGCGGCGACGAGATGCGTCGGCAGGTCGGAAATGAAGCCCACCGTGTCCGACAGGATGACCTTGCGGCCGCTCGGCAGGAGAAGGCCGCGCATTGTCGGGTCGAGCGTGGCGAAGAGAAGGTTCTCCGCGAAGACGCCCGCTTCCGTCAGCCGGTTGAAGAGCGTCGACTTGCCGGCATTGGTGTAGCCGACAAGCGCGACGATCGGATAAGGCGCGTCGCGGCGCGTCTTGCGGTGAAGCTGGCGGGTACGCTTCACGGTTTCGAGCTGACGCTCGATCTTGGTGATGCGCTCCTGGATCAGGCGGCGGTCCGCCTCGATCTGGGTTTCGCCGGGGCCGCCGAGAAAGCCGAAGCCGCCGCGCTGGCGCTCGAGATGGGTCCAGCTCCGTACGAGACGGCTCTTCTGGTAGTTGAGATGCGCGAGCTCGACCTGCAGCGTGCCTTCGCGCGTTCGCGCGCGCTCGCCGAAGATTTCGAGGATGAGGCCCGTGCGGTCCAGGACCTTGACGTTCCAGGCGCGTTCGAGATTGCGCTGCTGGCCGGGTCCGAGCGGTCCGTCGACGACAACGAGTTCGACGCGAAGTTCGGCAATCTGCCCCTTCAGTTCATCGACCTTGCCTTCACCAAGCAATGTCGCAGGACGCGGCTTCGCAAGCGACACGACGGAACTGCCGACGACATTGAGAGAGATGGCAGCCGCAAGGCCCACGGCTTCCTCGAGCCGGGACTCCGGAGAACGCGACGCGCCCCCTTCCCTTTTTGCCTGTTGTTCGGCCGACTTCAGCCAGGGCACGAGCACGAATGCGCGCGTCGGCTCCTTAGGCGTTACCTGGAAGCCGCCTGCCCCGCGCCTGCCCCCGGCTGGGCTCTCGAATTCTTCTGTCAATCAGAGGTCTCTTCAGGCCTCTTCCCCGTTCGCCTCCGGCTCGAAGAGCTGGACGGGTTGGGCCGGCATGATGGTCGATATCGCATGCTTATACACGAGCTGCGAATGGCCGTCCCGACGCAACAACACACAAAAGTTGTCAAACCAGGTGACCACGCCCTGAAGCTTCACGCCGTTGACCAGGAATATGGTGAGGTTGGTCTTGTGCTTCCGGACATGGTTCAGGAACGTGTCCTGAAGGTTGTGAGTTTTCTCATTCATGGGTAAACCCCATTTATCGAGTTAAGTGGGGCCGAACCCCTGCCGCGCGGGTCCGGCTTTTTGTTTGCACGCACCTTCCTCATACGAAGGAAAGCAGGCTGCGGCTCTCGACTCCTACAGTCCGGCGTTTCAATTCATGCTGCAAGTGCGAAATTAACTTCGCACATGCAAATCGTACCGATTTCCGCCGTTTCTTGCCGATTTTGACAGAATTCTCACGCTTTCTTGTTCAGCTCAGCTCGCAAACCTTCATGTAGGCCTCGCGAAGGCGCATGGAAAGGGAGCCCGGTGCGCCATTGCCAATGGACTGGCCATCTATCGCGGTGACCGGAATGAGGATGGCCGACGAGGCGCTGATGAAGGCCTCCCGGGCGGATTTCGCCTCCTGCGGCGTGAAGGCCCGTTCCACGACCTCGATGCCTTCCTGCCGCGCAGCCGCCAGCAGTACCTTGCGCGTCACACCATTCAGGATCTCCGGTCCGGCAGGGCGCGTAACGAGCCGCCCTTCCCGATCCACGATCCAGGCATTGGTGGAGGAACCCTCGGTGATGTAACCGGCATCGTCGACCAGCCAGGCCTCATAGGCGCCAGCCTCGCGGGCCTGTTGCTTGGCAAGGATGTTCGGCAGCAGCGCGACCGACTTGATGTCGCGCCGCGCCCAGCGAATATCGGGCATGGTGATGACGGCGACGCCCTTTTCGACCGCGGCGGCGACGCGCGCCATGTTGAGGCGCTTCGCCGTGACGGTGAGCGCCGGCCTGACGGAGGCGGGCGGAAAGGGATGATCGCGCGGCGCGACGCCCCGCGTGATCTGGAAATAGACCATGCCGTCCCAGAGGCGATTACGCCGGATCACCTCGCGCAGGATGAAGCGAAGCGCGGTGAGCGGCACGGGAAGCGCGATACGCAGTTCGCCGAGCGAGCGCTCCAGCCTTTCGAGATGGAGCCGCTCGTCCATCAGCAGGCCGCCCCGCACCCCGCAAACCTCATAGACCCCGTCGGCGAACTGATAGCCACGGTCCTCGATATGGATCGCCGCCTCCGCATGCCGGAGGTAGCGGCCATTGACATAGGCGATGCGGGACAAGGGGCGCGGGTCCTTTCTGCGTCAGAAGAATTCGAGACTGACGCGGAACATCTGCTCGACCTTCTTCACCATGTCGGAGCGCGCGAAGAGAACGACGCGGTCACCCGCAATGACCTCCGTGCCGCCGCGCGGGATGATGACCTCACCGTCGCGGATGACGGCGCCGACGAGAATGCCGTCCGGCAGATTGACCTCGCGAAGCGGTTTGCCGACCAGTGTTGAGGTTTCGAGCGCCTCCGCCTCGATGATTTCCGCCGCTCCGTCGCGCACCGACTGGAGCCCGCGTATGCGGCCGCGGCGGACATGCTGAAGCACTGTGGAGACCGTGGCGCCACGCGGATTGATGAAGGCGTCGATGCCGAGCGAGCGCATGAGCGGCGCATAGGTATTGTTGTTGATGAGCGCCATCGTGCGCTGGCAGCCTTCTCGCTTCGCCACCACGCAGGAGAGAATGTTCGCCTGATCGTTGTTGGTCAGCGTGACGAGGGTTTCGGTTTCGGCGATGCCCGCTTCCTGCAGAAGTTCCGGGTCGAGACCGTCGCCATGAAGGACGATGGAACGCTTCAGCTTGTCGGCGGCCTGCACAGCTTTTTCCCGGTCGCGCTCGATGAGCTTGACGCGGGTTCCGGGATGACTTGTTTCAAGCTCCTGTGCGACATGAAGGCCGATATTGCCCGCGCCGACGATGATGATACGGCGCGCGGCGGTCTCCTCGTGACCGAAAATGCCGAGCGTGCGGCGCACGTCTCGCACATCGGCGGCGAAGTAGGCCTCGTCTCCGACCAGCATCGGATCGTCGCTCTGGGGCACGAAGAGTTCGCCATTGCGCACGATACCGACGACGCGGGATTTTAGATCCGGGAAGAGATCGGTCAACTGGCGCAGCGGCGTGTTGACGATGGGGCAATCTTCCTCGAGCGAGACCCCGACAACGCTCACCTTGCCGTCCGCAAAATTCAGAATGTCGAAGGCGCCCGGCACGGCGAGCCGGCGCAGCACCGCCTTCCCGACCTCGAGTTCCGGCGAAATGATGACGTCGATCGGCAGGTGATCCTGCGAGAACAGATCCTGGAAGCCGGGCTGCAGATAGCTCTGCGCGCGGATACGGGCGATCTTGGTCGGGACCTTGAAGACGGAATGCGCGACCTGGCAGGCGATCATGTTCACTTCATCGTGGAAGGTAACGGCGATCAGCATGTCGGCCGAGGCCGCGCCTGCGCGTTCCAGCACATCCGGGTGCGCGCCGTGGCCGACAAAGGCGCGCACGTCCAGCGTGTCCGACATCTGGTGAACGAGCTGCGGCGACTGGTCGATCACCGTGACGTCGTTCTGTTCGGCAGCGAGTTGCCGGGCGATGCCGAAGCCGACCTGCCCCGCGCCGCAGACGATTACTTTCATGAGGAAGCGTTCCCGTTTCGAAGCATTGGTCGAGGCATCCGGCGCGTCACGCCGGCACGTCCGGCCGGTTAGCGGCGGCGACGCCGAGCGACTTGAGCTTGCGGTGCAGCGCCGAGCGTTCCATGCCAATGAAGGCGGCCGTGCGCGAGATGTTACCGCCGAAGCGGCTGATCTGCGCCATCAGATATTCGCGTTCGAACGTTTCCCGCGCCTCGCGGAGCGGCAGTGCCATGATGTGCTCGCCGCCCGCGCCGTTGACCGTCATCTGCGCGGAAGCGCCGACTTCGGCCGGCAGCATGTCCGCGGTAACGATCGCATTCGGATCGCCCGAGGTCAGGATCAGCAAGCGTTCGATATTGTTGCGGAGCTGGCGCACATTGCCCGGCCAGTCATGCGCCTGGAGGGCCGCCATCGCATCCTCCGAGACGCGCCGCGGCGGCAGGCCCGTCGCGTTCGAGATCTGGCCCATGAAATGCTCGACGAGAAGCGGAATGTCCTCGCGGCGCGAGGCAAGCGCGGGCACCGAAATCGGGACCACGTTCAACCGGTGAAAGAGATCCTCGCGGAAGCGTCCCTTGGAGATTTCCTCCAGCAGATCGCGGCTCGACGAGGAGACCACACGGACATCCACCTTGACGCGCGAACCGCCGCCGACGCGCTCGAAAGTCTGGTCAACCAGCACCCGGAGAATCTTGCTCTGCGTTTCGAGCGGCATTTCGGCGACTTCATCGAGAAAGAGCGTGCCGCCATGCGCCTGTTCGAAGACGCCGACCTTGCGCGGACCAGAAGCGCTCTCCTCCGTGCCGAAGAGTTCCGTTTCCATGCGTTCGGGCGCCATGTTGGCGGCGTTGATCGCGACGAAAGCGTGGCCAGAGCGGCGCGAGCGCGCATGCATCAGACGTGCGACAACTTCCTTGCCGGAACCCGACGGTCCGGCGATCAGCACACGGCTGTTCGTCGGCGCGACCTTGTCGATGGTCAGACGAACCTGCGCGAGCGCGGGCGAAATACCGATCAGCGTGGTGTCGTCGCCGGCGCGGACGCGCAGCTCGCTGTTCTCGCGCCGCAGCTTGAATGCCTCGATGGCGCGACGGACAACGAGGATGAGGCGGTCTGCCTTGAACGGCTTCTCGATGAAATCGTAGGCCCCCTTCTTGATCGCGGAGACGGCGGTCTCGATGTTGCCGTGGCCGCTGATGACGATAACCGGCAGATCAGGATGCCTGTCCCGGATCACGTCCAGCAGTTCGAGCCCGTCGAGCTTGCTTCCCTGCAACCAGATGTCGAGGACAACCAGACCGGGCCTGCGCGCTTCGATGGCGGCAAGCGCACGGTCGCTGTCGCCGGCACTGCGCGTGTCGTAGCCCTCGTCGTTCAGAATACCCGACACAAGTTCGCGGATATCAGCCTCGTCGTCGACTATCAGAATATCAGACGCCATCAACCGCCTCTTCGGTTACCTTGCCGGCAACGTTGTTTCCGTTGCCCTCATTCGCTTCGCTTGTCCTGGCCGCAATCGCCCGTTGGCGCGGGAAAACGAGACGCACGCGCGCACCGCTCTCCCAGCCCTCGTCATGCGGGGCATCCTCGAGCACGAGCGTGCCGCCGTGGTCTTCCATCACCTTGTTGACGATCGCGAGGCCGAGCCCCGTGCCTTTCGTGCGCGTCGTCATGTAGGGCTCGGTGAGCCGCGACCGGTCTGCATCCGGCAATCCGCAGCCAGAATCCGTTGTCCTTATCTCGATGGCGTCGTCATCCACCACGAGCATCACATGAATGCGCCCGGCCTTTTCCTGACTGGCGCGGCGCGGCGCGGCCGGACGCTCTCCGTCCTCGTCTTCCTCGCCCTCATCAGGACCGCGGATCGCCTCCGCGGCGTTCTTCAGAATGTTGGTGAGCGCCTGGCTGACGAGACGGCCGTCGCATTCGAGGGTGACGGGCTTCTCCGGCAGTTCGATCTGGTAGTCGATATCGGGATGCGCGACGCGCTGCAGGAAAACGGCCTGACGCAGGATCTCGTTGATGTCGAGTTCCTTCATCGAGGCCGACGGCATCCGAGCGAAGGACGAGAATTCGTCGACCATGCGGCCGATATCGTTCACCTGCCGGATGATGGTCTGCGTGCACTGCTCGAAGACATCCGGATCCGAGGTGATTTCCTTGCCGTACTTCCGGCGCAGCCGTTCGGCGGAAAGCTGGATCGGTGTCAGCGGATTCTTGATCTCGTGCGCGATGCGGCGCGCGACATCCGCCCACGCGGAGGTGCGCTGCGCCCGCACGAGCTCGGTGATGTCGTCGAAGGTGAGCACGAAACCGCCCTGCCCCGAATCCGTCAGTTCGCGCGTCACACGCAGGTTCAGCGTCCGCTCCTGCCCACCCTGCGCGATGACGACCTGGGCCTGCGCGGTGCGATCGGGATGCGCGCGCGCATCGGCGACCGCCGAGGCCATCTGGGGAATGGTGCTCGCGATCGCGCGGTTCAGAAGCTTCGCTTCCGAGAGCCCGAAGAAGCGGAGCGCGGCGCGGTTCGCGTGGGTGATCCGGCCTTCATTGTCGAGGCCGAGCACACCGGCGCTTACGCCCGACAGCACGGCTTCCGTGAACTGCCGGCGCTCGTCGAGCTGGTGGTTCGCCTCTATGAGATCGCTGCGCTGGCTTTCGAGCTGGCTCGTCATCCGGTTGAAGGCGCCCGTCAGCATGTCGAGCTCGTCGCCGGTTCCGCCGACGGGAACGCGGGCGCGGAGGTCGCCGACGCTGACGCGCTCGGCGGCGCGAACGAGTTGGGAGATCGGATCGACGATGCGGTTGGCCGCCCACAGGCCGAGCCAGATGGCGGCAATCAGCGTGATGAGCGCGACCGTTACATAGATAAGCGCGAAGGTGATCTGGAACTGGCTGCGCCGGCTTTCGAGACTTTCGTACTCGTCGACCGTCGCGCGCGTTTCGGCGAGATGCTCGAGCACCTGCGCATCGACGAAACGGGCGACGTAGAGATAAGTGTCCACCAAGTCCGGCAGCGCGACCAGTGCGCGGATCTGGTTGTGATCTTCAACGACGAAAAGCGCGATATCGTCTTTCTTCGCCGCCTCGAAATGCTCCGCCGCCGGCATGCCCACCTCGACGCTGCCCCGGGCCTTCACGAGAATCCGGCCGTCGGACTTGATAAGATAGGCGGCATGCAGCGAACGGACGCGCGTCTGGCCGTTGAACAGAGTGAAGAAGAAGTTCGGATCCGATTCGAGCAGCGCCGACTCGCGGTTGATGTCCGTCGCCATGGCGAGCGTGTCGCCGCGCAGCACCTGCCGATGCTCGTTGAGATAGGCTTCGGCAACCGTTTCAGCGTTCGAAATGATGATCTGGGCGCGCTCGCCGAACCAGGTGTCGAGACCGCGGTTGAGCGTCACCGCGGCGAAGACCGCAACGATGATCGCGGGCATGACCGCCACGATGGCGAAGAGCGTCACCAGGCGGGCATGAAGCTTCGCACCCGCCGTGCCGCTGACGCGGGCGAGAATGATCCGGATGACGCGCCAGAAGATCAGCGCGAACAGGACCAGGACGACCGCCAGATTGACGACGAGCAGCGAGATCACCACCGGCCGCGTGGGCGAGAACGGCGTGAGCCCCGTCAGCAGCATGTAGGTGAAGGAGCCGAGGCAGATGGCGGCAACGACAAGGCCGATCGAGAGCGCCGTCGAGACGCCCCGGCGGGCAAAAAGACGCCACAGCCGGCTTTCCCAGCTTGCCGCCCGATCCTGCCGGACCTCTTCCGTTTGTTCTGTCGATACCATGCCTGTTCCTGCGCGGCGCTGCCGGACCGGGGATCGCAGGAGGCGAATGATGACTGAAACGCCCCGCCCTGTGCCCGATACGCCACGCTCCTCTTCGGCAGGGCGCCATTCTGTATCGGCGGGCGATACCGTTCAACAACTATGTTGCCGGTTTACATCAGTGTCACATCAGCTTCGCGCGCCAGGGTTAACGCTCGAAAGCGTCATTTCAAGCCGCGAATGACCTGGATATCGAGCTCGCGAATCTTCTTTCGAAGCGTGTTGCGGTTGATGCCGAGGAGATGAGCGGCCTTGATCTGGTTTCCGCGCGTGGCCGCGAGACTCATGCTGAACAGGGGTTTCTCGACTTCCTTGAGGAGCCGGTCGTAGAGGCCCGGCGGCGGCAGGTCGTCGCCATGCGCGGTAAAGATTCGCGCAAGCGTCCGCTCGACGGAGTTGGCAAGCGGCTCGTCGGTCGCCGTTTGCTCGGCGGGCTTGCCGAAATCGGGTTCTGCCAGTTCGGTCTCGAGAATCGAGGCGCCGATGGTCTCTTCGGTGTAAAGCGCGGCGAGACGGCGCACGAGGTTTTCGAGTTCGCGCACGTTGCCCGGCCAGCGATAGCGCTTGAGGAGTTCCATCCCCTCGGCGTCGATGGTCTTGGGCGGCAGGCCCTCGTCCTCCGCCTGGCCGAGAAAGTGACGGACGAGATCCGGAATATCCTCCGTCCGCTCGCGCAGCGGCGGCAGCCGGATCGGCACCACGTTCAACCGGAAGAACAGGTCTTCGCGGAAGAGCCCCTGGTTGATGAGCTGGCGGAGATCGCGGTTCGTCGCCGCGACGATGCGCACATCGGTCTTGATCGGCGTGCGGCCGCCGACGGTGGTGTATTCACCCTGCTGGAGCACACGGAGAAGACGCGTCTGCGCCTCCATCGGCATGTCGCCGATCTCGTCGAGAAAGAGCGTGCCGCCTTCGGCCTGCTCGAAGCGTCCGGTCGCGCGCTGGCTGGCGCCGGTAAAGGCGCCCTTCTCGTGGCCGAAGAGTTCGCTCTCGATCAGTTCGCGGGGGATCGCGGCCATGTTGACGGCGACGAAGGGGCCATTGCGCCGGCGCCCGTAATCATGCAGCGCGCGGGCGACGAGTTCCTTGCCGGTACCGCTCTCGCCCGAAATCATGACGGTGAGATCCGTCTGCATCAGCCGCGCGAGCACGCGGTAGATGTCCTGCATCGCCGGCGAACGCCCGATCAGCGGGATCTTCTCGTCCTCTTCCGCCGGCTGGCGCGCGATGGCGGGCTCGCGCGGTGCCGTCATCGCGCGGTCCACCACGCGGATCAGTTCGTTGAGGTCGAAGGGTTTCGGCAGATATTCGTAGGCGCCGCGCTCCGCCGCCGTGATCGCCGTCTTCAGCGTGTTCTGCGCGCTCATGACGACAATCGGAAGGTCCGGCCGCGCGCGCTTGATGCGCGGGATGAGATCGAAGGCATTTTCGTCGGGCATGACGACGTCGGTGATGATGAGATCACCCTCGCCCTGGCTCACCCAGCGCCACAGCGTCGCCGCGTTGCCGGTCGAACGCACCTCGTAGCCGACCCGGCCGAGCGCCTGGTTGAGCACGGTGCGGATCGCCGCATCGTCATCCGCAAGGAGAATGGTTCCGCTTGGCATTGGCCTCTCCTGTCGCCTAGCGCGCTCCGGGCGCCGCTGTTTCGTCGTCATGGGTCACGGTCGCGCCCGTATGCATGGGCAGCAACACGCGGAAAATGGTTCTGCGGGGCTGGCTCTCACACTCGATGATGCCGCCATGATCGCCGATGATCTTGGCGACAAGCGCGAGGCCGAGACCCGTGCCGGAAGATTTCGTCGTCACGAAGGGATCGAAGAGATGCTCCAGCAGATCGCCCGGCACGCCGGGGCCATCGTCGATGACGCAGATTTCGAGCGGCAGGCTGACACGATCCCGGCTGCCCGGCATGGAAAGGCGCACACCCGGCCGGTAGGCGGTCGTCAGCACGATCTCGCCGTCGGGGCCGCCAAGCGCTTCCGCAGCATTCTTGACGAGGTTGAGAAAGACCTGGATGAGCTGGTCCTTGTCGCCGAGCACGGGCGGCAGCGAGGGGTCATATTCCTCGTGGATACGGATGTTCTTCGCAAAGCCCGTCGCGGCGAGCTGCTTTACATGCCCGAGTACGAGATGGATGTTCACGGGCTCGCGCGGCACGGGCCTCTCGTCGGAGAAGACCTCCATGCGGTCGACGAGCTTGCAGATGCGGTCCGTCTCCTCGCAGATGAGGCGCGTCAGCGTCTTGTCCTCGGGCGAGCCCGAAATCTCGAGAAGCTGTGCCGCGCCGCGAATACCCGAGAGCGGGTTCTTGATCTCATGCGCCAGGATCGCTGCCATACCGGTCACGGAGCGCGCGGCACCGCGATGCGTCAGCTGGCGGTCCATCTTGTGCGCCATGGTGCGGACCTGCAGCAGCAGCAGCACATGGCCGGGATATTCGGTCAGCGGCGTCACCTGAATATCGACCTGCCGGTCGCCGATGCGCGGCGTGCCGATCTCGACGCCGTATTCGTTGACGGACACGCCCTGCTCGAACACCTGTTCGATGAGCGCTAGCACCGGACTGCCGAAGGCGACGATCTCGCTCAGCGGATGGCCGAGCAACATGGCCGAACTGGCGGCGAAGAATTCCTCGGCGCTGTCGTTCACATATTCGATCCGGGAATCCCGGTCGACGAGGATCACGGGATGCGGCATCGACTTCAGGATGACATTCGCTTCGGGCGGACCGCCCGGGCCGAATGCGCGAACAACTTGCGACATCACGCCGCCTCCTTGCTCATGGATGGACCTGCGGGTTCGGCCTCGCCCGCTTGTGCGTAGAACGCGGCAATCGCCGCCAGAACTTCCTTCGGGTCGCTCATGCGCACGACGGCGCGCTTCGTCGTCATCGCTTCCTCGGGGAAACGCCGCGAGGCTTCCTCGAGATACCAGACGAGATGCTTGCGGGCGACGCGGACACCAAGCGCCTCGCCGAAATGATCGATCATGTCGCGGTAATGCGCGGCGGCGATCTTTCCCTGATCGGCCCATGACGGTGCGGCAAGTTTCTCGCCCGTCGCCAGATAATGCGCGACCTGTGCGAGGAACCAGGGGCGGCCCTGCGCGCCCCGGCCGACCATCACGCCGTCGGCGCCCGAAGCGTCGAGAATAGCGCGCGCGTCTTCCTCGCTCGCGACATCACCATTGGCGATGACGGGAATGGAAACTGCCTTTTTCACTTCGGAGATGAAATTCCAGTCCGCCCTGCCCTTGTAGAACTGGCAGCGCGTGCGGCCGTGAACCGTGACCATCTTCACGCCCGCGGCCTCGGCGCGCTGGGCAAGCTCGGGCGCGTTGCGTTTCATCTCGTCCCAGCCTGTGCGCATCTTGAGCGTCACAGGGAGGTCGACCGCACCCACCGTCGCCTCGATCAGGCTCTCCGCATGATCGAGATCGCGCATCAGCGCCGAACCGGAAAGCCCGGTCGTCACCTGTTTCGCGGGGCAACCCATGTTGATGTCGATGATGTCGGCGCCGGCAGCGGCAGCCACCCGGGCCCCCTCCGCCATCCAGTGCGCTTCCCGGCCTGCGAGCTGGATCGAGAGCGGCTCGAACTCGCCGGCGCCCGCCGCCCGGCGGACCACGTCGGGGCGGGCCCGCACCAGCTCGTCGCTCGCAACCATTTCCGAAACCACCAGCCCGGCGCCGAGCCGGTGCGCCACCCGCCGAAACGGCAAATCCGTCACGCCAGCCATGGGCGCGAGCAGGACAGGATTGGAAAGCCGGTGAGAGCCGATAGATATGGTCAAACTTTAAGCACCCCAGAAAACTGCACAAATTTTGTCCAATTTAGCGGTTGCCTAAAGTTTCGGCAAGGCAAATCGCTTGCGCAGTGCGCTGCGGGGTGCGAAACGAGCGGGCATGAAAGTCGCCGCGCTGATTGTGGCGGCCGGCCGCGGCAGCCGCGCGGGACCGGGCGCGCCTAAGCAGTACCGCCCGCTGGCCGGTGAGCCGGTTCTCCGGCGGACGCTCGCCGCATTCGCCACACATCCCGGTATATCGGCCATTCTGGCCGTGATCCATTCAGACGACGAGGAAGCCTATCGCAAGGCGGCCGGCGGCCTGCCGAAGCTCTGCGCCCCTGCCTTCGGCGGCGAGACACGGCAGGCCTCGGTGCTGGCCGGGCTCGAGGCGCTGGCCAGGTCCGATCCGCCCGATCTCGTGCTGATCCATGACGGGGCGAGACCGTTCGTGAGCGCGCGGATCATTTCGGACTGTATCGAGGCGCTTGCCGCGCACGCCGGCGCCCTCGCCGCTCTCGCCGTCACCGACACGATCCGGCGGGGAAATGACAGGCTTGCCGGGGAGACCGTGTCCCGTGACGGGCTCTGGCGGGCACAGACGCCGCAAGCCTTCCGGTTTGAGGCTATTCTCGACGCCCACAAGAAAGCCGCGGGCGGCAACCACACCGACGATGTTGCCGTTGCTGCCCGGGCGGGCCTGGAGGTTGCGCTGGTCGAGGGAGATGAAGACAACATCAAGATCACGAGCGCGGCCGACCTGGCGCGGGCCGAACGCATGCTGAACAGCCGCGGCGAAACGCGGACGGGCATGGGCTTCGACGTGCATCGCTTCGGCCCGGGCGACCATGTCTGGCTGTGCGGCGTGAAGGTGCCTCACGAGGCGGGACTTGTCGGCCATTCGGATGCCGATGCGGGGCTCCATGCGATCACCGACGCGATCCTGGGCGCGCTCGGCGCCGGCGATATCGGCAAACACTTTCCGCCGAGCGATCCGGAATGGAAGGGAGCGTCCTCCGACATTTTTCTCGCGCACGCAGCCGCCCTGGTGCGCGATGCGGGCGCGACGATCTCGCATGTCGACCTGACACTGATCTGCGAAGCGCCGAAGATTTCTCCGTATACGGAAAAGATGCGGACGAGGATCGCCGAAATCCTCGAACTCGACATCACCCGCATCAGCGTCAAGGCGACGACGACCGAGGGCCTCGGCTTCACCGGCAGGCGCGAAGGCCTCGCCGCGCAAGCCATTGCAACGCTCATCCTCCGGTGACCGCATGATCCGTCTCACCGCCCTGCCCCCATCGCTCAGGCTGAGCCATCCGGCCGCACTCGTCGCGACGTGGTTCGGCGCGGGGCTCCTGCGCCCGGCACCCGGCACATGGGGCACACTCGCCGCCTTTCCCTTCGCCTTCGCCATTTCATGGGTGGGGGGGCCCTGGCTTCTCGCCGTCGCGGCGGTTGCCGCCTTCGCTGCCGGCGTTTGGGCCTCGGGTATTTACTGCATCGCCGCGCGAAAGGACGATGCGCCCGAAGTCGTCATCGACGAGGTCTCGGCGATCTGGCTGGTACTCGCCGCACTGCCGATGACACCGGCGGGCTGGATCGGCGCCTTCTTCCTGTTCCGTCTTTTCGACATCGTCAAACCCTGGCCCATCGGCGCTGTCGAACGCCGCTTCAAGGGCGGTCTCGGGGTCATGATCGACGACGCGCTCGCCGCCGTCTGTGCGATCTTCGCCTATATCCTTATCGATCTCGTCTGGCTGGTACTGACATGAGCATGTTTCCGCGCCGTCTCGTCCATCTCGCCGAACTGACACTCGCCGATGCGCGCGAGTCAAAGCTCAAGATCGTCACGGCGGAGAGCTGCACCGGCGGACTGATCGCGGGCCTGCTGACGGAAATCGCCGGTTCATCGGATGTCGTGGAGCGCGGCTTTGTCGTCTATTCGAACGAGGCGAAGCGCGACATACTCGACGTACCAGGAGACCTCATCGCCGATTTCGGCGCCGTATCGGAACCGGTCGCGCGTTCCATGGCAGAAGGCGCACTGAAGAACTCGCGCGGACATATCGCGGTGTCTGTGACCGGAATAGCCGGTCCCGGCGGAGGCACACCGATGAAACCGGTCGGTCTCGTCCACTTCGGCGCGGCCCGGCACGGCCGCAGTATCCTTCACGAGATGCAGCTCTACGGAGACATCGGGCGGGAAGAGGTGCGGATAAAGGCCGTCGAAACGGCGCTCAATCTTGTCCGGCGGATGATGTAGCCATTCCGTCCGCCGGCGCGCCAGGCGGCGAGCCGCGTGTGCCGTCGTAGAGATCGTCGGCCCGATCGATGAAAGCCTGCATCATCTTTGCGAAAGCCCTGGCGAAGACGGTGCTGATCATCTTCTGGAGCGTCGCGCTGCGGAATTCGAAATCGATGAAGAAATGAATACGCGTGCCGCCGTCGGGCAGCGCCTCGAAATGCCATTTGTTGTGGAGATGGTTGAACGGTCCCTGCACATAGGCGACATCGATGATGCGCGCCTCACGGTCGAGCGTCACCCGGCTCGTGAACTGTTCGCGGAAAACCTTGTAGGAGACGATGAGATCGGCGAGGAGGACCTCTTTTCCCTCTTCCACGTCACGGCGGCGAATGCGTGCGCCGCTGCACCAGGGCAGGAACTCCGGATAGCGATCGATGCCGGCGACCAGCGAGAACATGTCATCCGCCGCGTATGGTACGTCGCGGATCTGTTCATGCGCTGCCATGAATGATTACCCTCGCGCGGCGGCGGCGTTTCGTGCGTCGCGGAGGCGGGCGAAATCCTCGTCCGCGTGATAGGAAGAGCGCGTCAGCGGGCTCGCTGAAACAAGCAGGAAGCCCTTGGTGCGCGCGATGCGCTCATAGGACTTGAACTCTTCGGGCGTCACGAAACGATCAATGGCGGCATGCTTGCGTGTCGGCTGGAGATACTGGCCGACGGTCAGGAAGTCGATGGAAGCGGAGCGCATATCGTCCATGACCTGCAGCACTTCCTCGCGCGCCTCGCCGAGGCCAACCATGATGCCGGACTTGGTGAAGATCGTCGGATCGAGGTCCTTTACCCGCTGCAGCAGACGCAGCGAATGGAAATAACGCGCGCCGGGACGAATGCCGAGATAGAGCCGCGGCACCGTCTCGAGATTGTGATTGAAGACGTCGGGCCGGGCCTCGACGACCTTTTCGAGAGCGCCGTCCTTGCGCAGGAAGTCGGGCGTGAGGATCTCGATCGTCGTGCCCGGTGAGCGGCGGCGGATCGCCTCGATCACCTCGACGAAATGCTGAGCGCCGCCATCGGCAAGGTCGTCGCGGTCGACGGAAGTGATGACGACGTGACGCAATCCGAGCTTCGCCACCGCATTCGCGACCTTCTCCGGTTCCTCCGCATCGAGCGGCGCAGGAAGGCCCGTCTTCACGTTGCAGAAGGAGCAGGCCCGCGTGCACGTGTCGCCCATGATCATCATGGTCGCGTGCTTCTTGGTCCAGCACTCGCCGATATTCGGACAGCCCGCTTCCTCGCATACCGTCACGAGCCCGTTCTCGCGAACGATCTGTTTCGTTTCGGCGTAAATGGGCGAGCCCGGCGCCTTGACGCGAATCCAGTCCGGCTTGCGCAGGACGGGCGTGTCGGGCCGCTTTGCCTTTTCGGGGTGCCGGGGCTTTGACGCGTCCGGCTTCAGCGTGTCGACGATCGTGACCATGAACTCAAGTAACGGTTTGCTATCAGGCACATGGATAGCCGCTCGGGCCGATTCAAGCAAATCCGGCCGATTTCGGCCTATTTGCTGGCTCCTTCAGCGAGATCGTAGAGACCGCCTATGACCTGCATTCCGCCATTGTCTGTCCGCACAGGCAGATAAATCGCCTCGTAGGAGACATGTTCGAGATCAAGACCGATGAAATGTCCCTGCAGGCAAGTGGGTTTTCGCGTTTCCATGACGCGATTGTGAAGCGCGATCTGATCCGCAGCCATTTCGGGCGTGTAGCTGTAGGAGAAAAGCTCGCCGGTGAACTTGCGGCCGAGCCGCCGCTCGGTCTCGGCGCCGACAAGCCGATAGCGCAAATCAGCTCCCCCATCGACCGGCTCGACAACGAACATGCCGCCCATCAATTGCGGGAGATCGAGTGGGTTGAAATCGGCGCGCAGCACAGTGCCGTCCGGCTGCATGCGAGCACGCCAATAGTCGAGCAGACGCCGGCATTTGGGATGTGCCGGTTCCTCCACTTCGACGACGGCATAGTCGATCGTGCTGCCCAGTGGGCGCGCATCGCTTTTCGCCACCATGGTCGGTCCTCCGCCGCTAGGCTAAGGCCGCGACCGTTAAGCAACTGTTATTGGGAGCCCGTCAGCCCAAGCCGCTGGAACTGGCTTTCCGGCGCCTCGATCACCAGAAGCGCGGCGCGCAGCCGTTCTGCGAGATCCTTTTCGAGTGCGGACCCCGCCAGGTTATCTTCTTCCGCGGCATCGGCTTCGAGATCGTAGAGATGGTGGCCGGAGAAACGGGTCAGCGCCCAATAGGGCAGCATGTCGCCCTTCTGCCATTGCTGATGAATGACCGGCACCTTGCTGCCCGGCATCCGGTCGAGAAAAGCCCGATCGTCCGGCAGCGGCAGTTCCTGTTCGCGGGTGAGGAAATGTGTCGGCATGGTCGACCAGCGGTTCGACATCATGCTGAGCGGCGCATTGTCGCCGGCGGGGCCCCGCGCGTATTTGTAGCGCCCATCGATGTAATGAACCTCACGGCCCCAGACACCGGTCAGCAGCCAGTCGCGCACGGTCTCTGCTTCGCTCCGTATCAGCGGCAGCAGCGAGCGGCCATGCGTGCGCTGGCGGGCCTCGACGCCGAACATGTCCGCGAGTGTCGCAAACAGGTCGACGCTGGTTGTCAGCGCATTGCAGGTGCCGGGCGCGATGCCCGGGTGCGCGATCATCAGCGGGATGTGTCCAAGCGGCTCGTAGACCGGCACGCCAGGCTTCCCCCAGATATCCTTCTCGCCGAGATAGTGGCCATGATCGGTACAGAGGATGACGAGCGTGTCGTCCCACAGATCATGCCGGTCGAGTTCGTCCATGATCTTGCCGAACCACTTGTCGATCATGGTGAGCTTGCCGCCGTAGCTCGCGCGTATCTGGCGTGCCTGCCGCTCGTCTATGACGCCCTTCTCGATACCGCCCGCAACATAGGGCGGCCAGATCAGATGCGCGCCTTCCCAGTCGGGATCGTACATCGAGGCATAGGGCTCCGGGGTGTCGAAAGGCTCATGCGGATCGAACTCGTCGACGAAAAGCATGAAGCGGTCGTGATGCCCGGCATTATCGGAGAGCCAGCGCGCCGCCGCGGCCATGGTGCGCGGCCCCGGAAAATCCTCTTCTCCGCGGAAATAGCCACGCGAGTCGTCGTAAGGCATGTGATCGCGCATGAAGTTCGGCGCGCCCGCCCAGCTCGGGTCCGCTCGCGTCTTCCACGGATCGCCTTCATGGCCACGCTGATAGTCCCATGCCGTGAAGTCGACATGGTAATTCTCGCCGCCGCTTTCGAAGAGATGCGGATGATCGGAAACGAGCTGCGTAACCACACCCTTCTTGCGGAGTTCATAGGTAATCGCGTCTTCCCAGAGTTCGACCGATCCCCAGGGCCGCCAAAGGAAATCAAGCGCGCCGCAGAGAATGTCGTGCCTCGCCGGCATGCAAGGGAGAGATCCGGTGAAATGGCGGGTGAACCGCGTCGCGCGGGCGGCAAAGCGATCAAGGTTCGGTGTCGCAAACTCCGTCCCGCCATAGGCACCGAGCATGTGCCGGTTGAGACTGTCCAGCAGGATGACGACCGCGTTCTTCGGCGTACCCGCCGGGTTCTCCGTCAAGACTGTCCCCTCCCAGGTGTCAGGCGCTTTCCGGCCGCGCCCTGCGCCGTTTTCTTGCCCACAGGTTAAGGCCTTCCACGCCCACGGAAAAGGCGACCGCGAAGTAGAGATAGCCCTTGGGAATGTGGAAGTGCAGACCGTCCGCAACCAGAGCAATGCCGATCAGGATAAGGAAACTGAGCGCGAGCATCTTCACGGTCGGGTGCGAAGTCACGAAAGCGCTGACCGGCTCCGCCGCGAAGATCATCACGATTACCGCCACAATGACGGCGGTAGCCATGATCGGGAAATGGTCGGACATGCCGACCGCCGTCATGACCGTGTCGAAGGAGAAGACGATGTCGATGATCGCGATCTGCACGATCACCCCCATGAGCCCTGCTGCCACGGCTTCCTTGCCGCCTGTTTCGTGCCCTTCGCCTTCCACCGCGTGATGGATCTCGATGGTCGCCTTCGCCATCAGGAAGAGCCCGCCTGCAAGCAGCAGCAGGTCGCGCCAGGAAATCTCGTACTCGCCGAAATCGAAAACCGGGTGCGTGAGCGTTACGATCCAGGCCGCCGACGCGAGCAAGGCGAGCCGGGTGACCACCGCCGCCCCGAGACCGAGCTGCCGCCCCAGCTTCTGCTGATGCGCAGGCAGGCGCGAGGCCAGAATGGAAAGGAAGATCAGATTGTCGACGCCGAGAACGATCTCGAGAATGGTGAGCGTCGCCAGGCTCGCCCAGTTTTCGGGCTGAAGGAAGAGTTCGAACATGACTGCCGGATAAGCTGGGGGTCAGAAAACGAGACAGGAAAGCGAGTCTCAGCTCTCGCTCATGTCATACATACCAGCCAGAACCTGCAGACCGCCAGTCGAGTTCCGCACCGGGAGAAAAAGAGCTTCGAAAAGAGCATGTTCGAGGCCGATCCCGAGGAACCGGCCACGAAGAACGGCGGGCTTGCGGCTATCCAGAACCCTCTTGTGCAGGGCGATCAACTCGGCCGCCATCCGGGGGCCATAGCAATCGGACATCAATTTGCCAGTCGCCTTGAACCCGAGGCGCTCCTCGTTCCGGGCGCCCACGAGACGGAAATGGAAGTCCTTGCCGCCGTCGACCGGCTCCGTCACGGAAATGCCGCCAAGCAGAGGCACGAGCAGGGCCGGAGACAGGTCGTCCCGACTCGCGGTCCCATCCTCACCGCGATGGGCAAGCCAGAGTTCGAGCAGTTTCCGGTTCTTCGAATGAAGGCAGCCTTCGGCTTCCGCGACTTCATAGTCAATCGTGCTGAGCTCTACTGTGCTCATTTTGAATCCCGCCATTTCCTCAAGGAAACAGAGCACAGATCCAATAATTATGCACTAAGGACTGGAATTCAGGTGTGGAGAACCCGGCCATAGGCGTCGAGTACCGCCTCGCCCATCATTTCCGAGAGCGTCGGGTGCGGGAAGACTGCCCGGATGAGATCCGCCTCGGTCGTCTCAAGCGTCATGGCGACACCGTAGCCCTGAATGAGCTCGGTGACTTCCGCGCCGATCATGTGGGCACCCAGAAGCTCTCCTGTCTTCGCGTCGAACACGGTCTTCACGAAACCTTCCGTTTCGCCGAGCGCAATGGCCTTGCCGTTCGCCCGGAAGGGAAAGCGGCCGACTTTCACTTCGTGACCCTTTTCCTTCGCCTTTGCTTCGGTGAGACCGACGCTCGCAATCTGCGGCGTCGAATAAGTGCAGCCCGGAATACGCGTCGTGTCGATGGCGTGGAGGTCCTTCACACCCGCAATCCGTTCTGCCGCGAGAACGCCTTCATGGCTGGCCTTGTGCGCAAGCCAGGGCGGTCCGACGAGATCGCCGATGGCGTAGATGCCCTTCACGCCGGTCTCCAGCCACTCGTTGACGACGACGTGGGTCTTCTCGACCTTCACGCCCGCCTTTTCGAGACCGATATCCTCGACATTGCCGACGATGCCGACGGCGGAGATCACGACCTTGGCTTCCAGCGTCTCGCTCTTGCCGTTCACGGTCACGTTCATTTTCGCGCCACTCTCGCCCTTCTCCGTCTTGTCGATCTTCGCGCCGGTGATGAGGCGAATGCCGCGCTTCTTGAAGGCGCGCGCGGCCTCCTTTGAAATCTCTTCGTCCTCGACTGGCAGAATACGGTCCAGCACTTCCACCACCGTCACTTCCGCACCGAATGCGCGGTAGAAGCTCGCAAACTCGATGCCGATGGCGCCGGAGCCGACGACGATCAGCGATTTCGGAATTGCCTTCGGCACCATCGCTTCCCGGTAGGTCCAGATCGTCTTGCCGTCGGGCTCAAGACCGTCAATCACACGGGCACGGGCACCGGTCGCGAGGATGATGTTCTTTGCCGCGATTTCGCTGATCTTGCCATCTTTCGTCTCGACCGCGACCTTGCCTTCTCCGGCGAGCTTGCCGCTCCCTTCGATGACGTCGATCTTGTTCTTCTTCATGAGGAACTTGACGCCGTTCGACAATTGTCCGGCGACATTGCGGCTGCGCTTCACGACCGCTTCGGCGTCATAGCCGATCTTTTCCGCCTTGAGGCCGAACTCGTCGAGCCTGTGCAATGTCTCGTAGACTTCCGCCGAACGCAGCAGCGCCTTGGTCGGGATACAGCCCCAGTTGAGACAGATGCCGCCCAGCGCATCGCGCTCGACAATCGCGGTCTTGAGGCCGAGTTGCGAGGCGCGGATCGCGGCAACATAACCACCAGGCCCGGAGCCGATCACCACGACGTCATATTGATCCGCCATCAGAGAAGCATCCTTGCAGGATATTCAACGAAGGACTTGAAGGCCTCAAGGAACTGCGCGCCCAATGCACCGTCGATGGCGCGATGATCGCAGGACATCGTAACCGTCATCACATTTGCGATCTCGAGCTTGCCGTTCTTCACCACGGGGCGTTCCTCGCCCTTGCCGACGGCGAGGATCGCGGCCTGGGGCGGATTGATGACGCCTGTGAAGTGCTTGATGCCGAACATGCCGAGATTGGAGATCGAGAAGCTGCCACCTTCATATTCGGCGGGCTTCAGCTTCTTGTCGCGTGCGCGCGCAGCGAGCGACTTTGCCTCCGCAGAGATTTCCGCGAGACCTTTCTTCTCCGCGCCGCGGATGATCGGGGTGATGAGGCCGCCGTCGAGCGCCACGGCAATGCCGACATCGGCGGACTTGTGCTTCAGCAGCGCATTGCCCGCGAAACTCACATTCGCGTCCGGCACCTTTATCAGCGCAAGCGCGGCAGCTCGGATCAGGAAGTCGTTGACCGAGAGTTTCACGCCCTCGCCCGCTTCCTCGTTGAGCTTCCTGCGCGCAACGAGCAACTCGTCCAGTGCGCAATCGACGGTCAGATAGAAATGCGGGATCTCCTGCATCGATTGTGTGAGACGCCGCGCAATCGTCTTGCGCATCCCGTCGAGCGGCACTTCTTCATAGGAGCCGTCCTTGTAGAAGGCACGCGGATCGACAGTGGGCATGGGCCCGGACGCGGCGGCGCCTGTCGTCTGTGTGACGGAACTTTTCGCGGCCCCCTTCGGTGCGCCTTCAAGGTCCGCCTTCACGATGCGGCCATGTGGGCCGGAGCCGGAAAGCGCCGCGAGGTCGATCCCCTGCTGCGCGGCAATGCGGCGTGCGAGCGGCGAGGCGAACACGCGCTCGCCCTTCGCCGTCTCCGGCGCGGGCGGCGCCTTGCCGCCGGCATCGGAAGCAGGCTCCTTTTTCGCCGAAGCAGCCTTCGGGGCGGCGTTCTTCTCTTTCGATTCCGTTTCGGGTGCGGGCTTCCCGGCCTTTCCGCCGCTTTCCTTGGGCGGCGGCGCATCGCCGAGCGGCGAATCCTGTGAGGGATCGTAACCTTCAAGCGCGTCTTCGCCCTCGCCTTCTTCGAGCAGCACGGCGATGGGCTTGTTGACGGCAACGCCCTCGGTGCCTTCATCGACGAGAAGGCGGCCGATCGTTCCTTCGTCCACGGCTTCGACTTCCATCGTCGCCTTGTCGGTCTCGATCTCGGCGATCACATCGCCGGCGTTTACCGTGTCGCCCTTTTTGACAAGCCATTTGGCGAGCGTGCCTTCCTCCATGGTCGGCGACAGCGCGGGCATCAGGATGGGTGTGGGCATCGCGCGCTCCTCAGCGGTAGCAGACGGCTTTCACCGCCTCCACCACTTCTCCGGCGCTCGGCAGCGCGAGTTTCTCCAGATTGGCCGCATAGGGCATTGGCACGTTCTTCTGCGCAACACGCAGGATCGGCGCATCGAGGTAGTCGAAGGCCTGCGCCTGAACCTCCGCCGCAATCTCCGCACCAATGCCGCAGACGGGCCAGGACTCTTCCACGGTGACGAGACGGTTCGTCTTCTTCACGGAAGTCACAATGGTGTCCATGTCGAGCGGACGAATGGTGCGCAAGTCGATCAGTTCGACATCCAGACCCTCTTCCTCAAGCTTCGCCATCGCTTCGAGACAATAGGCGATGCCATGGCTATGCGACACGAGGGTCACGTCATTGCCCTCCTTCATCACGCGCGCCTTGCCGATGGGCAGCACGTGATCGTCGAGCTTCGGCACCTCGAAGCTCTTGCCGTAAAGCACTTCATTCTCAAGAAAGATCACAGGATTCGGATCGCGGATGGCGGCCTTGAGCAGCCCTTTCGCATCCGCCGCCGAATAGGGCGCGATGACGATGAGCCCCGGAATATGCGCATACCAGGACGCATAATCCTGGCTGTGCTGCGCGCCGACGCGGGCCGCCGGGCCGTTCGGCCCCCGGAACACGATGGGACACGACATCTGCCCGCCGGACATGTAGCGCGTCTTCGCCGCCGAATTGATGATCTGGTCGATCGCCTGCATCGCGAAGTTGAAGGTCATGAACTCGACGATGGGCCGCAGTCCCGCCATCGCCGCGCCGACGCCGAGACCCGCAAAACCATGCTCGGTAATCGGCGTGTCGACGACACGCTTGTCGCCGAATTCGGCGAGCAGGCCCTGCGTCACCTTGTAGGCGCCTTCGTATTGCGCGACTTCCTCGCCCATCACGAAGACGTTTTCGTCGCGCCGCATCTCTTCGGCCATCGCATCGCGTAGCGCCTCGCGCACGGTCTGCGTCGCGTATTCGGTGCCTTCGGGAATATCGGGATCGCTCTGAACTTCCACCTTCGGCTCGGCGGCTTCCTTCTTCGCTTTCTCGCCGCTCTCCCGGCTCGTCTTTTCGCCCTGACCCGCGTCCGTCTTCGGCGCCTCCTTGGCCTTTTCCCTGGGCGCTTCCGATTTCACATCCGAGACATCTTCATCTTCGCCGGCGAGCAGCGCGATGACGGCGTTCACCTGCACATTCTCGGTGCCTTCATCGACGAGAATTCTGGCAACGGTGCCTTCGTCCGCTGCTTCCACTTCCATCGTCGCCTTGTCGGTCTCGATCTCGGCGATCACGTCGCCGGACTTCACCTCGTCGCCCACCTTCACATGCCACTTGGTGAGCGTCCCCTCTTCCATGGTCGGCGAGAGGGCAGGCATGAGCACTTCAATCGACATGGGCGTCAGGCCTCCACATCGGCGAGAACGTCGGTCCAGAGTTCCGACGGATCGGGCTCGGGACTCGATTGCGCGAATTCAGCCGCCTCGTTGACGATCCCCTTGATCTCCTTGTCGATCTGCTTGAGGTCATCCTCCGACAGCGATTTCGACTCGATGAGGCGAAGCCTCACCTGCTCGATCGGGTCGTGCTCGGCGCGCATCTTGTTCACTTCTTCCTTGGCGCGGTACTTCGCCGGGTCCGACATCGAATGCCCGCGATAGCGATAGGTCATCATTTCGAGGATGTAGGGGCCGTTGCCTTCGCGGCAGCTCTCGACCGCGCGCGCGCCTGCCTCGCGCACCGCGCGCACGTCCATGCCGTCCACCTGCTCACCGGGAATGTTGAAGCTGACGCCGCGCTTCGAAAGGTTCGTCTGCGCGCTTGATCGCGCAACGCTGGTGCCCATCGCGTACTGGTTGTTCTCGATCACATAGACGACGGGAAGCTGCCAGAGCTCCGCCATGTTGAAGCTCTCATAGACCTGGCCCTGGTTGGCCGCGCCATCGCCGAAATAGGCGAGGCAGACGCTGCCATCCTCGCGGTACCGGTTCGCGAAGGCGAGGCCCGTGCCAAGCGGCACCTGAGCGCCGACGATGCCGTGCCCGCCGAAGAATTTCTTGTCGCGGCTGAACATGTGCATCGAGCCGCCCTTGCCCTTGGAGTAGCCGCCCTCGCGGCCCGTCAACTCGGCCATGACGCCCTTGGGGTCCATGCCCGTCGCAAGCATGTGGCCATGGTCGCGATAACCGGTGATGACCTGGTCGCCATCCCTGATCGCC
>CAJXOU010000015.1 GCA_913057645.1 uncultured Rhodobiaceae bacterium | reverse complement strand
GGCATGTTCTAGTCTATAAGCGTGACTCACAAACTGGTGTTTACAAGCAATTAGGTAATCAAATATTTGGTGATAATGCCCTGGATCAATTTGGGGGTGCCATTGCGCTTAGTGATGATGGTAAAATACTTGCGGTAGCAACTAATAAAGTAGATGGACATAGTCAGGGTAATATTGATTATCTTAGAACTTACCAGTACAAAGAAATATTAAATACTTGGGAGCAAATAGGCCAAACTTTGACCTTTGAAGGTGGTGGCTCACTCGTTGATTTAAAATTGGATTTGAATGCCGATGGTTCTATATTAGCGATTGGTAACCCTAGAATAGGATTCACCGATTATGGTCAGGGTGTTGCGGAAGTATATCAATTTGACCAGAATAATAATCAATGGAATTTATTAGGGGATAAATTTGAGGGAGAATTAACATACGGGCTTTTAGGATCTTCCATATCCCTAAATGCAGTTGGAGATGTTATAGCAATTTCTGAACTACTTGAAAATAGTCGTTATAATAAGCCTGGATATGTTAAAATTTTTAAATATAATGACATTTCATGTGTCAAAATATCAAGACGGGTTTCGAAAGGCCTGCAACAGGGCACGGCCGGAGCCGTGTTCCGGGCCGATACCAAAGTCCGATCATCGTGAGGAAGCTGGCGGAAGGGGTGGGATTCGAACCCACGGTGGGCGTGAACCCACGCCGGTTTTCAAGACCGGTGCCTTAAACCACTCGGCCACCCTTCCCTCTGCACTGGTTATCGGCTGGAGGCGTCATTCTCAACCGAAAACGGAGGCTGGAAAGCCGTCAGGCGCCGATCTTGAAGGTGGCGCTCGCCCTGGCCACGAGGTCGCCGCCTTCGTTGCGGAGCTCGGCTTCAGCGAAAGCGATCGACTTGCCGCGGTGCCGGACCCACCCTTCACCCATGAGCGTGCCCTTGTCGGCGCGCCCAACAAAGCTGGTCTTGAGCTCGAGCGTTACCTGGGGCGTGCCGGGCTTTTCATGCGTGAGGCGGACAGCGTGGCCGCAGAGGCCGTCGAGCATGGCGGAGAGGAAACCGCCAAAGACGCGCCCGCCGCGATTCACGAAATTATCGCCTGCCATGAAGGATGCCCGGATATACCCGCGCTCGGCATCCTTCTCGAGCACCGTCTTGCCGAGCGTCACAGCCGCGGGCGACTCCCAATCGGGATCGAGGGCCGCCAGCCTGTCGTCCGTCGCGCTCATTCCCCAGCCTCTCTCCCGAACCGGCCGTTCGACGACGCCGGTCCCTCCTACGAAGTCGTATTCGGGAAAGGCGGGACGAAGGTCTTCTTGAAACGCTCCTTGCAGGCGACGTGTTCGGCGCTCAGGAGCTCGTAACCCTGTTTTGTGCATTCCTTGTCGGCCCGGTACTCGGCGACACCCTTGTTGGTGCAACCACGGAGATCCGGATCCCACAGGAAGATGCATACCATGGGAATATAGCGCTCGTTGCAGGGCAACTCGCGAATATATTTCTTCTGCTCTGTTGAGCGCCTCCCCCACCATGCAATGCCGTCAGCAGGACGCGTTCCGTTCGTCTCGCTGTTGATGCAATCGGGAATGGGGTCCGAAGCGTCCTGAGCCTCGGACCCGTTCGCGAAGAAGGAAATACCCACCAGCGCCAGGCCGAGCACGAGGCAACCCCGAACCAAGATCTTCATCCGCTATCTCCGCTATCGTCAGCCGGGAAACGGTGGCGAGAAGGATTTCTTGAAGTCTTCCTTGCAGGCCGCATGTTCTTCCGAAAGAAGCGCATGACCTTTCTTCGAACAAGCTCTGTCAGCGCGGTATTCGGCAACCCGGCGGTTCGTGCAATCCCTGAGGTCCGGATCGAACAGAAAGATGCAGATCATCGGTATGAAGCGCTCTTCGCAAGGGAGTTCGCTTATGTACTTCTTTTCTTCCGCAGACCGGCGCGACCACCACTGGGCCGTTGCGGCCGGATTGTTGCGCGTCTGGTCATCCGTGTCGATGCACTCAGGGACATCCTGCGCATGAGCGCCCGAGGGCAACATGGCTGTTCCAACGAGCCCGAGTCCGAGCGCAAGGCAAATCTGTACAAGATACTTCAAGGTTTTCCTCCCATGGCTTCCCCCTCTAACTAGTAAGATTTTTTTACTAGCTTGGCGAAATTATGGCGGGAGGCAAGCCCTGCCGAGAGAAAAAGCCGGGTTCCCCATGCAGGAACCCGGCTTTGCCCTTATGCGGTTGCGGCAGCCGAAGCCCGGCCCTTCATCCGCTCGAACCAGGCGCCGAGATTCTTGAATTCGGGATTGAGCGGTTGACCGACAGCGGCGCCGAAATCGAGAAAACCGAAGAGCAGGATGTCCGCCAGGGTCATCCGCTTGCCCGCAAGGTAGTCCTTGCCTGCCATCAGCTTGTCGAACCAGGCGAGCTTGTCCTGTGCGATCGCCTTTAGGCCGTCCGCCGCCTCCGGAAGGCAACGCATGCGGTCCTTGAAGAGCGGAAGACCTTCGGAGAACCGGAATCCATTCGCCAGCGGCTCACACACGTTCAGGTCGACGCGCCGGGTCCACATGCGCGTTTCCGCCCGTTCCTCGGGTGTCGTGCCAATCAGCGAACCGCCGGGATACTTTTCGTCCAGATATTCGCAGATGGCGGTGATCTCCGCGAGATAGCTGCCATCGTCCAGTTCGAGCGCGGGGAGCTGCCCGGCCGGATTCCTGGCAAGGTAGGGTTCCTTGCGGTTCTCGCCCTGCATCAGGTCGACCTCGACCATCGGCAGTTCGATGCCCTTCTCCTGCATGAACATCTTCACGACGCGGGGGTTCGGCCCGATCGAATTGTACAATTTCATCAGTGTTTCTCCCTGTATCTCCGGTCTTTCCGAATGCCGGTATGGCTCCATGATTAGCGGAATGCGCCAGACCGCGCTACCGCCAGGCCTTTTGTCCTTGGCGCGCCTGCGTCCGATGTTTATCTAGGCTCAACCCGGCGAAGACCGGTATGGGAGGTACGCATGAGCGCGGAAAGCGCCATCGGCAGGAGCGACGGGCAGCCGCCAGGCACCGGTCTGTTTTACGGTTGGTACGTTGTCGCCGCCGTGCTTGTCATCATGACTGTGACAGCCGGTCTCGGCTTCTACAATCTGTCGGTGTACCTCAAGGCCTTTGTCGTCGAGCGTGGGTTTTCGGTATCCGCCACCTCCGGCGCGACCGCCTGCTTCTTCATATCGTCGGGTATTGCCGGATTGGGCGTCGCCTCGCTGATCGACCGATACGATCCGCGCTGGGTTATAACGGCGGGAGCATTCATGAGCGCCGTCGCGACGCTCGGAGCCGGATATGTCTCGGAGCTATGGCAGCTCTATGCCTTCTACATTCTGTTCGGCATCGGTTATGCCGGCGCCGCGCTCATCCCCGGGACAACACTTGTGGCCCGATGGTTTGCCCGCCGCCGCTCTGTTGCCCTTTCGATCGCCTCGACGGGGCTTTCCCTGGGCGGAATCTTGCTGACACCCGTGGCTGCCAAACTGATCGACGGGTTGGGGCTTCAGGATGCAACGCCCTGGCTCGCGGCCGGTTTTGTGATCGGCATCGTCCCCGTCGCGTGGCTGCTCGTGCGGCCGTCGCCACAAGCGATTGGACTTGGGCCCGACGGGGATCCCATTCTTCGCGACGCAAGCGGCTCCCCTCTTCCCGCCGACGGCATCAACTTCGATGCAGCGATCCGCAGCCGCTTTTTTGTGCTTTCCACTGTAGCTTACATATTCGCAATGATGGCGCAGGTTGGCGTCATCGCTCACCAGTTCCGCCTTGTTGCAACGCGCAGCGGCAGCGACGACACCGCCGCACTTGCCGTTGCCACCATGGCGATGGCAAGCATTGCCGGGCGACTTGCCGGCGGCTGGGCGCTTACATGGCTGCCCTCGCGCGGTTTCGTTCTGGGGCTCGTCATCGTTCAGGGGTTTGCGCTCACCTTCTACGCGGCAGCAGACAGCACGCCAATGCTGATCGCCGCGACAGTGATATTCGGCGTGACCGTCGGCAACCTCCTCATGATGCAACCGCTGATGCTTGCGGAAGCCTTCGGATTGAAAGCCTACGGCCGGATTTATTCATTCAACCAGTTGTTCATGACTGCCGGCGTCGCCGTCGGCCCCGCGGCGGTTGGACTTCTCTACGAGTGGCTTGGCGGATATGGCGTTGCGTTCCTCGTAATGGCTGCAGCGTCGGGGTTCGCCTTCGTCTTGATGATGGCGGCGGGACCGGTTCGGGCGTTGATTGACGGAACAGGCCGAAGCTAGCGCTACCCTGACCCGATACAGATTCCACTTGGGTACGCTGACCGAAAACGCTATTTAGGTCATATCGAGCTATTCACTCAATCCGACGAACCGGAGCCAAACAATGGATGCTGGCCATGCGCCAGAAAGCCCGCGTGCACCAGCGCGAGGCACGATCTTTTACGGCTGGTATGTCGTCGGGACGGTTTTCGTCATCCATACCGTTTCCTGCGGTCTGATCTTCTACAATCTCTCGATCTTCCTCAAAGCCTTCGTCGCCGAAGGCGGGTTCTCGGTTTCCGCGACATCGAACGCAACCGCCCTGTTCTTCATATCGTCAGGCGTTGCGGGACTGGGGGTCGGCTGGCTGCTCGACCGCTACGATCCTCGCTGGGTCGTGACGTTCGGCGCCTTTCTCTCTGCGGCCGTTCTCGCCAGCGCCGGTCACGTCGGCGAACTCTGGCAGCTGTATGGCTTCTACGTTCTGTTCGGTATCGGAAATGCGGCCGTCGCCGTAATTCCCGGTATGACGATCGTCGCGCGCTGGTTCACTCGTCAGCGCTCGAAGGCGATTGCCTACGCCTCGACCGGCCTTTCGCTCGGCGGCATCGTCTTTACGCCCCTGTCGGCGACACTCGTCGAACGCTACGGGCTCGGAGAGGCGGCGTACTGGCTTGCGTTGATCCTGGTTATCGGCGTGGTTCCGATTGCACTGATCATGCTTCGTCACAGCCCCGAAGCGATAGGTCTTTCGCCCGACGGCGACCCGCCCCGTCTTGCAGCGGACGGCAGCCGGATGCCGCCGGACGGGGTTTCCTTCGAGGACGCACTCCGCAGTCGTTTCTTCATTCTCTGCACGACAGCGTTCGTCTTTTCCATGATGGCGCAGGTTGGAGCACTGGCGCATCAGTTCCGTCTTGTGGCGACACGCACGGGCGACGATCACATCGCAGCGCTTGCGGTTTCGGTCATGGCAGCCTCGAGCATCGCGGGACGGCTTGTCGGCGGATCGCTTCTGACGCGGGTTGCTTCGAAAACGTATCTGTTCGGAATCTATGTGCTGCAGGGACTGGCGTTCGCGCTCTTTGCCTTTGCCGAAGGAACCGTTGCGCTTTTTGTCGTTTCCGCACTGTTCGGAACGACAGTGGGCAACATGCAGATGATGCAACCGCTCATCATGGCGGAGGCTTTCGGACTCAAGGCCTATGCACGTATCCTCTCCGTGTCGCAGATGATCACGACCTGCGCGAATGCGGCAGGGCCTGCCCTTCTCGGCTTCCTCTATGTCACCGCGGGCGGCTACCAGACGGCCTACCTCGCGATCACCTTGTCCTCGATTTTCGGATTTGCGAGCCTTTATGCGGCAGGCCCGGTGCGCACTCTCCTCGACGCTCAAGACAAGCCCGTACAGGACTGAAATCGTTCATGGATTTGCGGCAAACCCACAGCTAGACTGCGGCTGTTCGCACTTATTCCCCCAAGGACTGTCATGAAACTGCCATCGAACTTTTACAAACCGCTCGCGATCGGCGCTCCCGCACCTTACCGGGAACTCCCCGTTTCGCTCGAGCGGATGATTCATTTTTTCCCCGGCCACAACGAGAAGGTTCGTTCGCGTCTCGGCGAAATGATTCCGCAGGTCGATGTCCTGCTGGGCAATCTGGAAGACGCGATACCGGCCGATGCGAAGGACGCCGCGCGGCAGGGCGTGATCGAGGTCGGCAAGGCGCATGATTTCGGCAAGACGGGCTTCTGGGTTCGCATCAATCCGCTGAACAGCCCGTGGGTGCTGGATGACATAACGCAGCTCGTGGCCGAAATCGGCGACAAGCTCGACGTCATCATGCTACCCAAGGTCGAGGGCCCATGGGACATTCATTATCTCGATCAGTTGCTGGCACAACTCGAAGCGAAGCACGGGCTCAAGAAGCCGCTTCTCATTCATGCCATCCTGGAGACGGCGCAGGGTGTGAAGAATGTGGAGGAGATCGCCTGCGCTTCGCCGCGCATGCACGGCATGAGTCTCGGGCCGGCAGACCTTGCCGCCTCACGCAAGATGAAAACGACCCGCGTCGGCGGCGGGCACCCCTTCTACCGGGTGCTTGAGGATCCCAAGGATGACGGAAGTCCGCGGATCGCGGCACAACAGGATCTCTGGCACTACACTTTCGCGAAGATGGTCGACGCCTGCGTTGCGAACGACATCCGCCCCTTCTACGGCCCCTTCGGCGACATCCAAGATCAGGAGGCGTGCGAGCAGCAGTTCCGCAATGCGTTCCTGATGGGCTGTGTCGGCGCATGGTCGCTGCATCCGAACCAGGTCGCGATCGCAAAGCGCGTCTTCAGTCCGGACCCCGACGAAGTGCTCTTCGCGAAGAAGATTCTGAATGCGATGCCCGACGGAACGGGCGTGGCCATGAGCGGCGGCAAGATGCAGGACGACGGCAACTGGACACAGGCGAAGGTCATCGTAGACCTGGCGAAGCGGGTAGCCGAGAAAGATCCCGACCTCGCCAAGGCCTACGGTTTCTGACCCCGATCAGGAAAGCGTCGCGAGCGCTTCGGGCCTGAACGGCATGAGCTGATCGAAAGCGCCGGTGTGGACCTTGCGGGCCCATTCCGGATCGACGAGCAGCGCGCGCCCGACGGCGACGAGGTCGAACTCACCCGCCTCCAGACGCTCGATGAGATCGTCGATGCCCGTCGCCTCGGACGCTTCGCCAGCGAAGGAAGCAATGAACTCACCCGAGAGGCTGACGCTGCCGACCGTCATCGACGGCTTGCCGGTGAGCTTCTTCGCCCAGCCGGCGAGATTGAGATCGGAACCTTCAAACTCCGGTTCCCAGAAGCGGCGCTGCGAGCAGTGGAACATGTCGACGCCCGCATCGGAGAGCGGCTTCAGGAAAGCCGCGAGCAATTCAGGTGTCGGCGCCATCTTCACCGAGAAATCCTGCTGCTTCCACTGCGAGAAACGGAAGATGAGCGGATAGTCGTCACCGACCTCGCGGCGGATCGCCTCGACGATCTCGACGGCGAAACGGGAACGGGCGACGAGTTCGGCGCCGCCATATTCGTCCTCACGCAGATTGGTGCCGTCCCAGAAGAACTGGTCGATGATGTAGCCATGCGCACCATGAACCTCGACGCCATCGAAGCCGGCCTCGCGCGCATCGGCGGCGGCGCGGCCAAAGGCCTCGACCGTCTGGCGGATTTCTTCCTTCGTCATCGGCTCGGAAAGCTTCTTGCCCGGCATCATCAGACCCGAAGGACCGTGGCTCATAATATCGGGATGGGTCGATTTCGACGGGTTGCGCATCATGCCCATGTGCCAGATCTGCGGCATGATCTTTCCACCCGCGCCATGGACCTCCTCGACGACGCGCTTCCAGCCCTTGAGCGAATCCTCGCCCCAGAACTTCGGCACATTCGGATCGCCCGACGCGACGGGTGTGTTGACCGTGGTTCCCTCGGTGATGATGAGACCCGTTTCGGCTTCGGCGCGGCGCCGGTAATAGGCGGCGACATCGGCACCCGGAATGCCGTTCGGCGATTTCGAACGCGTCATGGGCGCCATGACGATCCGATTCGGCAGTGTCAGCCCGTTGAAGGTGAAAGGTTCGAACAAGGGCTCGACTGGCCTGCTCATATGGACTCTCCCGAGGTTGCAAAATGGCGATTTGCGCCATATTGGGTGTTCGGGCGGGAATGGCAATCCCGAAACGCCGCCCCCTCGCGCGGAGGGGTTTTCGGCTGTTCCATCAAGCTGTTAGAGTAAGACATGCATTGCGAAGCGAAAATTGGCCATGGAAGTTAATCGCGAGGCCAAATTCAGGATCGGTCAGGTCGTCCGTCACAGGTTTTATCCCTTCCGGGGTGTGATCTTCGACGTCGATCCGACATTCAACAATACCGAAGAATGGTGGCTTTCCATCCCTGAGGAGGTTCGTCCGCGCAAGGACCAGCCCTACTACCACCTTCTCGCCGAGAACTCGGAGACAGAGTATGTCGCCTATGTCTCGGAGCAGAACCTGCTTCCGGATGAATCGGGCGAGCCTGTGCGCCACCCCCAGGTGCCCGAACTCTTCGGTCCCCTGAAGGACGGCTACTATGCCGTTCGCACGAAATCCGCACACTGATCCCCTACCCGTGTGCTAGTCAGTTGCCAGCGGCCAATGGGCCGGGCATGACGACAAGGGGCTTTTCCAAATGCGGCGGGACAGACGGACATATTTCATCCGCCGGATCATCGATGGCTGGAACCGATTTTATGTAAACCGGTTCATCCTTCCCGCCTTCGACGCTGTGGGGCCAGGCATCGACGTATCGTCTCCCCGCAATATCGAGATCTGGGGGGGAGGCATCACCGCGGGGGCGCATCTTCACCTGCACGCGTCTCGGGGAAACCTTGTCCGGCTCGCGACATGGCGCACGGGCGAGCGTGAAGGCCGCATCGATATCGGCGATCACGTGCTGATAAGCCCGGGGACGCATATCGTTTCTTCCGAACAGATCACCATCGGCAGCAACACGATGATGGCCAGTGGTTGCTACATCTCGGATTCGGACTGGCACGACACCTATGACCGGACCGCCGAACTCGAAAAGCACCGTCCTATCCATATCGGCGAGAATGTCTGGCTCGGCGTGAGGGTCATCATCGGCAAGGGCGTGAGCATCGGCGAGAACAGCATCATCGGTGCGGGAGCCGTCGTGATGACCGACATCCCCGCAAACTGCATTGCCGCCGGCAATCCAGCGCGCGTGGTGCGCGAACTCGACCCGGCAAGAGGCTTCCGCACCAGGGCGGCGCTGTTCGCCGACCCGGACAGGCTCGAAAAGGATATGGACAACCTGATGCGATATATCCTCAGGGAGAACACGACTGTCGGATGGCTCCGAAGCGTGTTCTCACCCAAGGATACGGATTAAACCGGCAATCAGGATTTCGGCGGCGCCGGGACCGCCGCGATGGCGTTCGTCACACCGTCCAGCTTGACCGGAACCTTCACTTCGCCCTTGCCGACGATACGGAAGAGCACTTCCATTTCCTTGCCCGACTTGATCGCCTTGAGCCGTTCTTCGGTCAGTAGAATTTCGGTCTGGCAGCCGCCCGGCAAACAATACATGTACTGCTGGCCGAAGGGCTCGGCGCCGTCGACAGACCAGCTTATCCCGGCGGGCAGGAAAGTTCCCAGAGGCGTGATCGCGAACATGAAGAGATCCTGATCGCCGTCCTTGTTCACATCCTTCTGGCTGTAGCCGATTCCCAGATAGGCGACACGCTGCTTTTCGTCTCCGATGCGAACGTCCACGAAGGCATGACACTGTTCCTTGCCCGAATCGGCTGTCTCACAGCGTGTGCTCCAGCTACCGAAGTTCTGGACCTTGGCGTCTGAGCCGGCCGCCTCCTGCGCCTGAACCGGAACAAGCCCGGAAATCGCAACGAACGCCGCAGCCGCGACGCCGGAAAACAAGCGTCGAAATGACATGATCGAAATCCTTTCGGGAGATAGGGCAAACATATTTCAGATACCGTTGACCGCCATATTCCACACGAAACACGCCGATCATCCAGCTGGCCAAGAGCCGTACCCTCGCATTTCGGCATAAACAAGGCACCGGGAATCTTTGAAAAATCCCGGGAATTGCTTAACGCTTGGCGTCTTAACCAATCCGCGCCCGTGCGATGCAGAATTGAAGAGACAAACGTTTGCGAACCGGACTGCATATCAGCCGCTGGGCGGCCTTCGCCGTACTGGTGCTCCTTACCGGGAGCGCCAGTGCAGACCAGATAGAGAGAGCGGCTAGCACCGGCCCCAGTCATGCGATAGCGATGCATGGTGAGCCACTGTATCCGGAGGGCTTCAAACACTTTCGCTATGTCAATCCTGCCGCTCCGAAGGGAGGTGCCATCGTCTATGGCGCGACGGGGTCTTTCGACAGTCTGAACCCGTTCATCGTGCGGGGGACTTCGGCCCTCGGGCTCCGGGAACATGTTTTCGAGAGCCTCCTTGCGCGAGGCTATGACGAACCGTTCACGTTGTACGGCTTGCTGGCCGAGAGCATCGACGTCGCGGGAGATCGAAGCTGGGCGGCCTTCACGCTCAATCCACAGGCCCGTTTTTCGGACGGCGAGCCTGTCACCGTGGACGACGTTGTCTATTCGCTCGAGACGCTCCGCGACAAGGGACGCCCGAACTACAAGACCTATTACGCCAAGGTCGAACGAATGGAGCGCATCGGAGAACGCACCATCAAGTTCATATTCTTCCCCGACGGCGACCGGGAAATCCCGCTCATCATCGGCCTGATGCCGATCATCCCGAAACATGTCTACGAGAAGCGGGACTTCAACGCCGCTGGCTTCGAGGCGCCGATCGGCAGCGGTCCCTATATCGTGGACCAGGTAAAACCCGGGAACAGCATCACCTATCGCCGGAATCCGGATTACTGGGGCGTCGATCTCGCCGTCAATGCGGGGCAGAACAACATCGATCTCGTGACCTACGAGTATTTCCGGGACTCGAACGCCTCCTTCGAGGCTTTCAAGAGCGGCATCTATCACGCCAGACCGGAAGACGACCCCGGACGCTGGACGCAGAGTTACGACTTTCCCGCGCTGCGGGCAGGCAAAGTGCGAAAGGAAGCATTCGACAGCGGCATGCCGTCGGGCATGTACGCTCTGGTCTTCAACACACGCCGGCCCGTATTCGCCGACAGGCGCGTCAGACAGGCGCTTACGCAACTTTTCAATTTCGAATGGGTGAACAAGAATCTCTACTACGGGTCCTATGTCCGAACCGAAAGTTTCTTCGACGGATCCGAACTTGGATCTCATGACCGTCCGGCCGAAGAAAGGGAACGCGAATTACTCGCTCCGTTTCCGGATGCTGTCACTCCGGAGATCATGAACCGGGGATGGCAGGCGCCCCAAGGCGATGCCGGAGGGCAGGACAGGAAGAACAGGGCGCGAGCGATCGCACAACTCAGGGACGCTGGATATGAGATCCTCAACGGTGTCATGACGCATGTCGAGACGGGGCACCCGCTTTCCTTCGAGATACTGGTGGCCACGCCGGGAGAAGAACGCCTCGCTCTCACCTATTCGCGGATGGTGAAACGGATCGGCGTGATCGCAGACGTCCGCAACGTCGATCCAAGCCAGTATCAGGAACGGAGAAGCAACTACGACTTCGACACAATATTCAACAGCTGGTTTTCATCCCTCTCGCCCGGCAACGAGCAGAGTTTCTATTGGGGCTCTGCGGCCGCGGACATGCCTGGTACGCGGAACTATATGGGCGCGAAAGAACCCGCCATCGACGCCATGATCGACGCGATGCTGGCGGCCGAGACACGGGAGGAGTTCGTGGCGGCAGTGCGCGCGATGGACCGCGTTCTCCTCTCGGGCGCCTACATGATTCCGCTGTTTCATCAGCCGGAACAATGGCTGGCGCTGTGGCAGCAGGTGAAGGTTCCCGAGGAGACGTCGCTTTACGGCTACCGCAGCGGCACATGGTGGATCGAAGAAAACTAGTCCAGCCGGCTCTGACTTCAAGCCGACGGACAGGACTTTAAATCTTCGACAAATTTTCCGCGTTTGTTATCGTTGCCGCTACCAGCTCGTCGTCTGAAGCTGGGGGTTTTTCAAAAGGGCGAAGTACAGGCGCCGGGCCGACCTTGAGTTCAGGGAGGACCCGAATGAAGAAGCAGACCGGCGTATTCATGCTCGTTTCAGCAGTGCTGGCGGGCGTTCTTTTTCTGTTACCCTCTACGGGATGGTCCGCAGGATTTGCCATACGCGAGCAATCCGCGTCGGCACAAGGCAGCGCCTATGCCGGCGTCTCGGCAGGCGGCGACGATATCAGCTCCATCTTCTTCAATCCGGCAACGATGACCCTTTACGAGGGCATCAACATATCGGGTCAGCTTGCCTGGATCGTTCCGGACATTGAACTCAAGGATGCGTCCGCCTCCACCACCTTCGGGAACCCGATAACGGGCAGTACATCCGGCAATATCGGTCCGCAGGCATTGGTGCCCGCCTTCTATGCGTCGTGGCAGGTATTGCCGGACTGGTTTGTCGGGCTTTCCTTCAACGCACCATTCGGCTTGACCACCTCCGCCGACAGCGGATGGATCGGCCGCTATCACGGACTTGGTTCGCGCCTGCGCACCTACAACCTTGAACCGATGATCGCGTGGAAAGCGACGCCCTGGCTTTCGCTCGGTGGCGGCGTTCAAGTTCAATACAGCGATGCAAGGCTGACCAGCGCCATCGACCTCGGCACCGTCGGTACGTCCAACGTGCCGCCAGTTCCCGGCGGTATGCCGGGAGACCCATCGCAGGACGGGTTTGCGGCCGTCGAGGGGGATGACTGGTCCTATGGCTTCTCTCTCGGCGTACTGCTGACGCCGAGAAACGACACACGCATCGGGATTGGCTATCGCTCTGCGATGGATGTGGACCTGGAGGGCGAAGCCGAATTCGGGCTCAGCGCCTATGGGGAAATTCTATCGCTTCTTTCCGGCGCTCTCCAACCAACCGGCGGGAGCGCGTCCATAACACTGCCGGAAATGGTTACACTCGGCATCAAGCATGATGTCGCGCCGGACTGGACGTTCGGCGCCGAAGTGGCGTGGACACGCTGGAGCCGTTTCGACCGGTTGGTCGTCGAATTCGACAACCCCTCGCAACCGGACGAACTCACCCTCGAGGAATGGGATGACGGGGTTTTCGTCGCACTGGGCGTGACCTACAGGGCGAGCGACCGGCTTCGTCTCAGAACCGGCGTGGCTTACGATCAGGGGGTCGTGCCGAGCCCGGAGCGGCGGACGCCTCGCATTCCGGACTCGGACCGGTACTGGCTTTCCTTCGGCGCGGGCTACGACATCAACGAGAGCATGACGTTCGACGCAGCCTATACGCATATCTTCTCACCCGACGCCCGGATGAACCTGCAGGCGAGCGATCCGGGCAACGAGGCCCGAGGCAATCTGAGCGGTACCTTCACCTCGTCGGCCGACATACTGAACACGAGCCTGACGATGAAATTCTAGCTCTCGCCTCCGCATGGCAGGTGCTGGTAACCTGCCGGAAAACAGGGAGGACCGGATGGCGAGGCGGATCGGAGAATGGCGTGCGCGGCTGAAGCTGCCTCTGGTCGCCGCGCCGATGTTCCTGATCTCCGGACCCGATCTTGTTCTCGCCGCCTGCCGGGAAGGTGTGATCGGCACATTTCCGACGCCGAATGCACGCACCGTCGCGGAGCTCGACGAATGGCTCAACCGGATCGTGAGCGGGCTTGGGCCGGACGATGCGCCTTGGGCGGCGAATGTCGTGGTGCACCGTTCGAATGCCCGGCTCGACGAGGATATCGACCTCCTGATCCGCTACAAGGCACCGATCGTCATCACCGCCCTGGGGAGCCCGCGCGCGATCGTTGAGCGCGTGCATTCCTATGGCGGGCTCGTCTTCGCGGACGTGAACTCCGTCGCCTTTGCGAGGAAGGCTGTGGAAGCGGGCGTCGACGGACTGGTGCTCGTCGCTGCGGGCGCAGGCGGGCACACCGGGAACATGACGGGCTTCTCCTTCGTACCGGCGGTTCGCGAGTTTTTCGACGGGCCGGTCATCCTGGGTGGCGGCATTACCGACGGAGCGGGGATTCGCGCGGCCGAGGTGCTCGGCGCCGATCTCGCCTATATGGGGACGCGCTTCATCGCCTGCGAGGAAAGCCTCGCCGCACCGGCCTATCGCGACATGCTGATTGGGTCGACGGTGGACGACCTCATCCTCACCCGCGCGATCACCGGTGTCGCCGCGAGCTGGCTGAAACCCAGCATCGAAAAAGCAGGATACGATCTCGATGCGATGGAGAAGAACCCGGATATCGATTTCACCGATCCGCAATCTGGCGCGAAACGCTGGGCGCATGTCTGGTCGGCCGGACACGGCGTCGGGACGATCGACCGGGTGGAGAAGGTGGCAAGCCTCATCGCACGGCTCGAAGAGGAATACGAGGCGGCAAAGAAAAGATAGGGACACACGTCCCGCATGTAGCTTTGGGAGGAGCGTGCATGATCCTGGCGACGAAGGAAGAGATTGCCGCCCATACCGAGGCGGGATGGTGGGGCATGGAAACGGCGAGCGAGCGCTTTCTCGCCAATGCCGAAGCGACGCCGGAGAGGCTTGCGGTCGCCGATCCGCCGAACCGGGAGGAGATCGATGGCAGCGCGCCGAAGCGTCTTGCCTATCGCGAACTCAGCGATCTCGCCGACCGGATCGCAACGGGCTTCATCGAGGCCGGGCTGAGGAAAAACGACGTCGTCGCAGTGCAGCTGCCGAACACGGCGGATCTCGTCGCCGTATACCTCGCAGCATGGCGGATCGGGCTCATCGTCACGCCTTTCCCCGTGCAGTGGCGCGCACATGAACTCGGTGACGTGCTCGCCTTCGTGAACGCGAAAGCCGTTGTCACGGCGCGGACGATACGTGGCCACGACCACGGCGCCATGTTCGCCGCGCTGAATGACAAGGTACCGGGTCTTCTTCACGTCTTCGTCGTGGAGGAGACGGACTGGCCTGCCGCCGACGGGTCGCGCCTCGATGCGCTTCCGAAAGGGAATGCGAACGAGGCGGCGACAATCTGCTGGACCTCGGGCACGGAGGCGCGGCCCAAAGGTGTGCCGCGCAGCCACAATCACTGGACGATTGCGGGCATCGCCTGCGCAGATGCGGCGAAGCTTCAGCCGGGCGATGCAGTGCTGAACCCTTTCCCGCTCGTCAACATGGCAGCGATCGGCGGGTGCTTCATGCCCTGGCTGCTGACCGGCGGCACACTGGTGCAGCACCACCCGTTCGACCTGCCCGTCTTCCTGAAGCAGCTCGTCGGCGAGAAGATCGCCTATACTGTCGCGCCGCCCGCTGTGCTCACCCTGCTGCTCAAGGAAGAGAAGCTGATGGCGAGCCTCGATTTCTCGGCCGTGCGCAGCATCGGCTCCGGCTCCGCGCCGCTCTCGCCCTGGATGGTGAAAATGTGGCAGGAGCAATACGGACTTCCGATCGTCAACATCTTCGGATCGAACGAGGGCACCTGCCTCATCTCGGGGCCCGACGATGTGCCCGATCCGGAAGAACGGGCACAGTTCTTTCCGCGCTTCGGCGTTGCAGGCTTCAAATGGCCTGCAAGGGTCGCTGACGCCATCGAGACGAAGCTTGTGGACATTCAGACGGGCGCGGAAATCACCGAGGCCGGACGGCCAGGCGAACTCTTCATCAAGGGTGCGACGCTCTTTTCCGGATATTTTCGCGCGGGCGACGGCGGCGGGCCGGTGGATGCCATCGACGATGACGGCTTCTTTCATACCGGCGATGTCTTCGAGATCGCGGGGCCGGAGAACCGCTACTATCGCTTCGTCGAACGCGCAAAAGACATCATCATCCGCGGCGGCATGAACATCTCGCCGGGCGAGATCGACGGGTTGCTGGCCGGGCTGCCCGCGATCAAGGAGGCCGCCGTGGTCGGTTATCCCGATCCGGTGATGGGTGAGCGCATCTGCGTCGTCGCCGTCTCCGCAGAGGGTGCGAAGCCGACGCTGGACGACATCCGCGCGCATCTCATGAAAAGCGATATCGCGGCCTACAAGCTTCCGGAAAGGCTCGAATTCGCAGAAGCGCTGCCGCGCAATCCGCTCGGCAAGGTGCTGCGGCGGGAATTGCGAATGCTGATCGGCGGCTGACGCTCAATCCGCCGCCTGATTGAGAAGCTTCAGCCGCGCCTTTTTCAGGGCGCGGGTCTTTTCGCTCCATTCGCGTATCGCCTGCGCCGCCCTTCCCCCTTCGGCTTCCATGATCTCGTCATGCTTCGCATCGCGGACGGTAATCTCGCAGGCGAGTCCGTTCGGGTCGAAGAAATAGATCGAATGGCAGAAGTGATGGTCGATAGGACCGAAGACAGGAACCTTCGCCTCCTTGAGGCGGGCGATAAAGGCATCGAGTTCCTCGCGCGTACCGACTTCGAAAGCGAAGTGGTAATCCTCAATGCCGTCCTTCATGCGGAAGACGTCGTCGTTCGCCGTGTTCGGCTCGTCGAAGAAGGCAACGAACTTGCCGTCGCCCATCTCGAAGAAGAGGTGCATGAACGGGTTCTGCTTGCCGCGGGAGTCCCGGTCGAAGGCGAGCGCAGCGGCAGGCTTCAATCCGAGCAGGTCAACATAGAATTTCCGCGTCTCTTCCGCATCGCGACAGCGATAGGCAATGTGATGGAAGCCGGTAATCTTCGGCGCGGGCGTTTTCACCTCGGCGATATGATCGACGGTGCCCAGAAGCTCGTTGCTCATCCTCTCCTCCCAGAAAGACGAACGGCCTGACCTTCACGCTACGCCGGGCGACGCCCGAAGGCCAGAGCGATCTAGCGCGGTTCAAGGGCGAAGATAGCCTCGAGGCTCGTCATGTTCATGCCATGCTTCACATAATTGTAGGGCGTGACGTTGACGGACTTTATCAGGCTGCGCTGGATTTCCGTGCCGACGCTGCCGTCTGCCGCGGGCACCATGTCGAAATCGATCACATTGATGCAGGCGGGGTCCTGCTCGAATGCACGAACGGCATCGAGCGCCCGCTCCAATGAACACCCCGTGGCCGCCCAGCCAAGAAGCAGGCGGTTGATGCCTTCATGCGCCGTGATCAGCATGGTGTGCCAGCCCGGTTCCGCCAGAAGACGTTCGATGGAGGCTACCGAGCGGCGCAAGGCTTCGGCGAAAACCTCGCCGCCATCGAGCATGGTGGCGCCTGGCTCTCCCGCCATGTCGAAGTAGTAGGCCATCCTCGCCGCCAGCTCCGTCCGGCTCATGACATGACCGAAGGAGCCGCCGTGAATCTCGACGAGATCCGGCTCGACTTCGAGCGGCGGCACGTTGCCTTCCTGCGCCGCCAGAACAAACTCCGCCGTCTGGCGGGTGCGTGGAACGCCCGAACAAATGGCCCTGTCGAGGGCGACGTGCGCCAGCGCCTGCCCTGCCGCTTTCGCCTGTTCCTGTCCGAGAGGCGTCAGAGGGACGACCTTCGGATCGCCTCCCGCCGCCCGAATTTCAGGGCCGAAGTAATCGACATGGCCGTGACGCATCAGATAGATGCGCCGCCGGCCGGTCGTGCCGGGAAGTGCGCTCAAATCGCTTCGGCCTTCTTCAGTCCGTCGATGTCGCCGGCCGAGAAGCCCCAGTCCTTGAGCGCGCTTTCGGTGTGCTCGCCGATGGAGGGCGCGGGACCCTGGATCTTCGATTCCGTGCGCGAGAAGCGCGGCGCGATGTTCGGCTGCGCGACGCCGTCAATCTCGACGATGGTGTCACGCGCCTTGTTGTGCGGGTGATCCTTGGCTTCCTTGATAGAGAGAACCGGTGCAAAGCAGATGTCGGTGCCTTCCATGATCTCGCACCATTCGTCGCGCGTCTTCTGCCTGAAGACCTTTTCGATTTCCTTCTTCATCTCCGGCCACTTGGCGCGGTCCATCTGCGCATCCCAGAGACTGTCGGAGAGGCCAGCCTTCTCGCGGAGGATGGCGTAGAACTGCGGTTCGATGGAACCGATGGATATCCACTTGCCATCTTTCGTCTCGTAGGTGTCATAGAAATGCGCACCGCCGTCGAGCATGTTGGTGCCGTGCGGTTCCTGCCACATGCCGGAGGCCGTGAAGCCGTAGAACATGGCCATGAGCGAGGTCGCGCCGTCGGTCATCGCGGCATCGACCACCTGGCCCTTGCCGCTGCGCTGAGCCTCGACGAGGGCAGCGAGCATGCCCATGGCGAGGTAGAGGGCGCCGCCGCCGAAATCGCCCACAAGGTTCAAGGGCGGAACCGGCTTTTTGCCCGGACGGCCGATCGCGTGAAGCGCACCGGTGAGCGAGATGTAGTTGATGTCGTGGCCGGCGGCATTCGCGAGCGGGCCGGTCTGGCCCCAGCCCGTCATGCGGCCGTAAACGAGCTTCGGATTGCGCTTCAGGCAGACATCGGGGCCGAGGCCGAGACGCTCCATGACGCCCGGGCGGAAGCCCTCCTGAAGGATATCCGCCTTCTCGATCAGCTTGAGGCAGGCCTCGACCGATTCCGGCTTCTTGAGGTCCAGTGCGACCGAGCGGCGGCCGCGTGAGCCGATGTCGTATTTCGACCCGCCCTTCGCGCCCTTGCGGTCGATGCGGACGATATCCGCGCCCATGTCGGAGAGCAGCATGGCGCAGAAGGGACCCGGGCCAATGCCGGCGAATTCGACGATCTTGATGCCACTCAGCGGTCCGCTACCCATCCGTCTCTCCCGTGTTCTGCCGGTGTCCGGCATTGGATTTGTTGGCCCGATTTGTACAGGCTGGCGCGCGGCGCGTAAACGCTCCCAAAGTGGCCAGCGATCTGACGCAGCGTCTCGCTTGCGTGACGGGAGGAGCCCCCGTACAAACCGGGATCATGGTCCTGCCCTCACCTTCCATTACGCGCGGCTATGCCGGGGAACCGTGTCCCGGCCGTTTCAACATCGCCCGCTATTGCCTCGCCGAGGCGGCCCGCGCGACGCCGGACAAGGTGGCGCTCATCGTGGTGAGCGATGCGGATGCGCCGCTCGACGCGGCAGAGCAGCGACGCTACGGCGAACTCGACCGGGCGGTGAGAAGCGTCGCCGCGGGATTGCTCGCGGAAGGGTTCAGGCCTGGCGAGCGGCTGATGATCCGTATGCCGAATACTTCCGATTATGCGCTGATGTTTTTCGGCGCCCTCGCGGCGGGGCTCGTACCCCTCCCCTCCTCCTCGCAACTCACGTCATCGGAAGCCGATTTCCTGCTCGAAGACTCGGCGTCGGCGGCCGTCGCCATCGCACCGGGAATGGAGATCGTCTCGCCCGACCATGTGCGCATTCTCGACGCGGAGACGATCGACCGGCTGAAGACCCACGAGCCGCTAGCGGACTACGCCGACACCGGTGCGAACGATCCGGCGTTTCTCGTCTATACGTCCGGCACGAGCGGACGACCGAAGGGCGTTCTCCATGCCCATCGGAGCGCCTGGGGACGGCGGCCGATGTACAAAGGCTGGTACGGCATCGAGCGCGGTGACACGGTGCTCCACGCGGGCGCCTTCAACTGGACCTACACGCTCGGCGTCGGGCTCACCGACCCCTGGGCCAACGGCGCGACAACCGTTCTCTACAATGGCGAGAAGGACGTCGGAGTCTGGCCGAAGTTGATGGAGCGGACGGGCGCCACACTCTTCGCGGCGGTGCCGACGCTCTACCGGCAGATCCTGAAATATTGCGATCTCTCCGGCTACGACCTTTCCTCGCTGCGCCACGGGCTCACCGCCGGCGAGGCGCTTTCGCCGTCACTGCTCTCCCAATGGCGCGAGACGACAGGCAAGGAGCTCTACGAGGCGCTCGGCATGAGCGAATGCTCGACCTATGTCTCCACCGGCCCCGGCATGGAGATACGGCCCGGCAGCCCGGGCAAGCCCCAGCCGGGACGCTGCGTGGCGGCGCTGCCCGCCGATGGCGGCACAGAGCCGCTGGCGGCCGGAGAAACCGGACTCCTCGCCGTGCACCGCTCCGATCCCGGGCTGATGCTCGGATACTGGCGGCGGCCGGAGGAGGAAGCAGAGGTCTATCGCGGGGAATGGTTCGTCGGGGGCGACCTCGCCAGCTTCGATGACGATGGATACATGTGGTACGAGGGCCGCGCCGACGACCTGATGAACGCGATGGGCTATCGAGTGTCGCCGCAGGAAGTCGAGATGGTGCTGGCCGCCCACCCGCTTGTACAGGAAGTGGCCGTGACGGAACTCCGTGTCCGGGACGATGTGAGCGTGGTTGCCGCCTTTGTCGTGCCAAGGGAAGGAAGCACACCAGATGCGGCGGAGATGCTTGCTTGGGCAGCGGAACGGCTCGCCGCCTACAAGTGCCCGAGAGAAATCGTCTTCGTGGATAGCCTGCCGCGCACGGCGAATGGCAAAGTGACGCGGCGCGAACTCGCACGCCCCTGAGATCAGGGCCTCGCAGGCGGCGGTTCCTCCGCTGGTGCGGCTTCCCCGTTCTGCGGCGCCTCGGCGGCGATTCTCACCTCGACCTGACTGACGCGATCGACCAGCGTTATCGCCGCCGTGACGGGGTTTGCATCCAACGCCCAGACGCAGAGAAAAAAGCCGGCCACCAAACCGACCAGAAAGTTGGACATGACCGCCCGGGACCTCCTGCACCCCTGAATCCGCAGCCGAATCAGCGTGTTAAGGGTGTGCGCGGAACGACAGAAAAACAAGTAAAATCAATGACTTGTGTCAAAATGAGACGGAGTCTCGGAGCGATCAGTCGGTAGCCACAGCGTCATGCAACGCGACGATCCCTGCTTCCGGCGCGCGGCCAGCGAGGCTCACACCGGCAATCGTGAGGCTCGCCAAAATGAATCCCGGCAGGATCTCGTAGACGTCAAAGAGACCGCCCGACAACTGCTTCCAGACGATAACCGTGACGGCGCCGACGACCATTCCGGCCAGAGCACCATTCCGCGTCATGCGTCGCCAGAAGAGCGACAGGAGAACAACCGGCCCGAACGCCGCGCCGAAGCCTGCCCACGCATAGGCAACGAGCGAGAGCACGCTGCTGTCCCGGTCGAAGGCGAGAATGATCGCTACGACTGAAATGATGAAGACCGAAGCGCGGCCGACGAGGAGGAGCTCCCGTTCCTCTGCCCCGGGACGGAAGAGGCGCATCCAGAAATCTTCGGCGATAGCGCTCGACGAAACGAGGAGCTGGGAAGAGACCGTGCTCATGATTGCGGCAAGGACGGCGGCGAGAAGGATGCCCGCTATCCAGGGATTGAAAAGCGCCTGTGAGAGAGCGAGGAAAACCGTCTCCGGATTCTCGAGCGGCGCGGCGGCGAAATAACCGACACCGGCGAAGCCTGTGGCCAGGGCGCCGTAGAGCGCGACCACCATCCATGTCATGCCGATCATCTGTGCCTTCGGCATCTCGCGTTCGTCGCGCAGCGCCATGAAACGGGCAAGAATGTGCGGCTGGCCGAAATAACCGAGGCCCCAGGCCATGAACGAAACCGCGCCGAGAAGCGTCGTGTCGTGAAAGACGTCGAGTACGCCGGAAGGACCGGCGGTAACGGTGGTTTCGACTGTTGTGTCCCAACCACCCATGCCGGAAATCGCGACCGCTGGCACAATGAGGAGCGCCAGGAACATCATGATGCCCTGCACGGTATCGGTCCAGCAGACGCCGAGAAAGCCGCCGATCACCGTGTACGACAGGATGCTCAGCGTGCCGATGATGAGCGCCGTGGCGTAGTCGAGACCAAAAACCTGCTCGAATAGGATGGCACCCGAAACGAGGCCTGCGGACGTGTAGATGGTGAAGAAGATCAGGATGACGAAAGCGCTCGCGACGCGGAGCACGCGGCTGCGATCAGCGAAGCGGCTTTCAAAATAGTCCGGCAAGGTGAGCGCATCTCCCGCGCGCTCCGTATAGCGGCGGAGGCGGCGCGCAACGAAACGCCAGTTGAGGAGCGCACCCGCAACGAGGCCGACAGCGATCCAGACCTGATTGAGGCCGGAGACGTATACCGCGCCCGGCAGGCCCAGCATCAGCCAGCCACTCATGTCGGACGCGCCAGCAGACAATGCGGCAACACCGCCGCCGAGTTGGCGGCCGCCCAGAATGTAGTCCTTGAGATTGGAGGTATAGCGATAGGCCAGAGCGCCAAGGCCAAGCATGGCGATGAGATAGATGATGATCGTGACTGCGAACACGCCGCTCATCGCTTGGCCCCGAGCCACCCCGCAAGCGACATGAGAACGGCAAGCGCAGGCAGCGCAAGCACGACCCAGCTCTCAACGGTCAGTCCACCGATCATGCATCCCCCTTACGGGACGCTACATCACCGGCGGCCCGCCCATCTGACTTAGCCAAGAAGCGGCGGGAGATGCAAGACTCGCAGATGGTCGCGCCATCGGCATCGCTTCCGCGCCTGTCTTCCGGTTGTGGTTTTTGTACTGACCTTTGTGGCCATATCGCGGATCGACCCGGTATTCTTCCTGCAACTGGTCATGGGTGGCGGCGAGCTTGTGACTAAAGCCGAAGACGGCCTGCGTCGGATCCAGACCGTAGGTCCAGACGCAAGCGAGAAAGCCGAGAATAAATCCGCCTAACAGTTTTCCCACGACGGTTTTCCTTCTGCTGCGACGATGCAACATATGGAAAATTATGTGTGATCGTGCTTAACAAAAGGTTAGCGGCATCTGCGGCAAAGCGCGCCTAGAGAGATTGCCCATCGTCGACGGTGAAGAGCGAGCCGGTGATGAAACGGCCGTGATCCGATGCAAGAAGCAGCAGCGTACCGTCCAGATCTTCCTCGAAGCCGAGGCGCCGTCGCGGCCAGGTTTTGATCTGCTTCCGACCCCCTTCGGACTGAAACCACTCGGAATTGAGTTCGGTTTCGATGAAACCTGGGCACATGGCGTTCACGTTGATCTGATGACGAGCCCATTCCTTCGCGAGCGATTGCGTCATCATGCCGACCGCAGCCTTGGTCATGCAGTAGATGGTGAGGCCCGGCAGCACGGTATGCGCGCCGATGGAGGCGATATTGACGATCCGTCCACCTTCCCCGCGCCCGATCATCGAGCGGCCCGCAGCCTGTGCCATGAAGAAGGCGCCGCGGACATTGGTGTCGAACATGGTGTCAAAACCATCCGGTGTGACGTCGGCCGGTAGAGCCTGCACGTTCATGCCGGCGTTGTTCACGAGAATGTCGAGAGGTCCGAGCTTCTCTTCGGTCTCGGCGAGGCAGGCCGCAATACTCGCCGTGTCCGTCACGTCGAGAGCAATGGCGGCGGCGCTCGCACCCAGGGCCTCGATTTCCTTCATCAGCGTTTCGAGCCGGTCGAGGCGGCGCCCGGTGATCGCAACCTTCGCGCCTGCCTTTGCCAGAATCAGGGAAAAACGGCGCCCCAGTCCGCTCGTCGCGCCCGTTACAAGCGCAACCTTTCCGGTCAGATCATAGTTCGGCAGGCTGATTTCCGTCGCGTCGGCCATATGAAATCCGCTCCCCTTATCCGTTTGATTTTGCGCAGGTTTTTACAGCAGCGGCATCCTAGAAGGCGGACCCGTGTCGTCAAGCGGCTCGCGGACTTGCTCAGCGGCGCCAGCACCCGCAAGATTGGCGGAACGGACATCCGGGAAGGAGGATCGCCATGCAGCTTGACGTCGTTTCGGACACCGTCTGTCCCTGGTGCTACATCGGCAAGAAGCGCCTCGACCAGGCGCTTGAAATGCATGGTGGCGAAGGGATCACGCTCGCGTGGCGGCCGTTCCAGCTGGATGCCTCGATCCCGGAAGGCGGTGTCGACCGCAAGACCTACATGGAAAAGAAGTTCGGTGCGGAGCGCGCGAAAACGGTGGGCAACACGATCCGCGAATTCGGTGAGCAGGTCGGTATCGATTTTCGCTTCGACCGGATCGAACGCTCACCCAACACGCTCGACAGCCACCGCCTGATCCGCTGGGCAGGAACTGCCGGCTGCCAGAACGAGATGGTCGACATTCTCTTCCGCCGCTACTTCGAAGATGGCGAAGATATCGGCTTGCATGACGTACTGATCGATGCCGCGACCGAAGCGCAAATGGACGCAGACATCGTGCGCGATCTTCTTACCAAGGATGCCGACAAGGAACTTATCCACCGCGAGGACGAACTGGCGCGGCAGATGGGTATCCAGGGTATCCCAAGCTTCGTCGTCAACTCGCAGTGGGTCATGGTCGGCGCGCAGGAGCCGGAAACGCTCGTAAAGATGTTCAACAAGCTGCTCGCCCGCGAGGCGGAAAGTGCGGCTGCACAGTAGACTCATGCCGCCTTTGCAGGAGCAGCAAGCTTCGCAAGCGTCGACATCAAACGGTGGGTGCCTGCAAGGCGTTCTTCCGGCGTATCCCAGTCGCGCTTGAAGACGAGTTTGTGGTCCGGGCGGAGCTTAGCGTTGCCACGTTCGTCGTTGATGAGTTCGACGAGAGCCGCCGGGTTCGGAAAGGTATTCTCCCGCAGCGAGAGAACGACACCCTTCGGACCCGCTTCGATCTTCTCGACGTTGGCCGCACGACAGAGTCCCTTGATCTCCACAATCTTGAGCAGGAACTCGACTTCCTGTGGCAGCTTGCCGAAACGGTCGATGAGCTCTGCAGCAAAGCTATCGATTTCGGCTCGAGTCTCCACGTCGGAGAGGCGGCGGTAGAGCGCCATGCGCGCATCGAGATCGGGTACATAGCTGTCGGGAATGAGGACTGGTGTTCCGACATTGATCTGGGGTGACCATTGTCCATCTTCCTCGCCGCTGCCGCGCATGGATGCAACCGCTTCCTCCAGCATCTCCTGATAGAGTTCGTACCCGACTTCGCGAATGTGACCCGACTGTTCGTCACCAAGCAGGTTGCCGGCGCCGCGGATATCGAGGTCATGACTTGCCAGAGAGAAACCCGCACCGAGTGAATCCAGCGACTGGAGAACGCGAAGTCGTTTCTCCGCTCCAGGAGTCAAGGCGCGGTGGGCAGGTACGGTAAGATACGCGTAGGCACGAGCCTTGGACCGGCCGACACGACCGCGCAACTGGTACAACTGGGAGAGTCCGAACATATCCGCCCGATGTACGACGAGCGTGTTCGCGGTCGGGATATCGAGGCCGGATTCGACGATCGTCGTCGATACCAGGATGTCGTACTTTCCGTCGTAGAAGGCGGTCATCTTGTCTTCGATCTCGCCAGGCGCCATTTGTCCATGCGCCGAAACGAACTTTACTTCCGGCACATACTGACGAAGGAACTCCTCCGCCTCGCCGAGATCGGCAATGCGCGGGACGACGTAGAAACTCTGTCCGCCGCGATAGTGTTCGCGCAACAGAGCTTCGCGGACCACCACCGGGTCGAACGGCGACACATATGTACGAACCGCGAGGCGGTCGACAGGTGGTGTTGCGATAAGAGACAGTTCGCGCACGCCTGAAAGTGCCAGTTGCAACGTTCGCGGAATGGGCGTCGCGGTAAGCGTCAATACGTGGACTTCCGCACGGAGCTTCTTCAACTGCTCCTTGTGGGCGACACCGAAGTGCTGTTCCTCATCTACGATGACGAGACCAAGATTTCGAAACTTCACCTGCTTGCTGAGAAGTGCGTGTGTGCCAATAACGATATCGATATCGCCGCTTGCCAAGCCTTCTCTCGCTTCCGTCATATCCTTCGTGCCTACGAGACGCGACATCTGGCGCAATTTTACAGGCAGACCATGGAAACGCTCGGTGAAAGTCCTGTAGTGCTGGCGAGCAAGGAGCGTCGTCGGCACCACGACGGCGACCTGATAGCCTGCCATTGCAGCAACGAAGGCCGTGCGAAGCGCGACTTCCGTCTTGCCGAAACCAACATCGCCGCAGACAAGACGATCCATCGGGCGGCCGCGTGCGAGATCTTCCAGGACGGACTCAATCGCCTGCTCCTGGTCTTCCGTTTCGGTGAAGGGAAAGCGTGCGCAGAACTCATCATAGGCGCCCGGCGTCGGTTCCATCGCAGGAGCTGACTTCAACTCCCGCGCAGCGGCAATACGGATAAGTTCGGCCGCCATCTCCCGTATGCGTTCCTTGAGGCGTGCCTTTCTCGCCTGCCAGCCCGTTCCCCCAAGTCTGTCCAGTTGCGCATCGCTACCGTCTGCGCCGTAGCGCGACAGAAGTTCGATGTTCTCGACCGGCAGGTAGAGCTTGTCGCCACCCTGATAGATGAGGAGCAAGCAATCATGGGGGGCCCCCATGACTTCGATCGTCTGCAAACGTTCGAAACGGCCAATACCATGATCGACGTGAACGACGAGATCGCCCGGCGCAAGGCTCGAAGCCTCCGTCAGGAAGTTCTCTGCGCGCTTCTTGCGCCGCTGGCGAATGAGCCGGTCACCCAGAACATCCTGCTCGCCGATCACAGCCAGTTCATCCGTCTCGAAGCCGGACTCCAGACCGAGAACAATCAGTGAAACAGCAGTCTTGTTAACGCTGTTAACATCGGCCCAGCTGTCGGCGATGAGAACATTTCCGATACCGTGATCCGCCAGAACGTGCTGCAGCCGATCCCGCGCGCCCTCACTCCAGCTCGCGATGGCGATGCGCTTTCCGGCACGTCTCAGACCCGCGATGTGCCCCCCCAGGACCTCGAAGACATTGAGGTTCTCCTGCGCTCGCTCGGGCGCAAAATTTCGCCCCTGCCGACCTCCAAGGTTGGTGCCCGTTCCCGCAGGTACACTGAACGGTGTCAGGTCTCTTACCCGCCGCCCGGAGAGCAGATCGCTCCACTCCCAAGCTGTCAGATAGAGTGCGTCCGGCTTCAGAGGCTTATAGCTCGGCACATCGGCAGCAAGTTTCGCGTCGTGAGCCTGTTTTCGTGCTTCTGTACGCGCTTCGTAGTAGTCGTCGACAAGCTCGAGCCGAGCATCCCTGGCTTCTTCCGCTTGCGGATCCAGCGAGACTAGTGCTCCTGGTGCATAGTCGAAGATCGTTTCCATCTTCTCGTGGAACAGCGGCAACCAGTGTTCCATACCGGCGTGCTTGCGCCCTTCACTCACTGCCTCATAGAGCGGATCGTCACCGGTCACCGCCCCGAGCGTCGCAACGTAGGCTGCGCGAAAGCGCCGGATCGCCTCATCGTCCAGATGAACCTCGCTGGCGGGAACCAGGTCGAGCCCTTTCAATTGACCAACGGTTCTCTGCGTCGCTGCATCGAAGCTGCGAATTGCGTCGAGCGTGTCGCCAAACATGTCGAGGCGAACGGGAAGCTCGAAACCCGACGGATAGATGTCCACGATGCCGCCACGCACCGCGAATTCGCCAGGCTCCCGAACCGTGCCGGTCCTGTTGTAGCCATTCGATGCGAGATAGGCCGTCAACTTGTCCAGGTCGATCCGGTTTCCGACGCGTGCCGACCATGCCAACGACCCCACGGTCTCGCGCGGCGGCACTCGCTGCAGAACAGCATTGACGGTTGTCAGCAGAAGAAAGGGTTTGCCGGGCGAGGTGTCCCCGAGCGCAGCAAGACGGGAGAGTGCCGCCATGCGCCGCGCGCTGATATCCGTATTGGGAGAAACGCGGTCATAGGGTAGGCAATCCCATGCCGGAAGAACGACGATTTCCAAGTCGGGCGAGAAAAACGAAAGTGCTTCGGAAACCGATGCCATCCGCGCATCGTCTCGCGCCACGTGAACTGCAATAACGCCGTCTGCCCGAACGCCGCGCGCCATATCCGCCAAGACCAGAGCGTCAAAACCCTCTGGTGTCTCGCCCAGCGTCAGGCGGCCCGGCGCCGAAACAACTTCCGAAAAACTCTTCAAGGATATGGCGGCCCCGGCTTATTGCTGCCAGAGCGGTCCCTTCATGTGGTTGAATGTCCGGATCCGCGAGAAAATCGCCGTATTATGCTCTGGGGGCACGTTTTCGCGTCCGGTGAGCCAGTTGTAAAGCGCGGTATCCTCGACGCCGATCAGCTCCTCATACATGTCGAGTTCCGAATCGCTCAAGGATTCCAATGAACTATCGGCAAAATGACCGAGGATCAGGTCCATTTCCTTGATCCCCCGGTGCCAGGACCGGAATTTGAGTTTCCGAAGGCGAATATCGCGCTCCAAGCCACCCTCGCCGTCCATGTTCTTCTCCCGTGCCATATGGCGGGATATAGACCGTGAGCGCCTACATGTCATTAGAATGCCTGCATGATTCCCGTCCTTGCCAGGAGCACGGGCCATGCGGCCTGAAATCCTTTTCCCCCTCTTCGCACCGGTGCACTCGCTGCCGGGCATCGGGCCGCGTCTCGAGAGGCTGGTGGAGAAGCTGGCCGGCCCCAAGGTGGTGGACTTGCTCTGGCACCTGCCTTCAGGGCTCGTCGACCGCCGCAGCCGCCCGAAAATCGCCGAGGTCCGCGACGGAGAGATCGCGACGATGGAGGTGACCGTCGGGCTGCACGTGCCGCCGCGCACGAAGCGCCTGCCCTACCGGGTCCATGTGTCGGACGAGACCGGGGAAATGCAGATCATCTTCTTCAATGCCCGGGCGGACTATCTGAACAAGGTGCTGCCAGAGGGTGGCCGCCGGATCGTATCGGGCCGGGTCGAGTTCTATCAAGGCGCCCCCCAGATGACCCATCCCGATCACATGCTGGACGCTTCCGAGATCGACCAGATGCCGCTTCTGGAGCCGCTCTATCCCCTGACCGCAGGACTGCCGCTCAAGGCCGTTCAAAAGGCGCTACGCTCCGCCCTGCCCGGTTTGCCGGAATTGCCTGAATGGCAGGATGCTCCCTGGTTGAAGGCCAGGGGATGGGTGCGGTGGCGTCCGTCACTCATTTCCGCGCATGAACCGCAATCCACCGCCGATCTCGACCCCGACGCTCCCGCCCGCGCGCGATTGGCTTACGACGAGCTGCTGGCAAACCAGCTTGCTCTCGGGCTCGTGCGTTTGCGCATGCGCCGCCTGCCGGGCCGAACCGTTTCCGGAGACGGACACCTGCGGCGCAAGGTTGAAGGTGCCCTGCCCTTTGCGCTGACGGGCGCACAGAAGCGTGCGCTTGCGGAAATCGACGCGGACATGAAGAGCACGCACCGGATGTTGCGTCTTCTGCAGGGAGATGTCGGTAGCGGAAAGACAGTGGTCGCACTGCTTGCGATGCTTTCGGCCGTCGAAGCCGGGTTTCAGGCTGCCATGATGGCGCCGACCGAAATCCTCGCACGCCAGCATCATGCGGGGCTGAAACCGTTGTGCGATGCGGCTGGCGTCCGTCTCGCCTTGCTTACCGGCCGCGACAAGGGAAAACAGCGAGAGGAAACTCTCGCTGCCACTGCAGCGGGCGAAGTCGATATTCTCGTCGGTACCCATGCGCTGTTTCAGGAAGAGGTTTCATTCCGCGCGCTTGCACTCGCCGTGGTCGATGAACAGCATCGTTTCGGCGTACACCAACGCCTGATGCTGGCGTCGAAAGGCGGCACCGGAACAGACGTTCTGGTCATGACAGCAACACCGATACCCCGGACGCTCACTCTCACAGCTTACGGTGACATGGAAGTCTCGAAACTCGACGAGAAGCCACCGGGGCGCCTGCCTGTCGACACACGGGCACTGCCTCTCGACAGGCTGGAGGAAGTCCTCACCGGTCTGCCACGCGCATTGGCGCGCGGCGCCCAGATCTACTGGGTTTGCCCTCTGGTCGAGGAATCCGACGAGGTGGATGCGGCGGCGGCCGAGGAGCGCCACAAGCACCTGCAATCCATGTTCGGCGAGATCGTTGGGCTGGTTCACGGTCGCATGAAAGCCTCCGAGAAGGACGCGGTCATGGCACAATTTGAAGCGGGGGACATCAAGATACTTGTAGCGACCACGGTAATCGAGGTCGGGGTCAACGTTCCATCCGCGACCGTCATGGTCATCGAGCATGCAGAGCGCTTCGGTCTCGCGCAGCTTCACCAGCTACGTGGCCGCGTAGGCCGGGGCAGCGGGAAGTCGAGTTGCCTCCTGCTCTACCAGACGCCGCTCGGAGAGACTGCAGAGGCAAGGATCAAGATCATGCGCGAGACGGAAGACGGATTTCGTATCGCGGAAGAAGATCTCCGTCTGCGCGGCGCGGGTGAGTTGCTCGGGACGAGGCAAAGCGGGCTACCCACGTTTCGTATCGCCGACATCGAAACACAGAAAGACCTTCTTGCCGCCGCTCATGACGATGCGCGAATGATCCTCGAACGCGATCCTGAACTGGAAAGCGAAAGAGGAAAAGCTTTGCGAATTCTGCTCTATCTCTTCGAACGTGACGAAGCGATAAGGTATCTCCGCTCAGGATGATCCGGTTGGAGGATTTCCGAGAGGAACGGCGTCGGGGATTTCTTCGAGCGTCTTGCGAGACGGCTCGACAAGCCCCGCCGAAATGATGAGCTTCGCGCCCTCTTCGATCGTCATGTCGAGTACCTGAACATCCTGTTTGGGCACGAAGAGCAGGAAACCGGAGGTCGGATTCGGCGTCGTCGGCAAGAAGACGCTGACGAGCTCATGCCCGGTCTTGTCCACCAATTCTCCTTTGGTCTGCGTCGTGATGAAAACGATGCAGTAGATGCCCTTGCGGGGATATTCGATCAGGCCAACCTCGCGGAAAGAGGCGTTCGACTGCGAAATGACCGTCTCGAAAATCTGCTTCAGAGCGCCGTAGATGCTGCGTACCACCGGCATCCGTGCGACGAGCCGCTCGCCGAAATTCAGCACCGTGCGGCCGAAGAAATTAGCCGTCAGCGCACCGAGCAGCGTGAGCAGCACGAAAGCGATGATGAGGCCAAGACCGGGAATGTCGAAAGGCAGGTAGACGTCCGGCTGGTAACGCTCCGGAATGAGGGGCGTGAACCAGGTGTCGACCAGGTCGATGAACCAGCGCGTGATCCATATGGTCAGCCCGATCGGAGCCGCGACGACGAGGCCGGTCAGGAAATAGTTCCGAATTCTCGTCATGAACCCTGACGGTTTGGCCGGCAGAATCAAATGCGGTTCGGAACCGCCCTTTTCGGGATTTTCACTGCCTGGATCGCTCATTCAGCCCGCCGTAGGCCTCATCTCGCAATTGTGGCGTCCTATTGACGCCGGGGCACGCTTGGCCTTCGGGCGTGCCGCTTCTTCATAGCACTGCGGGGCTTCCCTGTCAGGCTCGACGGCTCCATCATGAGGCCATCAGACATTAAAATGGGGTCGCAGAACCCCGATCGATCCAGGGAGAATCGGCATGGCGAACGCTCCGTCCGGCTTCAAGGTCCGGTTACTGCCGGAAGACGAATACACCCACTCGCCTGACAAGGCGTCGAATTATAACGAGAGCATGTATTTCAACATGTTCGACCCGGAGCGCAAGACCGGCGGCTGGTTCCGGCTCGGCAACCGGCCGAACGAGGGCCAGGCGGAAATGTCGGTCTGCCTCTATCTGCCCGATGGGCGTGTCGCTTTCATGTATGGCCGTCCCAAGATCGAAAACAACGACGAGATGAATGCCGGCGGCATGAAGATCGAGGTGATCGAACCCTTCAAGCGACTTCGGCTGACCTATTCCGGCAAGGTGGTCGTGCTCGCACAACCGTTTGACATGTCGGACCCGGCGCGCGCCTTCAAGGAGAACCCGGTCGTACCCTGCGAGGTCGAACTCGACTATGAGGGTGTGTCGCCGATGTTTGGCGGAGAGACGGTGAAGGAAGACGGCTCGGCGCTTGACATCGATCCAGAGAAATCGTTCGCCAAGGCGCACTACGAACAGCACATGGCCGCGAAGGGCCGTTTCAAGATCGGCGACGAGACATTCGAGGTCGAGGGTTTCGGCCTTCGCGACAAGAGCTGGGGCCCGCGCTATTGGCAGGCGATCCACTGGTACCGGTGGCTGCCGATGAACTTCGGCCGCGACTTCGGCATGATGATTTCCATTGTGACGAATGCCGAAGGCCAGCAGCGCCAGGGCGGCATGGTGCTGAAGGACGGCAAGTATGACCTCATCAAGAGCTGCCGGATCGACAGCGACTGGGACGAGAACTGGTACCAGACCGCGCTGCGCGCGCATGTCGAAACGGAATCAGGCGAGGCTTACGATGTCGAGGGTCGCGTGATGTCGCTGATCCCACTTCGCAACCGGCGCAAGGATGCAGATGGTCAGGAGCTCAACACCCGCATTACCGAAGGCATGACCGAGTATCGCTGCAACGGTATGACGGGATACGGCCTTTCGGAATATCTCGACCAGATCGTCGATGGCAGGCCGGTCGGCGCGGGGCACTGAAATGGGTGCGGAGGCAAATCCGATCGCAGCGCCGCTCGCCGAGGTGGCGCGCAAACATATCGACGGCGCGACGGGAATCGCCGGGCTGAAACGGCTTTCTGGCGGCGCGAGCCAGGAGATATGGTCCTTCGATGCGACGACCAGTGACGGCGCCGTGCCGCTCATTCTCAGGCGCGCACCAGGCGGTGTACGCGATACCGGGCGGTCGGGAACGGCGGTGGCCCTCGAAACCGAGGCCGAACTGATCAGGCTCGCCGGGGCGGCCGGCGTACCCGTTCCGCCCGTACGGCACGTGCTGACCGAGGAAGATGGCATCGGGCAAGGTTTCGTCATGGATCGTATCCCCGGTGAAACGCTCGCCAGGAAGATTCTTCGCGACGAGGAGTTTGCGGAAGCACGCCCGAAGCTTGCCCGGCAATGCGGGGAAGTCATCGCGCGGCTCCACAAGATCGACAAGGCGACGCTGCCGCAGCTGCGCGTTGCCACCGGCAAAGATGAGGTCGAGCAGTATTTCCAGACCTACAAGCAGCTCGACTACCCTCATCCCGTGTTCGAACTGGCGTTCCGCTGGCTGAGGGACAATGCGCCGCCCGACACGGCGGAGCTGACCCTGGTGCATGGGGATTTCCGCAACGGTAATCTCATGATCGGCCCAGACGGTTTGCGCGCTGTTCTGGACTGGGAGATCGCACATGTCGGCGATCCAATGGCCGATCTCTCCTGGATCTGCATCAACCCCTGGCGATTTGGCAATATCGACATGCCGGTCGGTGGTTTCGGTACCCGGGAAGACCTCTTTGAGGGCTATGAAGCGGGAGGTGGCGACAAGGTCGATCCGGCCCGCGTCAAGTTCTGGGAAGTTCTCGGTACGCTCAAATGGGGCGTCATGTGCATGGGAATGGCATCGGCCTTCCTGCAGGGCGATCGATCGGTCGAACGGGCAACGATCGGACGACGCTCTTCAGAGACTGAGGTCGATTTGATGCGCCTTCTCGCACCGCTCAAAGGGACGGAGTGACACCATGCAGGATCAGCCTTCCGCCATCGAACTCGTGGAAGCCGTAACCGAGTTCATTCGCAATCACGCCATGCCGCAGTTGCAGGGCCATGCCGCGTTTCATGCCCGGGTGGCGGCGAATGCGCTGGACATCGTAAAGCGCGAAATGGAGATCGGCCCGGAGGCCGCCGCTGGAGAGCTGGCGCGGCTCAGGGCTCTCCTCGCCAGGGACGGGACGATGGAGGAATTGAACCGGGAGCTTTGCGTCAGGATCGAAAAAGGCGAACTGACGCTCGACACGCCCGGCCTCAAGGACCACCTCTGGGAGACGACACTTACCAAGGTCGCCATCGACCAGCCCAAATATTCAGGCTACCGGCGCGCGCTCGAAGAAAGCGGGCAAGGCAAATGAACGATCTCGTCAGCGTCGAAACCGCCGACGCAATCGCCATCGTGACTTTCAACAACCCGCCGCGCGGCTACATGAACGCAGCGCAGGTAGCGGAACTTCGTGTGATCGTCGACCGCCTGGCAGACGATGAAGCGGTGCGTGCGGTGATATTTACCGGCGGCGTACCAGGTGTCTTTATCCGTCACTACGATGTCGCCGAGATTGTCGCTGTTGCCGCTCAGATCAAGGAGAGCGGTAGCACGGAAGAGCAGATGATGGCGGCAGGCGAGCGCGGGAACGCGATTTCAGCGGTGTTCGACAAGGTTGACCGTATGTCGAAGCCGACCATCGCGGCCATCAACGGTTTTGCTCAAGGCGGCGGGTTCGAATTTGCGCTCTGTTGCGACATCCGGATTGCAGAAAAGAGTGACTACCGATTAGGCCTGCCCGAAACGAATATCGGGATCTTCCCGGGCGCGGGCGGAACGGAACGCCTGCCCCGTCTGATCGGTGAAGCAAGAGCGCTTGAGCTGATCCTGCGCGGACGAACCGTGGGGCCAAATGAGGCAAAGGAACTCGGCATGGTTCACGAGGTGACGACAGGTCCGGCACTCGAGCGCGCCAGGGAGATCGCCGCAGAGCTTGCAGCGATGCCCGCGGCCGGGATCGCCGAGGCGAAAGCTCTCGTCAAACGGAGCGTGGACAAGTCGCTCGACGACGCGTGTGGGCATGCGCGCGGACGTTTCAGTGTATTGATCTCTTGCGATGACGATGCTGTCGATGCAATGCAGGCATTCCTCGATGGCGGCGAGGACATCAACAAGCGCTGAAGACTTCATCCCGTTTCCAGACCGTTTTTCAACGTGTCTCACACCAGGGAACGGCATTTTTCGCCTCCGTTCGGTCACGCTTTGGTAAGTGATTTCGAGCAAAACTTCCGGTCAGGAGTATCAACAGCCCTACCGGACCGCGCCGTGGGTTACAGCGAAATCGAAATCGATGCCATTTCCGAGCGGCATCCCGTCCGGGCCTTCGGGGCCTATTGGATGCTGCATGCCCATGATACCGTCATTCCGCCTCGCAGCCGTATCAATCCGGCCGAAATCGCGGGCGTGTTGCCATGGCTCATGGTTCTGGAAGTCCTGCGTTTTCATTCGACGACAGAATTCCGCTACCGTCTCGCGGGAACGGGCTGTACCGATCTTTTCGGTATCGACTACACGGGGAAAATGCTTGGCGATAATCTGACCCCCGAAGGCGCAACCATTCGCCGTCAGGAATTCGCGCGGGTGCTTGAAGAAGGCCGGCCCATCATCTCGGCTACGAACCTGCCGATCCAGGCCAAGGATTTCATCAAGGTCTATCGTGGGGTCTTCCCGGTTACCGCATCGGGCAGCGGCACGGACCAGATTTTCGTGGTCATCGCCCCGCTCGCAACCGAATGCGCGGTGCGTCTGCCCGCCTGCGCCTAATTCCCGAGCCCGGCTTCAAGCTCCGACCTGTAGCGCTCAAGCCTCTCCCGGTAGACCTCCAGCATCTCTTCCGCACTCACGCGCTTCACATCAAGCGCGTCGCGATGCATCTCCTCAAGCAGGGACGCCGCGATGATGCTGTTTGCCGGCTCGGAATAATGCGTGCCGTCATAAGTGTTCGCGGTATCGATGGTGAGCGATGACGGCACACCAAAATCGATGAAACGGTCGAACTTCTCCGATGCGAGATGAAGGGCTTTCACATAATCCTCCAGCCAGCCGGATTTCGCATAAGCGTCGACGGCCCAGGCCGAGATCGGCGGTACGTAACCGACGAGTTCCGCTTCGGGAAATATCTCTCTCAGCTCGTCATAGAACTTCACGCGGAACGAGCCCGTGAAGCGGCCTGCCATCAGGTCCCGGATCGGAACGGAAGGGTCGTAGTCGGGCGCACCCGGCGCGACACGACACTTGAAGTTCAGGGTGTAAACCCGGTCGAGTGGCGATTCCCCGAAAAGCGTCTGGTGGGACATCGACAGCGTGTCGAAGGACAGATAGGTGAGATAGGCGGATTTCGGCGCCGTCTCTTCGCGGATGAAGGAGGGGATGTTGGTACCACCGATCCGCTCGCGGAAGGCGGCGCCGGGAACACCCATGATGACGAGGTCGGGGCTAAACCCGTTGGCGCGCAGATATCGCGCATAGGCGACCGCCTCCTCCGCCTTTCCCGCCGAAAAGGCGAAGTTGAAGCAGCGGTACCCCTTGATCTCGTCCTGCGGCAGCAGCGTCACGCGGCTGTCGCCGAAAATCACGCAGTCATACTCGTCTACGTTCGCCTCGAAGAGGTTCACCTTGCTGAGCCGCTCGTTAAAGGCGTAGTTGACCGTGCCGAGCTTGTTGCCGCCGAAATACCACATCGGATCGACCAGGGCATTCGCCGCGAAGACCGCAACGATACAAGCGATGATCGTCGCCGCGATCGCCGCGAGGTAGCCGGGTATGTGCCTGTTCATGGTCATCTGTAGATGCGCATTCAGAACTGGAAATAGAGGAATTCGCTGACGCGCTGCAGACTCAGGAAGGATGCAGCAGCCATCAAGCCAACGGCAATCGCAACCCTGCCGCTCGGACGCCAGAGTGCCAGACGTTGAAACTTCGTGCCGTCGACCGGCAAAAGTAGCGGATCGGCTTTGCGGTCCGCCCATTTGTAGTTGAAGGCAGGGCGTACCATCGCAAGCCATTGCTGTGTGTTCGGCCAGAACCAGACGATGCCCATCCAGAAGGCGAGCCAGGCGAGGTCTTCCACTAGGCGGCCGCCATCGCCGATATCCGGCACGGCGACGAGGCCGCTATAGATGGCGGAAGCGGCATCGAGATCGGCGGCCCGGAAAAGCACCCATGCAAGAGCCGCGCAGAGAAAAGTGAGTGCGCGGGCAAAGCCGCGCGACCACCAGGTGTTGATCCTGCGGATGGGCAGCGCGCTCCAGCCATGGTTCACGATCAGCATCAGGCCATGCGCCGCGCCCCAGAGCATGAAGGTCCAGGCCGGTCCGTGCCAGAGCCCGCCCAACGCCATGGTGATGAAGAGATTGAGATAGCGACGTGCCTTGCCGCGCCGGTTGCCGCCGAGCGAAATGTAGAGATAGTCGCGCAGGAACCGCGACAGCGTCATGTGCCAGCGGCGCCAGAAATCGGTGATGTTGAGCGCCTGATAGGGCGAATGGAAGTTGAGCGGCAGCTTGATCCCGAAGATGCGCGCCGCACCGATCGCCATGTCGGAATAGCCGGAGAAGTCGAAATAGAGCTGGAAGGTATAGGCGAGCATCCCCTCCCATGCCTCGAAGAAGCCGATGCTGCCCCCGTTCGCCGCTTCGGCGAAAACGGGCGTCGCGACCAGCGCGACGTTGTCGGCCAGCACCACCTTCTTGAAGAGACCGGCAAAGAAGATCGTGAGGCCGATGGCGACGTTCATCCGGTCGAAGGCGAAACCGCGGACCTTCTTCGTCTGCGAGAAGATTTCCTTGTGATGGACGATGGGCCCCGCGATGAGCTGCGGAAAGAACATCACGAAAAAGCAGTATTCGAGGAAAGAGTGCGGCTCGACCTCCCCTCGCCGGGCGTCCACCAGATAGGCGATCTTCTGGAAGGTGAAGAAGGAGATCGCAAGCGGCAGTACGATGTGCTGCAACTCGAACCCGGTATCCAGGACGGCGTTCGACGTTCCGATCAGGAAGTCTGTGTATTTGAAGAAGGCGAGCGAGGCGAGGTCGACCGTCACGCCGAAAGCCGTCAGGTAGGTCGCCCAACCGCCCCGCGGTTTCAGCCGCTCCGTCATGATCGCGCGCGCCATCACGAAATTGAAGACGGCAAGGCCGATCAGCAGTGGCAGGTAAACAGGGTTCCACCAGCCATAGAAGAAGAGCGAGGCCAGAACGAGGAAACCGAGGCTTGCCTCGCGGCCAAGCTTCGCCCGGATGACAAAGCACAGCAGCGCCGTCAGCGGCAGGAAGCCAAAGAGGAATACGGGCGAATTAAAGAGCAATTGGCGAGACGGGCCCCGGCCCCGAAGGGGGTGGAAAGGACAGGAATCGGGCGGTTGCCCGCCTTCGGAAGAGCGATGTTAGGGAGAACAAAGGCATAAAAAAGGCCGGGACGAACCCGGCCTCTTTCATTATTTCCCGCATCGTCAGACGCCGTGGGCGCCGACGATGGTCACGGAACAGACATTCTGGGACGGCGCGCCCCCCAGATTGTGGGTCATGCCTATCTTTGGATTGGCAAGCTGGCGCTCGCCTGCGCGGCCCTGAAGCTGGAGATACATCTCGTAGGCCATGCGCAAGCCGGACGCGCCGATCGGATGGCCGAAGCATTTGAGTCCGCCGTCGATCTGGCAGGGAACCTTGCCGTCGGCATCGTAGAAGCCGTCCATGACGTCCTTCACTGCGCCCCCTTCGGGCGATATGAAGATGTCTTCCATGGTCACGAGCTCGGTGATCGAGAAGCAGTCATGCACCTCGATCATGCTGACCTGCTCGCGTGGATTGTCGATGCCCGCTTCCTTGTAGGCCTTCTTCGCGGCGATGCGGGCCGTGTGGAAGTAGCTGCCGTCCCAGCTGTTGTGCTGGCTTTCGAGACCGTTCGAGACCGAAAGCTGCATCGCCTTGACGGTCACGATGTCCTTTTTGCCCATTGCCTTCGCGATTTCCGGCGTCGTAACGATGGCCGCCGCCGCACCGTCCGACACGCCGCAGCAATCGAACAGGCCGAGCGGTTCCGCGATCATCGGCGCGGCCATGACCTGTTCCTCGGTCACTTCGTTACGCAGATGCGCCTTGGGGTTCTTGGCGCCGTTCGCATGGCTCTTCACAGAGACATGGGCAATGGCGCGCTTCAGGTCTTCCTTGTTCACGCCGTGCTTTGCCCGGTATGCGGAGGCGAGCTGTGCGAAGTTGCCGGGAGCGGAGCCCGAGGGTGACCATTGCGGGTTGAGCGTGCCCATGTTGCCGACGGGGAGACCGCCATACCCCGTGTCCTTGAGCTTCTCGACACCGACCGCAAGCGCGATGTCGGCCGCGCCGGAGGCCACCGCATAGACCGCACCGCGTAGCGCTTCCGAGCCCGAGGCGCAGAAGTTCTCCACGCGCGTCACCGCGATGTTCGGCAGGCGAAGCGCCAGCGACAACGGAGTGCCGCCCTTGCCCGTGCCGATTTCGTCGATATGTGTGGAGAACCACGCTGCATCGAGCTGTGTGGGCTCGATGCCCGCGTCCTGCATCGCCTCGAGATAGGCCTCGACCATGAGCTCCTCGGGGCCGGCGTCCCAGCGTTCGCCGAACTTGGAACACCCCATGCCGAGGATCGCGACCTTGTCCTTGATACCTGCCGCCATGTCCGTTTCTCCCTATTCGGCCGCCTGGCCCGGTTGTGTTTTTGCTGCGCTGGAAGCGATCGGAACCGCCTTCCAGAAATAGCGGCGGAAACCGCGCTTGTCGTCGAATTCCTTTATGCGGAAGACGAGCTTCACTTCCATGCCGGAGTCGACCGTACCCGTCTCCACATCCGTGAAGTCCATCATGATCCGGCCGCCTTCGTCGAACACCACCATGCCGTAATGGTTCGGCGGGTTCATGCTGAAGGAAAGGAAATCGGCCGACCATGAGAGGATCTTCGCCTTCTTCTCGGCGAACTTGTAGGGCTCCTGCGTGTCGACCGTGTGGTTGTTCGGGTTGACCGAAATCCGCGAGCGCGGGAACTGGACGACGCCCGTTTCCCTGCAGCGGCCGCCCACAAGACCCATCAGCATGTCCTCGTTGCGGTAGAGCGTGGTGAGCGCGGTCTTCTTGTCCTGTTCGGCCCGCATGCCCTTTTCCCACTCGATCAGACCGTTGAAGGTGAGGAACTTCATGTAGTTCGTCTCCTCCATCCGATCCTTGAGCGAACCCACGATGCCGCGCTTGCCCGCCTGGCTTGCGAGTTTGTCCGTTACCTCGAAGACGAGCGCGTCGCAGCCACCGCCGAACTGAAGGGCGAGCACCTTGTCGCCGGGCTTCGCTTCCGTCTGGAGCGTGTGAATGAGCATGACGAGCGAATGGGCTGCGCCGGTCTCACCGCAATTGGCGGCAAGTGTATCCCGCGCCGCATCCGGGTCGATGCCCGAGCGTTTCGCAAGTTGCTGCACGAACTTCATGCCGAAACTGCACGGAAGGACGAAGTGTCTGATTTCTTCGGCACTTACACCGGAATTCTCAAGTGCTGCCTTGACCGCACGAGGAATGATTTTCGCGAAGCCTTCATCGCGGATCCAGCGCTCTTCCCAGTTGTAGTCGAACTCTTCCGTATCGCCACGGAAATGGTCCACGAAATCGACCGTGAGGCTCGCGCCGCCGAGATAGGTCGCGATCACATTCTCCGTACCCACGGAAAGGGCCGCCGCGCCATCGCCAAAGTCGAGTTCCTGCGCGGTCACCGCCTTCGTCTTGCGGTGATCGGAGGCGAGGACGAGGGCATGTTTCGCCTCGCCGGCCTTCACGGCCGACAGCGCCTGCAGGAGCGCGCTCGTGCCCGCGCGCTGTGTCGAGGCGACGTCCACGGCGCGGACATTCTCGTCGAGCGTCAAGGCTGCCGAGACGATGCCGCTGTTGAGGCGATCCTTGAACGGCATGGTCGTGGAGCCGAAGAAAAGTGCGTCCACATGACTGCGGTCGTCTTCCGGCCCGAGCAGGTCACGGGCGGCCTCGACGGCCATCGTCACCGCGTCCTCGTCCCAGTTCGCCATGGAGCGCTCGCCCTTCCCCTTGCCGAGGAAGTTGGGCGCCACCCAGGCATTCGCCTGAACCACGGATTTCCGCTGAAGCCTCAGGCGCGGAATGTATCCGCCATAGGCAGTAAGTCCCACCGGTTGCTGGGCCATACGTGTTCCTTTCCCAAACCGTCCATTGTTGTTGGCGGGAGTGTATCGGCCTTGCGCGGCGGCCTACAACCGCCGCTTTTCGAGGTCGGAGGAGGCGGCCCACCCGCTGCGTCAGTTTAGGTAAAAACATCGTTTTACTTTAATGATTTGTGCGGATCCGACTATGTCGCCGTTAACAGCATCATTACGACTCATGGTGCTATTTGGAGAGTGGTGTAGTCCGGTGAGTATCGTGCCTAATTCGCTCCGCTCCGAACCGTCCGTTTCAGAGGTTGTCCCGTCTCCGACGACGGCGAACAGGGAGAGTGCGACCTCGGGACCGGTTCCTTCGAGCGGACCCAAGTCGGTCTGGCCGCTTGCCGCGGTGCTGAGCATTTTCGGTCTCGGACTCCTTCTTCTCCTCGCTGCTGGAGCACGCGAACTCGATCGCTTTGCGCGCGACCAGACTCATCAGCTCGCGGAAACTGCGCTGCGGAAAAGTGTGGAGGATGTCGCTTTCGTTGCTGGAGACTACGGTTTCTGGGACGCCGCTGTCGAAGCACTTACGAAGAAGTTCGATATGCGCTGGGCCGACAACAATGTCGGCGAATATGCCGCAGAAAACCTTGGCATGTCCCGTACCCTGGTGCTAGGCGCAAATAACGAACCTGTCTATGCGATGATAGACGGCGAGACTTCGACGGACCCAACCTTCTTCCCGGTCCCTGCCGAACTCGCGGCACTCGCCGAACAGGCGCGAGCGACCTCATGGGACCATCCCGAGGCGAGTTCGGCCTTCATTGTCCTTGATGGACGCCATTTCATCGCTTCTGCAGCCGTTCTGACACCGGAAGAGCCGCCACCCGGCGAGATCGGCAGCTACAGGCGCAGCATCCTGATCTTCCTGCGACAGCTCGACGACGAATGGCTCACCGAGACAAGCGACTCCTATCTCCTCGCCCAGCTCCGGATCGGAGCCGGTCCGGCGAACGGCAACGCAGACTACCTGCCGCTCGACAATGCCGCAGGCACCCCTGTCGGGTACCTCCTCTGGTCCGCACCTGCGCCTGGACGCGCTTTCCTGCAAAGTACTTCCTCCTGGGTTCTTGTCATTCTTTTCGTGGTGACGATTCTCATCCTGATGTCGCTGCGGCGCGCTTATGCGCAGGCAGAAGTCGTGCAGACGCTCAACGCGGAATTGCTGCAGCGGTCGCACGATCTCGAAGAGAGTCAGCAACATGTCGTCCGCGCACTCGAGGAAGCGACGGCAGCTAACAAGGCCAAGGCAGACTTTCTCGCCGTCATGAGCCATGAACTCCGCACACCGCTCAATGCCGTGATCGGCTTTTCAGACCTCATTCGCACTCAGGCCTTCGGTCCCGTCGGCAGCCCGAAATATCTCGAATACGGCAATGACATTCACTCGAGCGGTCAGCATTTGCTTGCACTGATCTCGGACATTCTCGACATCTCGAGGACAAATGAAGGCACATTCGAACTGAACTGCGCGCCGGTCAGCGTCTCCGATATTCTCGACCGTTGCCTGACGCTGACGCGGCCCCAGGCAGCGCGCTGTTTCGTCAGGCTCGATGCCGTGCATGACCTGCAGGACACAACGATAATGGTCGACGAGGTCCGGCTGCTGCAGGTTCTGACGAACCTTGTGAACAACGCCATCAAGAGTTCTGCAGAAGGCACGGCCGTTCGTATCAAGATATCCCCGGAAGGACGAGACGGGATCGCCTTCCGGGTCATCGATACGGGATGCGGTATTCCTAAACACGCGCTGGCGACCGTTACCGAGCCCTTCCGGCAGGCAGGAAGTTACCGGACCCGTTTCAGCCCCTACTCGACCGACAATGCGGGCGCGGGCCTCGGGCTTGCCATTGTGAAGCGCCTCACGGAAGCGCATGGCGGAACGCTGCACATCGCAAGCAAGGTTGGGCTCGGTACCGTCGTGAAAATTCACTTGCCGAAGGCAGCATCCCTTTCAAAGTCGGTAGCCGCCGGCGGCGCAGCCTGACGTCGGGATTCAGCCCTCGACAACGAAGCAGGCGATCTTGCGTTTTTCAAGCGCCCGGCAAGCCGATTTCGCCTCGGCGATCTGCCCGAAAGCGCCTGCCTGCAGCCGATAGAAAATGCCACGCTCGCCGAGATCGGCTTTTTGAATAGCAGGACTGGATTGCCCGACCAGAGGCACGGCGTCGCGAGATATCTCTTCCCAAGCCCGCTGAGCCAGCTGTTCTTCCCGGAAGGCCCCAAGCTGCACCCGGTATCGTGCTTCCGGGATGGCAGCCGCCGCTTTTGCCGCGGGAGCGGGCTCTGCCTTCGTCAGCCTCAACGGTTTTTTGTCCGAAGCGGGGATATCGTCCGTCGGTCTCAGCGAACCCGTGATCAGGTCGCCATGTCCGGTCGAGGTATCCGCCACGGTCGCAGGCGCCTCCTCTTCACGCGGAAAGCGCGTGGCCGTCGTCCGCCAGCCGCCAATGCTCGAAATCCGGATGAGTTGACCGCCTTCGTGGCCGGATGACGCGGTCTGAAAGGGGGCTACAGTTGCGGGTACCACCTTGGCTGTCTCGATCGGTTCGTTCTCTGCCGGCGGCAAGGATGCGGCCTTCTGCTCAGCGAGACGCGGTTCAAGCGCGGATAATTTCGTCGCGGCCAGATCGAACTCGGGATCGATGGAGAGCGCCAACTTCAGATCGGCAACCGCCTGTTCAATGTCGCCGATATGCTCGCTCGAAAGCGCCCGGCCGAAGAGAGGAAGTCGCCGCTCACGGCCGTTCATGTTGCTTATTGCCGACGAATAGTGATCGATCGCCTCGGCGTGGCCCCCCCGGCGGCGCTCCAGATTCGCGAGGTTGTGATAGGCGGGAGCATAGTCCGGCGCGAGATCTACGACCTTTGCATAATCCCGCTCTGCGGCCGTGTTGTCTCCGACATCGCCGTAGGCGATACCGCGATTGTAATAGGCTCGCGAAAGCACCGCGCCGGGCAATTCCCGGCTGTCTATGGCGCGCGTGTAGTCAGCGATGGCAGCATCCTGCTGGCCGATCTTCTGAAAAGCGATGCCGCGATGGTGCCAGGCGAGCGCCCTGCCCTCCAGGGTCAGTCCGCCGCTATCCAGGGCATTCGAAAAATCGACGGCGGCCTTGTCGTAATGCCCCCGTTCGATGGCATCGGCACCCGCTCTCATCAGGGCCGCGGCCTCGGCTTCCGTTCCAGCCATCTCGGCGTGCAGCAGGCGGGGCGACGTGCCCGCGACGAGCACCGCCATAATCAGAACGGCAGCAGCTTGCTGGAATACGGATATCAGGCCCCGCATATTGCACGCCGCATCGACCGGCCCTCCTCGAAACGCGACTGCGGTAAATCTTCCGACAATCTACCACGCAGAGAGGAGCCGTTCGGTCGCACGGGGAAAGGAAAATAAAAACAGATACTTAGGAGGAAACTGCGAATCGATGCGTCTTCAAGAATCGACGAATCGCATCACTCCACGGTTACCGACTTCGCGAGGTTGCGAGGCTGATCGACATCCGTGCCCTTCGATACAGCGGTATGATAGGCGAGAAGCTGAACGGGAATTGCGTTGATGATGGGTGCAATCAGCGGATCGACCGCCGGCACCTCGATGGATGCCCAAAGCCCCTCGCCTGCCCGTGCAATACCTTCCCTGTCTGCGATCAGCACAACATGACCGCCGCGAGCGATCACTTCCTGCATGTTGGAGATTGTCTTTTCAAACAGTGCATCGACAGGCGCGATGACGACAACCGGAACCTCCTCGTCGATAAGTGCGATCGGGCCGTGCTTCAGTTCTCCAGCCGCGTAGCCCTCGGCATGGATGTAGGAGATTTCCTTGAGCTTCAGCGCGCCTTCGAGCGCAATCGGATAATTGTGGCCGCGGCCAAGATAGAGCACGTCCCGCGCTTTTGCGATTTCCGCACTCAGCGCCTGAATTTCCTGGTCGAAGGTGAGTGCCTCCGCGACGTGTCTCGGCACTTCCATAAGCGTGCGAACGATGCGCCGCTCGTCGTCCGGTGAAACAGTGCCGCGCGCGAGACCTGTGCGAACAGCCAGAACCGCCAGCGTCGCAAGCTGGCAGGTAAACGCCTTGGTCGAGGCAACCCCGATCTCGGGGCCCGCAAAGGTCGGCATGATCGCGTCGGAGGCACGCGCGATAGAGGATTCCGTCACGTTGACGACAGAAAGGATTTTCTGCCCGTGCGCCCGGCAATAATGGAGTGCGGCAAGCGTGTCTGCGGTTTCGCCGGACTGTGAAACGAAGATCGCCAGCCCACCCTCGAGCAGCGCTGCCTCGCGGTAACGGAATTCGGAGGCAATATCCACCTCTACCGAGACACGGGCATATTTTTCGAACCAGTATTTCGCGACCAGCCCCGCGTAATAGGCGGTGCCGCAAGCGACAATGGTGATGCGCGGAACGGTTGCGAGGTCGAAAGGTAGCTCGCTCGCCCGCAGCTTGTCGCCGAGAGGGTCCAGATATTCGGAGAGCGTGTGGCCAATCACCTCGGGCTGCTCGAAGATTTCCTTCGCCATGAAGTGGCGGTGATTGCCCTTGTCGACCAGCGCTGCTGAGACATCCGTGATCTTGATGGGACGCTTCGCAATGCGGCCTTCGGCATCGTGAATGACGGCGGTCTTTCGCGTTATTTCAACCCGGTCGCCTTCCTCCAGAAAGGTAACGCGGTTTGTCATGGGAGCGAGCGCGAAGGCGTCCGACCCAAGATACATCGCTTCGTCGCCATAGCCGACAGCGAGGGGGCTGCCTTGCCGCGCCCCGATCATGAGGTCTTCATCGCCACGGAAAATGATGCCCAGGGCAAAGGCGCCCTCGAGTTCCGCTATCGCTGCCGCTGCCGCTTCGCGCGGCGTCATTCCACGGTCGAGATGATGCGTGACGAGATGCGCGATCACCTCACTATCCGTTTCGGTGACAAAGGTTGCGCCTTCGGCCGCAAGTCTTTCGCGAAGTTCACGAAAATTCTCGATGATGCCGTTGTGCACGATCGCGACGCGATCCGTTGCGTGCGGATGAGCATTGCGTTCCGTCGGCGCGCCATGTGTCGCCCAGCGCGTATGGCCTATGCCGATGGTCCCCTCGAGCGGCGTGTCCCCAAGCAGACGCTCCAGATTGGCAAGCTTGCCTTCCGCTCGCCGCCGGTCGATTTCACCGCCTGATAACGTCGCGATGCCAGCGCTGTCATAGCCTCGATATTCAAGCCGCTTCAGGGCTTCGAGGATCGTGGGAGCGACCGGTTCCGTTCCGATGATGCCGACAATACCGCACATGTTCAGTCGCCCGATGATGCTTTCTTGATGCCTTCGTTCTTCGCGCGGAAGGCCGCGGCCCAACCGGGCTTCTCAATCTGTTTGCCGCGCGCGACGGCCAGCGCGTCGGCGCCGACATCCTTCGTCACGACGCTGCCGGAACCGAGATAGGCGCCATCGCCGATTTTCACAGGTGCGACGAGAGAAGAGTTCGAGCCGACAAAGGCCCCAGCCCCGATATCGGTGAAGAACTTGTTGTAGCCGTCATAGTTGCAGGTGATCGTGCCAGCGCCGATATTCGCGCCGGCGCCGACACGCGCATCTCCGATATAGGAGAGGTGGCTGATCTTCGCGCCATCCTCGATCTTCGCTTTCTTCGTCTCGACAAAATTTCCGACCTTCGCCTTGCGTCCGATGGACGACCCGGGGCGGATGCGAGCGAAAGGACCGATCTCGGCACCCTCGCCGACCTCGGCTCCTTCGAGATGCGAAAAAGCCTTGATCGTCGCGCCCGACGCGATACGGCATCCCGGTGCGAAGACGACATTCTGACCGACCGTCACATCCTCACCGAAACTTGTATCGAAACTGAGATAAACGGTGTCGGGATCGAGGAAGGTGACGCCACCTGTCATGGCATCGGCCCGAAGGCGGCTCTGCATGGAGGCCTCGGCGGCAGCAAGATCGGCACGGCTGTTTACGCCCTGAATGTCGCTTTCCGGGCAGATGAGGGCGCTGCAATCGAGTCCGGCTGCACGGCCGTGCGCGACAAAATCGGTGAGATAGAATTCACCCTGCGCGTTGTTGCTGGTCAGCTTCGCGAGAAGCGAAGACAGGTGCCCGGCACGCACCGCCATCGGTCCGCCGAAGCAAAGCCGGATCGCTCGTTCCTGTTCGCTCGCGTCCTTGTGCTCGACGATGCGGAGGACCTTGTCGCCGTCGGTCACAATACGGCCATAGCCCGTTGGATCCGCAGCTTCGAATCCAAGGATCACGATGTCGCTCTCGTCGCGGCACCGTTCCACCATTCCCACGAGCGTCTCGCGGCGGACAAGCGGTGCGTCGCCGAAGGTCACAAGCACGACGCCGTCATCATGGATAACGTGAGCCGACGCCGAACGCACTGCGTCACCCGTTCCGAGCTGCTGCTCCTGGATTGCGATTTTCGCGGCCGGCAGGAGTGTATGCGCATAGTCCGATACAGCTTCCATACCCGGGCCGACGACGAGAACGGTTTCTCCGCCCTCAAGAGCGCCCGCGGCAGCCAGCACATGACCCAGCATCGGCCGACCTGCGATCGGGTGAAGGACCTTCGGCAGACGCGACTTCATGCGTGTGCCTTTTCCCGCTGCCAGAATGATCGTGGTCAGGGCTTTCGACGTCATGGCCTCGCTTCGTCTCCCATGCAACGCGGTTGAGGACGCAAATCTGCAATGCCCCCGGTTAACGCGGAAATAACTTTATATTTCGCTATGTTGCCCCGATTCCCGGAGACCTGGGGAGAACATCGGCTCACCGATTGCGTTCGGCAAGGCGCTTCTCCCAGGCAAACGCATGAGAGACGATCGTATCGAGATCGTCATAGGCGGGCACCCATCCCAGCGTCTGCTTGATCCTGGCCGGGTTCGCAACGACGGAAGCAGGGTCACCCGGACGGCGCGGCGCCTGACGCACCTCGAAATCGCGACCCGCGACACGCTCCACGGCACCAAGCACCTCGCGAACGGAAAAGCCACGGCCGTAACCGCAGTTCGCGACAAGGCTTTCTCCTCCTCCGCGAAGATAGCCGAGCGCGGAGGTATGCGCCGCAGCAAGATCGCTTACATGGATGTAATCGCGGATACACGTGCCGTCAGGCGTCGGATAATCGTCGCCGAAAACCTCGATGAAGGGACGCTGGCCGAGCGCCGTCTGGCAAGCGGCCTTGATGAGATGGGTGGCATTTGCGGTGGACTGGCCGACGCGGCCTTCGGGATCGCCGCCCGCGACGTTGAAATAGCGAAGCGCCGCAAAGGTCATCGGATGTGCCTCCGCGACATCGCGCAGCATCCATTCGGTCATGAGTTTGGAGCGGCCATAGGGCGACATGGGACGCAGCGCTGCTTCTTCGCTGACGGGCGACGCCTCCGGCATACCGTAGACGGCAGCGGTCGAGGAAAAGATGAAATGCTTCACGCGGCTGGCAACGCACCGCTCGATGAGCGAGCGCGATTTGGCGGTGTTGTTCGAATAGTATTTGAGCGGATTTTCGACGGACTCGGGAACGACGATGGAGCCCGCGAAATGGATCACTGCGTCCACGTCGTGTTCGGCAATAACGCGGTCGATCAAGGCGGGATCGCCGACATCGCCGGTATGAAGCGCCGCCGCGTCCTGAATCGCCCAGTCGAAGCCCGTCGAGAGGTCGTCGACAACGACCACCTTCTCGCCGGCGCGCAAGAGGTCGATCACGGCATGGCTGCCGATATATCCCGCACCACCCGTGACCAGAACGCTCATGGCTCACCCTATCCGGAATCACTCACCAGAAGGGTTATACCTTGAACTTCATCTCCACATAGTTGACGAGCTGTTCGACCGACTCGTCCACGGACAGCACCGATGTGTCGATGGTGAGCTCGGCGTTGTCCGGCTCCTCGTAAGGGGCAGAAATGCCCGTGAAATCCTTGATTTCGCCGGATCTTGCCTTCTTGTAGAGGCCTTTCGGGTCGCGCGCCTCGCAGGTCGCTACATCCGCCTTCACGAAAATTTCGTGGAAATCGCCGCCATTCGATGCCTCCCGCGCACGATCGCGATCCGAGCGATAGGGCGAGATGAAGGAGGTGATGGCGATCATGCCCGCGCGGGCAAACAGAGCCGACACTTCGCCGACGCGGCGGATGTTTTCGGCACGGTCTTCCGGGGAAAAGCTCAGATTGGCGTTGAGGCCGTGCCGGACGTTATCCCCGTCCAGCACGAAGACATTATATCCCTTCTCGAAGAGCTTCTTCTCGAGGGCGACGGCGACGGTGGACTTGCCGGCGCCCGAGAGCCCGGTGAACCAGAGGACGCCACCCTTATGGCCATTCTTGAAAGCACGCGCTTCCGTCGTCACGCCGTGTTCAACGCGCGTGATGTTCGTGGAGCGGGACGTGATGAGATCGCGCTGGTTGGCGTAGCCCTCCATCGAGATGATGCCACCGCCGGCGATGTCGTATTTGTCGATGAGAACGAAGCGCCCGCTCTTCGGTGCTTTTTCGAATTCATCGAGCGCGAGCATGCGGCGCGAGCGCAGCACGACCTCGGCGACCTGGTTTCGCTCCACCTGATGAGACGAGGTGTTCGAGAGGTCGCTCGTATCGATGATGCTCTCGATGGACTGGACCGTCACCGGCGCTTCCATGGTGCCGAGCTTGATGCGGTAGGTCTTGCCCTTGACCATCGACTCGTGACCGAGCCAGAAGATGCGGGCGCGGAAAACATCGGTCTCGATGGGCGCATGTTCGACATGGCTTGCGAGTTCACCGCGTTCGACGAAGATCTGTTCGTCGAGCGTGATACCGACAGACTCGCCCGCAAAGGCCTCCGTCGGCTGCTCCTTGCCGGGGATCGTGGACCAGGCCTCGATGGACTTCACGCGCGCCTTCTTGTTCGATGGCGAGAAGACGAGTTCGTCGCCGACCGCAAAGCTGCCTTCCTCGATCCGCCCCGCGATAATACGGCGCTGGTCGAACTTGTAGACATCCTGCACCGGGAAACGCAGCGGACGATCGCTTGCCGTCGCCTTCGGCAGGAAGCTGTCCAGCGCCTTGACGACCGTCGGCCCCTTGTACCAGGCCATCGTCGTCGACTCCGTGACGATGTTGTCGCCTGCGCGCGCGGAGACCGGGATGACGAAGGTCGGTGTGACGCCGATGGACGTCAGATAGTCACGATATTCCTGCTCGATGAGATCGAACTGATCCTGTTCGTAGCCGATCAGGTCCATCTTGTTGACGGCAACCGCGACCTGGCGAATGCCGAGAAGATGCAGCAGGTAGCCGTGCCGGCGGGACTGCTCGCGTACACCTTCTGCCGCGTCGATGATGAGAAGCGCCGCATCGGACTGCGCGGCGCCGGTGATCATGTTCTTCAGGAATTCCTTGTGGCCCGGCGCGTCGATGATCGTGTAGTCGCGCGCATCGGTCTTGAACCAGATCTGGCTCGTGTCGATGGTGATGCCCTGATCGCGCTCGGCCTGCAGCGCGTCCATGAGGAACGCCCATTCGAAGGGCACGCCGCGGCGTTCGCACATCGCCTTGATGGATTCATATTTGCCGTCGGGGAGCGAGCCCGTGTCATGGAACATGCGGCCAACAAGGGTCGACTTACCGTGGTCGACGTGACCGACGATGACAATGCGCAGGAGGTCGCGCGCGGAGGCGGGCGACTCGTTGACGGTGGCGAGCTTCACCTTGGCTTCGGAGGCTTCGGGCATGATCGGAATTCCTTAGAGGTAGCCGTCGGCGCGGAGACGCTCGAAGGCATCCTCCGCTTCGTGGTCCATGGCGCGGCCGGAACGTTCGGAGATTCTCGTCGTCCGGAGTTCCTCGATGATTTCCTCGATGGTCGTCGCCGTGCTTGCCACCGGGTTGGTGATGTCCTTGTCGCCGAGCGAGCGATAGCGCTTTCCATCCTTGGCGAAATAGAGCGGGATGGTCGGAATCCTCTCGCGCAGCGTGTAGAGCCAGATGTCGACCTCGGTCCAGTGCAGCAGCGGATGGACGCGGATATGCGTGCCGGGCGGGAAATCCGTCTTGAACTGGTCCCAGAATTCGGGCGGCTGGTCGCGGAAGTCCCACTGGCCGGTGGCGCCGCGCGGACTGAAGACGCGCTCCTTGGCGCGGGTCGCCTCTTCGTCGCGGCGGATGCCGGCGAAGAGCGCATTGAACTTGTGCTTCTCGATGGCCTTCTTGAGGCCTGCCGTCTTGCGGGCTGCGGAACGCGCGGCCGGCGGCAGCGTGTCGTCGATATCCTCGATCGGCGGGCACAGTTCGCGGATGAAGTTCAGATTCCACTCCGCGGCGTAGCGGTCCCGGAATTCGTACATTTCGGGGAACTTCTTTTCCGTGTCGACATGCATGACCGGGAACGGGACATGGCCGAAAAAGGCCTTGCGGGCGAGCCAGATCATGACGTTGGAGTCCTTGCCCAACGACCACAGCATGGCGATATTCTCGATCCGGTTGAATGCTTCGCGGAAGATGAAGATGCTCTGGCTTTCTAGCTGATCCAGACGATCCATGGCTGCCTTCCTGCCGAAGCGTTTGGCGCTTCGGGATAAATCACATAAAAACAAAGGGATTAGATTTCTAACCCCGTTTGCGATTGTGATTTAATGCGCCTGCCCGCCATTTGCAAGCGCCAAATCGGCGCAGGCGTATGGACTTCTCGACGCTTTCTCAGCGCCTTGCCGCCGTGCCCCCCTGAGATCTGACGGGCGCGGGACAGCGCGCCGCGGGGACCCGCTTGTCGGCGGTGCGGCTGAGCGGCCGCGGACGGCTGACCGCCGGGACGATGCGCCCATTCGCACCGACGTTCCTGCCTTCGAGTTTCTGCATCAGCCGATCGAGACGCGCCCTCATCTCGCGATCGGCATAAGCCGCTTCGCGCTCGCGCGTGTCACGCAAGTTGGAGGCGTGCAGCAGCGCCAGGATCACGAACAGAACCACCAGCCCGGCGATGATTATCTGTGTCTCCAAGGACAGATTCCCGAGGAGTTCAGCAAGCGACATGTCGTTCCCCATCAATTGGTTCAGCGCGGCCCCTTCGCGCGCCCTTTAAGCCCGGACTCTATGCAGATTTCGGGCCTTTGCCAGTGCAACGGCGCATCAAGGCGTCCGGAAACCGCAGAATGGTTACCGACGATCAAGTATTGTGCAAGTGATTGCAAAACAGGCAGGAAAGTGCGGATCGCGGCGGCTTTCGCGATGGGCGGCGCTTGTGTATGTAGGCTTCCAGAAACCAGCATTTCCACGGAGCCGCCATGACCACGACCGAGAGCCTGATCGACGGATACCGCGCCTTCCGCGCCGGAACCTATCGCCAGAATGAGGAACGATATCAGGCACTTGCGGCGCGGCGGCAGCAGCCCAAGGCGCTCATCATCGCGTGCTGCGACAGCCGCACCGACCCGGCAATGGTGTTCCAGTCCGATCCGGGGGAGCTGTTCGTGGTGCGGAACGTGGCGAACCTGGTGCCGCCCTACGAGCCGGACAGCCATTATCACGGCACCAGCGCGGCGCTGGAATTCGGCGTCAAGGCATTGGAAATAAAGGACATTATCGTGATGGGGCATGCCGCCTGCGGCGGCATCGAGGCGCTCTACGACGGCTGCTGCGGCAAGCCCGCGTCGGGCGACTTCATTCCGAGCTGGATCTCGCTGGCGGAGCCCATTGCGCGCCAAGTCCTTGAAAAGAATGAGAATCTGGAGCGTTCCAGGGCGCTGCGCCTGCTCGAACAGGAGGCCGTCGTCGCCTCGCTCGAGCGTCTGAGAACGTTTCCCTTCATCGCGGAGCCGGAAAAGGCCGGAAAGCTGCGGCTGCATGGCTGGTTCTACGGCATCGGCAGCGGAATCCTGTCGATCTACGACCCCGCAAAGGGCCGGTTCGACGACGTCGTGGAATAGAAACGGCGCGCCACCGTCACAATTCGAAAGCGCGGAATCCGGCCCTCTTTCCGGAGCCGGAATTCACTGTCACCTGAATGCAATCAAAACGTCACAAATGACGGCGATATCCCCGCCGGGCATATCCCGAGGGCGCTAGCCCTGCCTGCGCGACGACTTATCCCCGCCCCGCTCAGGAGCAGGCCGCCGGCTTATCCCCGGCGACATAGTTCCGGAAGACCCAACCGGAGGTGCCGTCGGCCCGCCTGACTTCGCGCCAGTAGTCCGTGGCATCGCTCCCCAGAACGCCCACCCGCCCCACCGCCTCCACCCCCCCGCTTTCGCCACCGACGTCGCACTGCTCCCCCCCGAAATCCACGCCTCCCGTCCAGACTCACGCTCACCCCCCCCCCTTCCCTCCCACCCCCCCCGCTCACCCCCCCCCCCCCCCCCC
>CAJXOU010000014.1 GCA_913057645.1 uncultured Rhodobiaceae bacterium | reverse complement strand
CGAGGAGCGCGCAGCGACGATGCGTGGGGGCGGGGCGGCCGGGGATGGCGGCGAGGGCGCGAGGGCCGCCAAGGCCGGGCGAGAGGCGCGACAGGGCGCGGGCGATGTCGGGCGCCGACTTGAGCCCCGCGCGGAGAGCGGCCCGGACATCGCGCGCGTCGTGAAACCATTCGACGGCGTCGAGGCGGCGGTTGATCGCGGCGGGATCGGTCAATGGCGCGGCGAGGCGGCTGCCCAGTTCGCGCGCGCCGGCGCCCGTGACGGTGCGGTCGATCACCGCGAGCAGCGAGCCTTGCGTCTCGCCCTGAAGCGTCTTCACGAGTTCGAGGTTCGCGCGGGTGGCGGCGTCGATCGCCATCGTGTCGGCGCTGGCGACGCGGCGCGGCGCCATGAGGGCCGGCATGCGGCCGACCTGGGTCAGCTCGATATAGTCGAGCAGCGCGCCCATGGCGCCGAGTTCGGCGCGGGAGAAGGCGCCGAAACCATCCAGTGCCGAGACGGCAAAATGGGACTTGAGACGGCGCTCGGCATTGCCGCTGTCGAAACGGGCGGGGGGCAGCGCGGTCAGCGTCGCGCCGGCCTGCGCCATGGCTTCGTCGCTGTGTTCGTTGGGCGCGAATCCTTCCGAGACCAGAAGTTCGCCGGGCGAGAGTCGCGCGAGCTCCGCGCCGAGCGCGGCGGGGGAGAGGCTCGTCACGGCGAGCTCGCCGGTCGAGACATCGGCCCAGGCGAGGCCGAGTTCGGCTTCCGCGCCAACCCTTGCCAGGGAGGCAAGGTAATTATGGGCGCGGGCGTCGAGGAGCGTGTCCTCGGTCAAGGTGCCCGGCGTGACGAGCCGCTGCACGGCGCGGGCGACGACGGATTTGCTCCCCCGCTTCTTCGCCTCCGCCGGGTCTTCCACCTGTTCGCAGACGGCGACCTTGAAGCCCTTGCGGATCAGGCGCTCGAGATAGGCCTCGTGGGAATGGACGGGGACGCCGCACATCGGGATGTCCTCACCCAGATGCTTGCCGCGCTTCGTCAGCGCGATGTCGAGGGCTTCGGCGGCATGAACCGCGTCCTCGAAGAAGAGCTCGTAGAAGTCGCCCATCCGGTAGAAGAGAAGCGCCTCCGGCCACTGGCGCTTGATCTCCAGATACTGCGCCATCATGGGGGTCGCTTCCGCCGGGACCGCAGGGGCGGCGGCGGGCGCATTCTCGTGCTGGAAGGTGGAGGCGGCGCTTTCGGACATGGGGCGGGAGATTAATCAGAACCGGGGCCGCCGGAAAGCGGCAAAGGCCCATCTGCATCCCGTCCGCAGGAAGGGGGCGGCGGGCGGAAAGCTCGCCATACTCACGCAAAATCAACGGAGTTCGCTTGTTATTGGCGGAACGCCAGCCTAAAAAGCGGGCTCCGGGGAAGGCTCCAGACCGCGGTCTGACCCGCCCTCGCCCGCCGACCCAAGCCGGACCAGAAAGACATGAGCAAAAAGCGCCGCCAGTTCACCGACGAGGAAGCGCTCCTCTTCCATTCCCAGGGCAAGCCCGGGAAGCTCGAAATCAACGCGACGAAGCCGATGGCGACGCAGCACGACCTGTCGCTCGCCTACAGCCCGGGCGTCGCGGTGCCGGTGCGCGCGATCGCGGAGAACCCGGACGCGGCCTATGAATATACGAGCAAGGGCAATTTCGTCGCCGTGATCTCGAACGGCACGGCGATCCTCGGGCTCGGCGATCTCGGCGCGCTGGCCTCGAAGCCGGTGATGGAAGGCAAGGCGGTGCTGTTCAAGCGCTTCGCCGATGTCGATTCCATCGATCTCGAGATCGACACCAAGGATGTCGACGCCTTCGTCAATTCGGTGCGCTATCTGGGGCCCTCCTTCGGCGGCATCAATCTCGAAGACATTTCCGCGCCCGACTGCTTCGTGATCGAAAGCCGGCTGCGCGAGCTGATGGACATTCCGGTCTTTCACGACGACCAGCACGGCACCGCGATCATCACCGCGGCGGGGCTCATCAACGCGTTCTACCTCACCGGCCGCGACATCAAGGATGTGAAGATGGTGGTGAACGGTGCGGGCTCGGCCGGCATCGCCTGCCTCGAACTCGTTAAGGCGATGGGCCTGCCGCACGAGAACGCGATCCTGTGCGACACCAAGGGCGTGATCTACAAGGGCCGCACCGAGGGCATGAACCAGTGGAAATCGGCCCATGCGGTGACGACCGACCGGCGGACGCTGGAAGAGGCGATGGAGGGCTGCGACGTCGTTCTCGGCCTTTCGGTCAAGGGCGCGCTGACGCCGAAGATGATCGCCTCGATGGCGCCGAAGCCGATCATCTTCGCGATGGCGAACCCGGACCCCGAGATCACGCCGGAAGAGGTGGCGCAGGTGCGCGACGACGCCATCATGGCGACGGGGCGCAGCGACTATGCGAACCAGGTAAACAATGTTCTCGGCTTCCCCTACATCTTCCGCGGCGCGCTCGACGTGCGCGCGAGCGCGATCAACGAAGAGATGAAGATCGCCTGCGCGGAAGCGCTGGCGCGGCTCGCGCGCGAAGACGTGCCGGACGAAGTCGCCGCGGCGTACCAGGGCGAGCGGCCGCGCTTCGGCCCGCAATACATCATCCCGGTGCCGTTCGACCCGAGGCTGATCCGCGAGATCCCGCCCGCCGTCGCGAAGGCGGCGATGGATACGGGCGTCGCGCGCTCGCCCATCGTCGACATGGAAGCCTACAAGAACCGGCTGCAGGCGCGGCTGAACCCGACCGCCGGCACGCTGCAGGTGATCATGGACAAGGTGCGGCGCGACCCGAAGCGCGTCGTCTTCGCCGAGGGCGAGGAAGAACGCGTGATCCGCGCGGCGCTCGCGTTCCGCGATGCGGGCCTCGGCCATCCGATCCTTGTCGGCCGCGAAGAACAGATCCGCGAGACGCTGACGCAGATCGGTCTCGACGCCAATACCGGGCTCGACATCCGCAATGCGCGCAGCTCGGAGAAGGTGCCGGAATACACGGACTTCCTGTACGAGAAGCAGCAGCGCAACGGCTATCTCTACCGCGACTGCCACCGGCTCGTGAGCAACGACCGCAACATCTTCTCCGCCGTGATGGTGGAACGCGGCGACGCGGACGCGATGGTGACGGGTGTGACGCGCACCTATTCCGTGGCGCTCGAGGAAGTCAGGCGCGTGATCGACGCGGTGGACGATCGCAGGCCGATCGGCGTGACGCTTGTCGTCGCGGGCGGGCGCACGGTGCTCGTCGCCGACACGAACGTGCACGAAATGCCGACGCCGGAAGAGCTTGCCGACATCGCGACGCAGGCGGCGGAAGTCGCGCGGCGCCTCGGCTACGAACCGCGCGTGGCGATGCTCGCCAATTCGAGCTTCGGCACGCATACGCATGAACGCCCCTCGACGGTGCGCGATGCCGTGAACATCCTCGACGCGCGGCAGGTCGACTTCGAATATGAGGGCGAGATGGCGGCCGACGTCGCGCTCAACCGCGAGACGATGGCGCTCTATCCGTTCTGCCGCCTGACCGACACGGCGAATGTGCTGGTGATGCCGGCGATCCATGCGGCGTCGATCTCGACGAAGCTGCTGCGCGTGCTCGGCGGCTCGACGCTGATCGGGCCGCTGCTCGTCGGGCTCAAGCATCCGGTGCAGATCGTGCCGATGACGGCGACGGTGTCCGACCTCGTCAACATGGCGGCGCTGGCGGCCTACAACCTCTATCGCTGAGGCCGTTCAGCCCTTGCCGCCCGGCGTGCCGAACTTGGCGCCGAATTTCGACAGGTAGCGGTCCGAAATCTGCGCGACGGGGAAGAGGATCAGCACGTCGGTGGTGCCGAACTGGCGGTCGATGACGGCGCCCTCGCCGATGTAGCAGCCGGCGCGGAGATAGCCCTTGATCATGGGCGGCAGTGCGCGGAGCGCCTCGCGCGGGTCGAGCGCGTCTTCGGCCATCCGGTTCATCTCGACATAGAGCTCGGGCAGCGCGCGGACCTTCCAGTCTTCGGGGGCGGCGTGATGATGATGGAGATAGGAGAGCGGCGCGGCGAGCTGGTCCGGCTCCGTGCCCTCGAAGCTCGCGCAGCCGAACATGACGTCGAGATCGTGTTCGGTCACGTAATGCATGATGCCGTGCCACAGAAGCTCGACCGTCGGCTTGGTGCGGTAGGGCTTCAGCACGCAGGAACGGCCAAGCTCCAGAAAGTTCAGATCGGCATGGCGCGCGAGAAGAGGCGCGATGTCGTATTCGCTTGCCGTGTAGAAGCCGCCATTGCGCTCGGCGACTTCCTGGCGGAGCAGGCGGTAGCAGCCGACGACGGCTTCCGGCGGCACCTCGCCCTCATCGCCATCGGGCGCGAGGGAATGGTCGACCACAAGCAGGTGATCGCAGATCTCGTCGAAGCGGTCGAAGTCGCGCTTGCGGGCGCGCGTCTCGGCGTCGGGCGTCGCCGACATTTCCTCGTAGAAGACGCGGTAGCGGACGGCCTGCGCGGCGTCGATCTCCTTCGCGGAACATGCAAGGCGCACTTCGAGCGCCCCCTTGCGGCCATAGCTGACAGGCCGCGCCACTCCGGCAGCCAGCGCGTTGCCGTCCCGATCCGTCTTTTCAGATGTCATTACGCCGGAACCCGAACCTGTTTCTGCACCACACTCGGCGCGCCGGAACCGGGGCGGCTGCTCAAGCAGCACCGCACCCTCCCCCCGAGCCGCCCCTGCCTCTTTGCCGACAAGGCTCCGAACGGCCATTTTGCCTATCCTTTCACTATCGCTGCGCAATGCCAAGACGCGGGGCCCGGCGAAAACGCATGGGTCCGGACAGCTTGTCGCAGCAGATGGCGACAGAAAAATGTCGTCCGCAAGATATTGATTTCAAAAAGATATTTTCCGGCGCGGTCAGGCCGCCGGAGCGGGGGCGGGAATCGGCTCCGGTTTCGGCTGGAAGAAGATCACCACCAGAATCAGCACAAGCGCCGGAACGCCCATCAGCGCCGTCGAGATGAAGAAGGGGACGTAGCCCGCCGTCTGCGCGGTCAGGTGGGGGGCCATTTCCATGATCGGGCCGACGATGCCGGGAGAGGCCGAGAAGCCGTCCACAATGACGCCGGACTGGCCGCCGATCAGCTTGCCGGGCAGGGCGAAGGCCGAACTGAACAGCGCATATTGGGTGGCCGCGAAATTGCGGTTCACGAGGCTCGACATGTAGGCGATGAGGCAGGTGCCCGCGAAGCCGCCGGAAAAATTCTCGATGGAGATGGTGACGGCGAGCGCGGCGGGGTCGGCGCCGCGGAAAACCAGCCAGACGAAAATCAGATTGGTGCCGGTGGCGGCGATGGCGCCGAGCAGCAGCGGGGTACGAACGCCAAGCCGCAGCACCACGATGCCGCCGACAAAAGCGCCCGCAATCGTCATCCAGATGCCGTAGAGCTTTACGATAGTGGCGATGGTCGAAAGCTCGAAGCCGAGATCGATATAGAGCGGGTTCGCCATGACGCCCATCACGAAGTCGGGCACGCGGTAAAGCCCGATCAGCGCGAGGAGCGCAAGCGACCACCAGCCATAGCGACCGAAGAAATCGATGAAGGGCGCGACGACGGCGCGGTAGACCCACCCTGTGATGCGCGCCATGCGCCCATCGGCATGCATGCGATGCACGAAGCGCTCCACCGTTTCCTCGCCGATGGCGGGGGCTTCGGCTTCTGCGACGCGGGGCGCGAGAAGCGCGGCGCCAAGGCCGACACCCATCAACAACGCCATCGTGAAATAGGCAGCCGACCAGGAGACGTCTTCGGCAATGAAAAGGGCGCCTGCGCCCGACGCAATCAGCGCCACGCGATAGCCGAGTTGATAGTTCGCCGCCATCGCGCCCTGTTTATCATCGGGCGCGGCCTCGATGCGCCAGGCGTCGACGGCGATATCCTGCGTGGCGGAAGCGAAGGCGAGGATGAGCGCGAAGATGACGATCGGCATAAGGGATTGCACGGGGTCCTGAAGCGAGAGACCGACAAGCGCGCTGGCGGCAACGAGCTGCGCCAGCACCATCCAGGCGCGGCGCTTGCCGAGCAGCCGGTCGAGCAGGGGCACACGGATATGATCGATCACCGGCGCCCAGAGAAACTTGATCGTGTAGGCGAGGCCGACATAGGACATGAGGCCGATATCGGTGCGGGAGATGCCCGCGTCGCGCAGCCATGCCGACAGCGTCGAGAAGACGAGAAGGAAAGGCAGGCCCGCCGCAAAGCCGAGCAGCAGCATGATGATCGTGCGGTATTCGAGATAGACCGCAAGGCTCGACGCCCAGCCGCGGGCGCGCGTCATGATCGTCATTGGATGCTTCTCCCCTGATCCCGGCAATCGGGACGGCCCACTTTAAGCGTGATTCGCCTTTTCGCCAGATGCGCCCGCGGGAGCAGCGCCACGGGGAGAGCGGCGGCCGGCCCAGCGGGCCAGCGTTTCGGAAAGCGCCTCGGCGGCGACGGGTTTCGAGAGATAGTCATCCATGCCGGCGTCGAGGCAGGCCTGGCGGTCATCGGCCATCGCGTTGGCGGTGAGCGCGATCACGGGGACATGCGCGTGCGGCGTTTCGAAGCCGCGAATGCGAGCGGTCGCCTCGAAACCGTCCATGCCCGGCATGTGGAGGTCCATGAGCACGAGGTCGATCTCGCCCCCCGTGTCGGCCTCGAGGGCGGCAACGGCTTCGAGGCCGTTCCGCGCGAGGCGGACTTCGTGGCCGGTATGTTCGAGAAGCGTGCGCGTCAGGAGCGCGTTGATCTCGTTGTCCTCGGCGACGAGAACCGTGAGCGGGGAAATCGCGACGAGGGGCGGCGGCGATGGCTCCGTTTCGGTCATCACGTCGTCGTAGTCGCGCGTTCCGGGCGCGCCCGCTCCCGGCATCCAGCCGCGCACGCGCAACGCCGTCATGCGTGCGACGAGAGAGGCGGCGCGAACGGGACGGACGAGATAGCCGTCGAAGGGCGCGTTCTCGCCGCCGGTCAATTCGTCGAGACGGGCGCGGTCCTGCGGACGGAGGAGAAGCAGCGTGCCGATACCGGGAGAAAGCGCGCGGGCATGCGCGGCGAGCGCGGCGCCCTCGCCTTCCGCGCCGTCGAGCGGGCAAATGAAGATGTCCGCGGGCGCGGCGCGGAGCGCGGCGGTGAGTGCCTCGCGGCCCGAGACGAGATGCGTTTCGGCGCCGGCGGCTTCCGCCGCGCGGGCGAGCGCCCGGCCGACCAGCGGACGGTCGTTCAGAATGATCGCGCGCAGACCGGAGAGCGGCGCGGGGAAGGGCGCATCGCTTTCGCCGATGGCGCGGCGAAGCGGCATCGAGACGCGGAAGACGGAGCCCCTGCCCTGCTCGCTCTCGACCTCGACGCGGCCACCCATCGCGATGGCGAGACGCTTCGTGATGGCGAGACCGAGGCCGGTGCCTTCGTAGCGGCGCGCATGCGACTGATCGGCCTGCGCGAATTCGTCGAAGATGTGCTCGCGCGCATGTTCGTCCATGCCGATGCCGGTGTCCTCGACTTCGAGCACGAGTTCGGCGCGGCCGCCCGGCCCGTCATCTGCCCGCAGGAGGCGCAGCGCGACGCCGCCCTCGACCGTGAACTTGATCGCGTTGCCCGCAAGGTTGAGCAGGATCTGGCGAATGCGCGCTTCGTCGCCGACGATCATGCGCGGGACGGAAGGCGAAATCTCGGTCACGACGTCAAGGTTCTTGTCGAAGGCGCGCGGCGCGAGCAGTTCGGCGACGCTTTCGATCACGGCACGCGGATCGAAGGAAACCTCGTCGAGCGTGACCTTGCCGGCCTCGATCTTCGAATAGTCGAGAATGTCGTTGATGATGTTGAGCAGCGCTTCGCCGGAAGCGCGCACGGCTTCCGCGTAGGATCGCTGCGACGGGTTGAGCTTCGTGTCGAGGAGAAGTTTCGTCATGCCGATGACGCCGTTCATCGGTGTACGGATTTCATGGCTCATGGTGGCGAGGAAGAGCGACTTGGCGCGGTTCGCATCCTTCGCCTGCTGCAGCGCCTCGGCGAGGCGCTCTTCAGTTTCCTTGCGGTCGGTGACGTCGCGGCCGACGGCCTGGATCTCGATCAGCTTGCCGTCGTCGTCGCGGATCGCGAATTCTTCCCAGGCGATCCAGCGGGCGCCCCGCGCGGTCAGCGTGCGCTCGTCGTAGCGGATACGGTAAGGCGGCATCGCGAGACCGGCGAAGCTCGCCAGCATGCGCGGGCGCTGGCCTTCGGGAAGCTCGGGGACGAAGGGATGGCCGATGACCTCGGGGCGGTCGCGGCCGAACGTGTCGCAGAAGACGTCGTTCACATAGGTGAGGCGGCCCTGCAGGTCCTTGCGCAGGATGAGGTCGCCCTGCGCGCGGACGAGATCGCGGTAGCGCTCCTCGCGCTCGGCGAGTTGCCATTTCTCGTCGCGGAGCGTTTCGATGCGGGCTTCGAGGATTTCGATTTCGGCGCGGTGCGCGCGGGCGCGCGCGGCGGCGCGGCGCCAGGCCTCGATCCCGAGCAGCAGCACGGCGGCAAGGCCCAGGAGAAACAGGGGCATCTGCTCGACGGGAATCGGGGACATGCGGGCTCTCGGCTGGGAACGGTGACGCCCGACAATCTGCCCGGTTTGTGCTTGAGAAAGGGTTAGGAGGGATGGTTAACAGCCGATAATGGCGAGAGAATCCGCGCCGTTGCGGCGGGAAGGTTTCATGCCGCGGCGCCGAGGCGGCCAGCGACGGTCTCGCGGTAGGCGAGCGCTTCGGCAATGTGGATGCGTCCGACGCCCTCCCCGCCTTCGAGGTCGGCCAGCGTGCGGGCGACGCGGAGCACGCGGTGATAGCCCCGCGCCGTGAGGCCCATGCGTTCGGCGGCTTCGGCGAGGAGGCGGCGGCCCGGATCGTCCGGCGCGGCGACGCGGTCGAGCAGTTCGCCCTCGACATGGGCATTGAGAAGCATGGAGCCCGGACCGGCAAGCTCGTCGAAGCGGGCCTGCTGGATGAGCCTCGCGGCGGCGACACGGCCGGCGACTTCCGCCGAGCCCTCGGCGGGCGGCGGCAGGGCGAGGTCGGCATGGGCGACGGGCGGCACCTCGATATGGATGTCGATGCGGTCGAGCATCGGCCCGGAGAGTTTCGCCTGATAGTCGGAGACACAGCGCGGCACGCGCGGACAGGCGCGCGCGGCGTCGCCCGCATGGCCGCAGCGGCAGGGGTTCATGGCGGCGACGAGCTGGAAGCGGGCGGGGAAGGTGACATGCGCATTGGCGCGGGCGACGACGGCTTCGCCGGTTTCCAATGGCTGACGCAGACTGTCCAGCACCTGACGGGGAAACTCCGGCAATTCATCGAGGAACAGAACGCCGCGATGCGCGAGCGAGACCTCGCCCGGCTTCACGCGCAAGCCGCCGCCGACAAGGGCGGGCATGGAGGCCGAATGATGCGGCGCGCGGTAGGGACGGCGGCGGCCGACACCGGTCTTCAGGAGTTCGCCCGCGAGCGAGGCGACCATCGAGGTTTCAAGCATCTCGCGCGGGGAAAGCGGCGGCAGGATGCCGGGGAGGCGGGCGGCGAGCATCGACTTGCCGGAGCCCGGCGGTCCGACCATCAACATGTTGTGGCCGCCGGCGGCGGCGACTTCCAGCGCGCGCTTCGCGGTTTCCTGGCCCTTGATGTCGCGCAGATCCGGCACCGGGCCTGCCTCCGCCGCCTTCATCGGGGCGGGTTCGGAGAGGACCTGGGTGCCCCGGAAATGATTGACCAGCGCAATGATGGAGCGCGGCGCGAGGACGCCGCCCGGATTGTCCGCGCCCATGCCGGCCCAGGCGGCCTCCGGCCCGCATTCATGCGGGCAGATGAGCCCCTTGCCCCGCGCATTGGCGGCAATCGCCGCCGGGAGCGCGCCCGCGACCGGATTGATCGCGCCGTCGAGCGAGAGCTCGCCGATGACGACGAAACGCTCGACCTCCTGCGGCGGCAGGACGCCCATGGCAACGAGCAGTCCGAGCGCGATGGGCAGGTCGTAATGACTGCCTTCCTTGGGGAGATCGGCGGGGGCGAGATTGACCGTGATGCGCTTGGCGGGGAGGCCGAGGCCTATCGCCTGCAGGGCGGCGCGGACCCGCTCGCGGCTTTCGGCGACCGCCTTGTCGCCGAGACCCACCACGGCGAAACCGACGACCCCGCCCGCGATATGCACCTGCACATCGACGGGACGCGCCTCGACGCCCTGAAAGGCCAGTGTCTCGACATGCGCGACCATGAGGAGCCCCTCTGTTATGGAGAGAGGTTAACGCGGCTCTTTCCTGCGGACAAGAACATTGTGAGAACAAATGCCCGGGAGGAACCTGCGGGGGAGGTCTGCGTTCCATAACCGGGGCGCAAGGAAGGACAAGACAACATGAAACGGAACATGCCCGCTCTCGCCGCGTCGCTGATCATGGCCGGTGCGCTTCTTGCCGGCTGCAGCAGTGGCGACGACATCGGCCCGTCGCAGGAAGCGCCCGGCCCGATGGGCTCGACCGACACGGAATCGACCGCGGACCTGCCGGCGAAGAACTCCCAGTCCACGCCGATCAGCCGGCCGGAATAACCGCCGGCTCCGGTAGCGAAGAGCGTCCCCTTCCCGGCAAACAAGCGCCAGAACGTTGCCGGGATACCGAAGCTATTCGAAGGCGGGCAGGGACGCAGCCCGACGGAAACGCGGCCCATGCGAGCCTAGACCGCGTCGACGGCCTTGGTCAGCATGTCCGCCACGCTTCGCGCGACGTCGGCGAGCTGCGGATTGCCGATCGCACCCATCGACGCAACGGGGTCGATCGCCGCAACTTCGACGCGGGAGGGGCCAACCTCGCGCAGGATCACGTTGCAGGGGAGCATGGTTCCGATCCTGCTCTCGAGCGCGAGCGCCCGGGCCGCCATGGCGGGATTGCAGGCTCCGAGAATGCGGTAGGGAGCCATGTCCTTGCCGAGCTTCTTCTTCATCGTCGCGGCCACGTCGATATCCGTGAGGATGCCAAAGCCCTGTGTGGCCAGGGCCGCGGTCACGCGCTCGACGGCATCGTCGAACGCACATTCGATGGTTCGCGCATGATAGTAGGTCATCGTCTGCTCTCCTCGCCCGAAGAAACCGCGGGCCTACATACAGCCCATGACCGGCAGGAGACGATCTGCCTTCTGCTTCTGCTCCGCGGACAAGGCGCCGTAAAGCGCTTCCGTCGCCGGCTTCAGGGTTTCGAGCGCGGCGAGGCGGGATTTCATCATCTCGATGTGGAGATCGAGCTGGCGGACGGGCGTTCCGTCCCGCTGTCCGAAGGCCTCACGCATCGTCCGGTGCATCGACGCCATGACGCCCGTATTGGACCGCAGCGCTTCGGCGTAGTCGCTCCACACGCCCTGCTGCGCCTCCGTGATGTCAAGTTCCGCGGCAAGAAAAGCGACACGCCCGTCGGCATAGGTCTCGACATCGCCCTCGCCGTCGCCGGCCCAGCCGCCCATCATCATGCCACAGCCGCCACCCATCATGCCGGAACCCCAGCCCGCACCCATCATCCCGGGGCCCATCATGCCGGAGCCCCAACCTTCTCCCATCATTCCCGGGCCCATCATGCCGCCGCGACCCATCATCATGCCGCCGGTATCGCCTGTCTGCGCGGCGGCAGACCCGCCCATGAGAGCGATGCCGAGAAGGGCGGCAGAAATCACGCTGCTCCGTTTCATCGTCATTCCTTTCCTGTTCGAGACTTCGGCTACCTGGCCAGACTAACAGGGATTAGCGGCGGCAGTGTTGTGCCCGATCAAATGCCGCCAAAAAATCGATCCGGCCGGAATAAGGCAGTTGCGGGCGGGCGGCTCAGCGCCGCCTTTCTTCTCCCGCATCCTATCGGGCAAACGGAACGGGCCCTGCAAGCCACGCCTCGAGTTTCTCCCAGGGAACCGCGATCGTGTGGTCCCCCATGGCGTAGGGGCCGATCGAGTAGACCGGGAAATTGACGCCAAGTCCCTGTTCCGCGAGGACCCAGTTTTCGGGTCTGGCGGCCATCTCGCGCACGGTTTCGTCGAGGCCGTCGAAGAAGACCAGGTCCTCGTTCGCCCGCAGTTCGGCCAGAACCGCATTCGCAAGCGCTTCGTTCCAGCCCTCGCGCGCGAAGAGATCGCTCGCACGAAGCGGCCGCGCTTCATCGAGCCGGAAGTTCACATGGGCCGCCGCGCCAAAGCCATGCGCGGCGCCGAGCGGAAACTGCCAGACGAACAGATCGGCGCTCACCAGCTCCTCCGTGGCGCCGTTCAGCGCTATGCGCGTATCCATGCGCGTCTTACCGTCAAAACCCGTCCAGAGGTCGTCGTCCCACTCTTCGATTGCCGCGTTGAAGGCGCGCTCGCCTTCGCTCTCCGGCGCATCGATGGCGAAATGCAGCTGCTGGCGGTACTGCATGTCATTGGTGCCGGTAATTTCTTCCTCGCCCTGTTTCGCGGGCGAGATGAAGCGCCACGCGTCCGATACAAGAAAGGTGTTTCCGCCTCCCTCCTTCACGGCATCGCGAAGAAAGGAGACACGTTCTTCGTACCAGGGCACGAGACACCCGGTGCCGCCCGCAGGACAGGCCTTGTCGAGAAAGGCGAGCCATGACCGCTGACCCGCACGCAACCTGTCCGCCCCTTCGACAGAGAGGCGCTTCAGGGCAGAGGTGTAATGCACCGCAATTTCCTCATCCGCCTTCGAGAGGTTTTCGTCCGAACAGACGGCGTTCTCGCGCGGAGAGGATGCCTTTGCGCAATCGAAGCTTGCCGCCCGCGCCGGTGCGGACAGGCAGAGCGACGCCAGAGCGGCCGCAAGCAGGATGCGAGATCTCATGAACTTCTCCAGATACGAATCCGGAAAGGCTAACCGATGCCGCCTCAGCCCGCGAGTTTCTCGCGGGCCTCTTTCGCCATCTGCACCAGCACGGGGCGGATTTCGGCGGCCGATGTGAGCGGCGCGGCGAAGTTCACGCGGATGACTTTCTCGCCGGCCGCCAGGTCGAGGCCGCGCGGATCAATGGAGGCGATGCGCCACGGACCGGGCTCGGCCTTCGCGAGCACCGTCGCGTAAAGACCGACGGCGTCGCCGTGATCCTCGTTCATGTGAGAGACGACACCCTCCTCGACCTTTGCGAGTTCGTCGAGCAGTTCGTCATGGGGGAGGAACATGTCGGCGGCGGTGAGGTCGAAAGCCTTGCCGAAGCCGCCGTTCAGGAAGGCGCGTTCGCAGTCCAGCCGGTAGAAGGAGAAGTCCGGCAGATCGAGATAGATCCCGGACTTCGGATGGCGCGCGAGATAGCGGCCGCGGAGCCCTGCACCGGTGGCGCCGTCCGTCTCGATGCGGACGGCACGGGCGACGAGCGAGAGACGGGGATGGGCGAGCGGATCGCCCTTGCCGGGCTCGCCGATGAGAAGCGAGCAGCGCGGGTCCCCGGCCAGCGCCTTCGTATGCGCGGAAAGGCCGGAGGCCGGAAAGCAGATCGTGCCGTCGATATCCGGCACGCAGCCGACGCGGGAAGCGACGGGCTGGCCGGTGCCCGGCTCGAGATACGCCAGCGCGCCATAACGGCAGGTCCGCAGCAGCGTTTCGGCGAGGCCGCGCGCTTCGCCGTTGGTTTCGAGCCTGAGATTTTCCGGTTCGGCCATGACGCCCGCCTCTTATTGCGAATGATTATCAAGAGGGATACACGAGGGCGGGACGGGACGCAATCGAAGACGGGTACGGCCTATTGCGGCGCGCGCGCCTTTTCCGCCGCTTCCATGACGCGGAGCAGGTTGCCGCCCCAGAGCTTCGCGATCTCCTCTTCCGAATAACCGCGATCGAGAAGCTCCATGGTGGCGTTCTGCGTCTCGCCGGCATGGCTCCAGCCGTCGATGCCGCCGCCGCCCTGGAAGTCGGAGGCGATACCGACATGGTCGATGCCGATGAGCTTCACCGCATGGTCGATATGGTCGGCGAGCGTCGCGACGGTAGCGCGGGGCCATTGCGCGTCGAGGCGGGCGACACCTTCGAGATATTCCTTCTTCGTTTCCTCGTCGGCCGAGAAGACGGCATCGAGGCTCGTGAGTCCGAGGGAGCCCGCGAGGTCGGCGCGGGCCTTCTTTTTCTCGTCCGGCACCTCGTGGAGATATTCGTCGAAGGCGACGATCTGGACGGTGCCGCCCTTCGCGGCCAGCGCCTTCATCTCCTCGTCTGAAATGTTGCGCGGGTGGTCGCGGAGCGCGAGGACCGCCGAATGCGAGGCGATGACGGGCGCGCGCGACGCCTCGATGGCGGCGAGCGTCGCCGCGCGGGAGGCATGCGAGACGTCGACCATCATCCCGAGATCGTTCGCGCGGGCGATGGCGGCGCGGCCGAGCGCACTCAGACCCTCATGCTCGCCGCCTTCGTCATTCGCCTTGTCGGCAAACTTTTCCTGCGGCTGCGCGCTGTCGGCGAGATCGTTGTGGCCATTGTGAACGAGGCCGAAATAGCGCGCGCCGAGATTGTAGTAGAAATCGAGCAGGGCGGGTTCGCGCGCAATCGAATAGCCGTTCTCGATGCCGATCAGCGCGATGCGTTTCTTCTCCTCGTGGAGGCGGCGGACATCGGCGGCGGTGAGCGCGAGGCCGATCTGATCCTTGTACTGAATATCCGTCATGCGGCGGATGGCGGCGAATTTGGCGAGCGCTTCGGATGCCGCTTCCGCATAGCCGAAGGCGCTCCGCTCGGTCTGCGAGACATAGACGATGAAGAAGACGGCATCGAGACCGCCGTCGCGCATCCGCGGCAGGTCGACCTGCACGGGCCAGGTGTTGCGGAGCGCCGGGTCGTATTTCTCCGAACCGAAGAAGCTCGGAATGTCGACATGCGTGTCGATGGTGATGACGCTCTCATGGATGCGCGCGGCGACTTCCTCGGGCGTCGGCGCGGGCGGCTCCGGCTCGCTCGCGGGGCGAAGCGTCCACAGGGCCGCAAGGACGACCAGCACCGCCACGGCAGCGATGCCGTATCTCGTCGCGTTCATGCGCATGGACGTTCTCCTCCCCACCAGCGATTACGGGAAAAGCCTAACGGGAATTCGGGTGGCGGCAAGCGGCACGGGAAAAGAATTGCGGCAAATGCGGCCGCAAGGAGGTTTGTTTGCGGCTGCCGGAACGGGGTGCGGGAGCGTTCGTTCTCTCCGCGGGCTGGGCATGGACAAAAGAGAGGGACCATCACATGACCCGCATTGCCCGCGTTCTCGCACCTGTCGCCGCCATCGGCATGCTTTCCGCCGTCGCCGCCTGCGGCAGCGATACGGAGACGGTGACGGAACGCACCGTCATCCAGGAACAGCCGCAGACCGTGCAGACGAAGACCACGACGCGGACGGTCGAGGAAGACTGATCCTTTCCGCATCATCGACGGCGTGAGCGGCGGCGCGAGGCGCGCTACCGCCGCGCCTCGATCGCGTCCCAGACCTGGCCTGCGAGATTGACGTTGTCGAAGCGGTCGATCTCCTGGATGCCGGTGGGCGAGGTCACGTTGATCTCGGTGAGATAGTCGCCGATCACGTCGATGCCGACGAAGATCAGCCCGCGCGCCTTGAGCTCCGGGCCGATGATCTCGCAGATCTCGCTTTCGCGCTTCGTCAGCATCCATTTTTCCGGACGGCCGCCGACATGCATGTTGGAGCGCGACTCGCCTTCGGCGGGGACGCGGTTGATCGCGCCGACGGGCTTTCCATCCACCCGAATGATGCGCTTGTCGCCCTGGCGGACTTCGGGCAGGTATTTCTGCACGATCACCGGCTCGCGGTTCATCTGGCCGAAGATTTCGAGAAGCGAACCGAGATTCTCGTCGCCGTCGCGGATGCGGAAGACGCCCGCGCCGCCATTGCCGAACAACGGCTTCACGATGATGTCGCCGAATTCCTTGCGGAAATTGCGTATCTCCTGCGGGTCGCGGCTGATGAGCGTCGGCGGCAGCAGGCCCTTGAAGCGCACGGCGAAGAGCTTTTCCGGCGCGTTGCGGACCTCCGAGGGATCGTTCACGACCAGCGTCTTCGGGTGCACGGTCTCGAGAAGATGCGTCGCCGTGATGTAGCTCATGTCGAAGGGCGGATCCTGGCGCATCAGCACCACGTCGACGTCCTCCAGAAAGACCTTCTCGCGGCTGCCAAGCGTCGAATGATTGCCGGTCTCGCGGCGGAGCGTGAGCGACCTCATCTGCGCGTAGACGCGGCCATCGCGCATCGAGAGGTCATGCGGCTCGTAGTAGAACAGCCTGTGGCCGCGCGACTGCGCCTCGAGGCCGAGCGCGAAGGTCGAATCCGCGTTGATGTTGATCTGATGGATCGGGTCCATCTGGATGGCGACGGAAAGGCTCATGCTTTTCTTCTCGTGCTGGCGGCAATGCGCGAGACCGCGCCGGGCCGTTTCTTCCCTCGGTTTCCGGGCAAAGATGGGGGGAGAGGCCGTGCTTTGCGAGCGAAAAATCGCGCGCCCGAAAACGCCGGCTCAGTTGAGCTTCGGCTTGAGGCGGCGCAGCGCCTCTTCCGCCATGCCGGCGATCCGCGTTTCGCCGATATCGGAGGCGATGTCCATGCAGGTGGCGAAGGCATCCGCCGCCGCGCCCATGTGCCCCGCATGGACCTCGAGGCGGCCGAGCTCGAAGCGGAGCCCGGCGCGATGCGGCGCGATCCAGATCATGCGCGTCACCACCTCGCGGGCGCGGGCGAACTCGCCGCCCCGGATGGCGCGGCTCAGGATGTTGTTTTCGAGACGGAGCAGGATGTCGCGCGTGCCGACGGCCTCGCAGGCTTCGGGCGTGAGGCGCGCATCCGGCCCCTCGACACCGCGCAGCAGCGCGAGGAGGTCGGCGGGCGTGAGCGGCTGGCCGCCATTGAAGGGATCGATCACCAGCGCCTCGTCGGGACCGCGCAGGCGCAGCACGAAATGGCCGGGGAAGTTGAGCCCCGTGATGTCGAGCCCGAGTTTCGTGCCGACATGGAGATAGAGAATGCCGAGCGTCACCGGCAATCCCTTGCGGCGGTCGATGACATGGGCGAGGTTCGCGTTTCTCGGATCGTCGTAGGTTTCGGCGTCGCCGAGATAGCGGAAGCGGCCCGCCATGACGCCCGCCAGCATGCCGGCCGCGACGCCGCAGGAAAGCGCCGGGAGGTCGTCCGACGTCGTCTCGCGCGCGGCCTCGACGAGGTCAGCGAGATGTGTCCGATAGGGCGCGAGAGAGATTTCCAGGCGGTCGCTGGCGGCGAGCATCAGGGCGAGATGCGCGATGTCGAGATCGGCGTCGGACATTTCGCCCGCCGCGCGCAACTCGCGCTCGATTTCATTTCCGCCTGTGGCCATGCCGCCATCTTGGCGCGGAAAAGACGGCCGCGGCAAGCGCCGATGTGAGACGAATCCGGCTACTGCGCCGGGCTCTTCACTTCGACGTAGGAGACGACATTGCGCACACCCGAGATGTCGCGGGCATGGGCAACGACGCGGTCGAGCTCCGCCTTGTCGCGCGCGGTGCCCATCAGATAGATGGTGCCCTCTACGGTTTCGATCGAATAGTTGCGGCCGCTGACATCGCCGTCGGCGGTGAGGCGCGTGCGCAGCTTGGTCGAGATCGTGGTGTCGCTCACAGATTGCGAGAAGCCGCCCTTCCCGCCGACCTTCAATTCGTTGATGACTTCCCTGACGCCGCCGATGGTCCAGACGAGACGCGTGAGCGTGACGCGGTCTTCCGGCTTCGGCACGGAGCCCGTCAGCAGCACGCGGCCTTTTCGCACCTGCGTCGAAACGCCGGAATAGAGGTCCGGGTTCTTCGCGAGGAGCTTGCGGTTTATCTCGAAGGCGATTTCATTGTCGTCGACCGCCTGTTCGAGCCCCCTGTCCTGCGACGCGCCGACGGCGGCCGCGCCGCCCGCGCCGAGAACGAGCGGCACGCAGCCGCCCAGCGTGAGCGCCGCCACGATGGCCACACCTGCAATCCTGTTCATGTCTCGATACCTCGCCCGCGAAATCATCCGGGCGGAGAATGACCGGGACGATGCGGCAGGATTATGGCCGCCAGGCATCCGCCATGTGCCGGGGCAGACGGCGCGGCGCGACGAGAACGACATCGAAGCGCAGATCGAGGTCGGCCAATGCCGGGTTGCGGCCGAGAAAATGCGCGGCCGCGCGTTCCAGCCGTTTCTGCTGGCGGGGCTGGAGCGCCTCTTCCGCGCCGGCGGCGCGCGCCTTGACCTCGACGATCGCGAGCGCACGGCCGCGGCGCACCACCATGTCGATCTCGCCGGCCGGCGTCTTCAGGCGGCGGGCAAGAATGCGATAGCCCTTGAGAATGAGGAAAAGTGCGGCGAGGGTTTCGGCACGGAGCCCGAGGCGATGGGCGGCGCGGCCCGTTGCGGCGTCGCCCCTGCGCCCCATGCTAGTGCGCGCCTCTCACTTCGCGCCCGACAGTTCGAGCGCGCGGGCATAGATGTCGCGGCGGGGCAGGCCCGTCATCGACACGACTTCGGCGACGGCGTCCTTCAGCGAAGCGCGCTGAAGCGCGTTCTCGATCATCGCATCGACCTCGTGGGCGCAAAGCGCGGCGCGCTTTTCCGGCGGACCGGCAACGATCACGATTTCGCCTTTCGGAGCGCCCGCTTCCGCATAGTGAGCGGCAAGGTCACCAAGGGGGCCCCGGCGTACTTCCTCGAATTTCTTGGTGAGTTCGCGCGCGACCGCCGCCGGACGCCCGCCCAGAGCGGCCGCCATGTCGGCGAGGACGGCGGCGAGCCGGTTCGCGCTTTCGAGGAAGACGAGGGTCGAGGGGATGGCGGCGAGTTCGGCGAGTTCCTTGCGGCGCGCCTCCTGCTTCGAGGACAGGAAACCGGCAAAGAAGAAGCGGTCCGTCGGCAGGCCCGCCAGCGTGAGCGCGGCGAGGACGGAGGAGGCGCCAGGCAGCGCCGTCACGTTATGGCCGGCGGCGACCGCCTCCTGCACCAGTTTCAGCCCGGGATCGGAGACGAGCGGCGTGCCCGCATCGGAGACGAGCGCGATGGCCTCGCCCGCTTCCAGCCGCTTCAGGATGCGGGGGCGCATTTCACTCGCGTTATGGTCGTGATAGGGCGCGGTTTTCGCCGAAATATTGTGAATGGCGAAGAGCTTCGAGGTCACCCGCGTATCCTCGCAAAGGACGAGATCGGCGCGGGCGAGCACGTCGAGCGCGCGGGCCGTGATGTCGGCGGCATTGCCGATCGGCGTCGCCGTGACATAGAGGCCGGGGGCGAGCCGCGCCGAAGGAAGGTCCTTTTTCATGCCCGGACCTTGGCCCCGGCAGGCGCGTTTGGCAACGCCGGTTTACTTGGCGCATACCGGACAGTACCTTCGCCGTCTCCCTGCTTGCGCAGGCCTTGGCGTTATCTGTTCGGGAAAATCCAGTGACCAAGACCGTTCTCTCCGCCCGTTCCGGCCCGACACTGGCCCTGAAAACGGTCCTGCTCATCGCGGCGATCTTCACGCTTTCGGCCTGCGATACGCTGGGCGGCAAGAAGACGCCGGCGCCGCAGGTGACACCGCCACCGAAAGTGGAGGTGACGCCGCCGCCCGCGACGCAGCCGACCGGCTATACGCGCGACCCGTCGCGCTTCTATACGCCGGCCTACATGGCCGGCGAGCGGCCCATCCGGGTGGCGCTGCTGCTGCCGTTCAATTCGCCGCGCGACAATGTGCGGACGCTTTCGAATGCGCTCTACAATGCGGCGCAGCTCGCGCTGTTCGAGTTCGACACGCCGACCATCCTGCTGATGCCGGAGCCGACGGGCGGCACGGCGACGGGCGCGCGCGCGGCCGCGAAGGAAGCGCTCGATGCCGGCGCGGATCTCATTCTCGGGCCCCTGTTCGCCGAAGAAGTGTCGGCGGTCGCACCGCTCGCACGGCAGGTGAACGTGCCGGTCGTCGCCTTTTCGTCCGACAGTTCGGTCGGCGGCGAGGGCGTGCATCTCCTTTCCTTCCCGCTCGATGAGGATGTGGAGCGGATCGTCGACTATGCGACGCTGCAGGGCATGACGCGCTTCGCCGCTCTCTATCCTCACGGCACCTATGGCGACCGCGTGCGCGCCGCCTTCCAGCAGGCGGTATCGGCGAGGGCGGGCGAAGTGGTCGCGAGCGCGGGTTATCCTTCAAGCCCGGAAGGCATGTACGATCCCGCGCAGCGCCTCGCCGCCGCCTATGGCGACGGCAACTACCACGCGGTGCTGCTGCCCGAAGGCGGGAGCGAGCTCAAGTCGCTGGCGCCGCTGCTGCCCTATTACGACGTCGATCCGCGCGAGGTGAAGTTCCTCGGCACCGGGCTCTGGGACGATCCTTCTCTCGCGCGCGAACCGCCGCTCAATGGCGCGTGGTTTCCGGCGCCTCCGCCCGAAGGCCATGACCAGTTCCTCATTCGCTACCGCCGCGCCTATGGCGAGACGCCGCCGCGGATCGCAAGCCTCGGCTATGACGCGGTGAGCCTTGCCATCGCGCTCTCGACACTGCCGGAAGGCGAACGCTTCACGCAGGAAGCGCTGACCAATGCAGACGGGTTTGCAGGCGTCGACGGCATTTTCCGCTTCAACCCGGATGGCAGCACGGACCGGGGGCTTGCCATTCTCGAGATCCGGCCGACCGGCGCCGTCGTGATCGATCCTGCGCCATCGAGCTTCCAGCCTCCCGTTTTCTGAGGCCGCGGCATGGTCCTGCGTCTGCACAACTTCTTCCGCAACTCGGCCGGGCACCGGGTGCGGATCGCGCTGGCGCTGAAGGATCTCGATTACGAATATGTGTCGGTGAATATCGGACCGGCGGGCGAGCAGAAATCGGAAGCCTATCTCAAGCTCAACCCGCAGGGCCTTGTGCCCGCGCTCGAGCATGACGGCGCGGTGATCACGCAATCGACCGCGATCATCGAATATCTCGAAGAGGTGTTTCCCGATCCCTCGCTTTTCCCGTCCGATCCGGTAGCACGTGCGCAGGCGCGCGCCTTCGCCGCCGCCATCGCGTCCGAAATGCACGCGCTCAACAATTCCGGCGTGCATCGTTATCTCGCAAGCGAGATGGAAATCGACGAGAAGAAGCGCGCGCAATGGTATGCGCACTGGGCGGCAAAGGGGTTCGGCGCGCTTGAGCAACTCCTCGCGGCGCGGCCGGAGACACCGTTCTGTTTCGGCGACCGGCCGACCGTCGCCGACATCTTCCTCGTGCCGCAGCATCTCAACTACCGGCGCTTCAAGATCGATCTTGCGCCCTATGCGCGGATCAACCGCATCGTCTCGCGTTGCGAGGCGCTGCCGCCCTTCCAGGCGGCCGCACCGGAAGCACAGCCCGACCATGTCGAAGGGTTCTAGGAGACGTTTCTAGGCGAGAAGCCGTGCGAGCACGGCGTCGAGCACCATGCGGCCCTCCGCACTCGCCCGGACGATGTCGCCCTCGCGGACGAGAAGACCGTCGGCAACAAGCGCCTCGATGCGCGCGGGCGCGATATCGTTTCCGGAGAGCCGCGCGTGGCGCGCGAGAGAAACGCCTTCCTCGAGGCGCAATCCCATCAGCATCATCTCGTCGCCCTGCTCGGCCGGTGAAATTTCCTCCACCGCTTCGAGACCATGGCCGTCGCGCCCAACCGCCGCAATCCATTCGCCCGGCGTCCTGCGCGCGCGGGTCGCAAGACGCGAAGCGCCGGTTCCGATGCGGCCATGCGCGCCCGGACCGACGCCCACATAGTCGTCGTAGCGCCAGTAGACGAGATTGTGGCGGGACTGCGCACCGGGCGCGGCGTAGTTCGATACTTCGTAGGCGGATAATCCCTTTTCTGCGCAGATGCCGGCGGTGAGCGCGTAGAGTTCGGCGGCGTCTTCGTCGTCCGGCAGCGCGAACGCGCCCTTCTCGTAAAGTTTCGCGAAGGCCGTGTCCGGCTCGATGGTGAGCTGGTAGAGCGAGAGATGATCGGCGGCGTGGGCGAGCGCGGCGCGCAGCTCGGCCTCCCATTTCTCGCGCGTCTGGCCGGGGCGCGCATAGATGAGATCGAAAGAGAGACGCGGGAAAGTGTCGCGCGCGAGGGCGATGGCGGCGAGCGCCTCTTCCGCCGTGTGCAGGCGACCGAGGAATTTCAACTCCGCGTCATCGAGCGACTGCACGCCGAGCGAGAGACGGTTGACGCCCGCCGCGCGATATCCGCGAAAGCGCCCGGCCTCGACGCTGGTGGGATTCGCTTCGAGCGTGATCTCGGCGCCCTCCTCCATCGCCCACAGCGCGGCGATTTTCGAAAGCACGGCTTCAACCGTTTCCGGCAGCATCAGCGAAGGGGTGCCGCCGCCGAAGAAGACGGAGCGCACCGAGCGCGGACCTGAAAGATCGCGCATGTGATCGAGTTCGCGAAGGAGCGCGCGCGTCCATTGCGCCTGATCGACATTCGCCGCGACGTGGGAATTGAAATCGCAGTAAGGGCATTTCGACTGGCAGAACGGCCAGTGGACATAGACGGCGAAGCCGCCTTCCGTCTGCGGCGACGTGGCGATGGCTGCGCTATCTGGCGAAACAGGCATCGACCAGCTGCCGGAAGGCATGGGCGCGGTGCGACATGTCGTGTTTCGCCTGCGGCTCCATTTCGCCGAAGGTCGTTTCGAAACCTTGCGGAATGAACACGGGATCGTAGCCGAAACCCTTGTCGCCACGCGGCGGCCAGGTGAGTTCGCCATCCACCCTGCCCTCGAAATATTCGACATGGCCATCCGGCCAGGCGAGCGCGAGGCCGCAGACGAACCAGGCGCTCGTATCGATGAGGCCGGCTTCGAGCATGCCGCGGCGGAGCTTTTCCATCGCGAAGGCGAAATCCTTGTTCGGCCCCGCCCAGCGCGCCGAATAGATGCCGGGCGCCCCGCCGAGTGCCGTGACGCAAAGGCCGCTGTCGTCGGCGAGCGCGGGGAGGTTCGCGGCCTTCGCCGCGGCAAGCGCCTTCAGTTCCGCGTTCGCGCGGAAGGTCTCGCCGGTTTCCTCCGGCTCGTCGAGGCCGAGATCGCCGGCCGACACCGTCTCGATGCCGAAGGGCGCAAGCAGATCGGCAATCTCGCGGACCTTGCCGGGATTGTGGCTTGCGACGACAAGTTTTCCACCTTCGAAGGGCCGCGTCATTTCGCGATGGTTTCCTTCTGCAGCTTCACGAGATCGGCGACGCTCGCCTTGGCGAGCTTGAGGAGCGAGAGGAACTCTTCTTCCGAAAAGGGATCGCGCTCGGCCGTGCCCTGGATTTCGCAGATACCGCCCTGCCCCGTTATGACGAAATTCGCATCCGTGTCGGCGTCGGAATCCTCCACATAGTCGAGGTCGGAAACCGGCGTGCCCTTGTAGATGCCGCAGGAGATCGCCGCGACATGATCCTTGAGAACGGGTGCGGAAATCATCGACCGCGCGCGCATCCATTCGATGCACTGGTGAAGCGCGATCCAGCCGCCGGTGATCGAGGCCGTGCGCGTGCCGCCATCGGCCTGCAACACGTCGCAGTCGACGCTGATCTGGCGCTCGCCGAGCGCGCGCAGATCGACCACCGCGCGCAGCGAACGGCCGACAAGACGCTGGATTTCCTGCGTGCGGCCGGACTGCTTGCCCTGCGAGGCCTCGCGGCGCATGCGGTCATGGGTCGAGCGCGGCAGCATGCCGTATTCGGCGGTGACCCAGCCCTGCCCGCCGCCCTTCAGCCACGGCGGCACGCGCTCTTCGAGGCTCGCCGTGCAGAGCACATGGGTATCGCCGAAGCGGACGAGGCAGGAGCCTTCGGCGTGTTTGGCGATGCCGGGCTCGAAGCTGACGGCCCGCATCTCGTGCGGCTGACGGCCGGAAGGGCGCATATCCTGTATCCAGTGCTGGCTTGAACGTTTCTCGTTGGTGCGGAGGCCTTGTACCCTTGCCGGGGGGGCAAGGTAAAGGCGAGGGCGGACGGAGGGCGCGCTGAAGCCCGGTTTCGCGTAGGCTGTTTGCGGGGCCCGGCGTTTTTCGCCGATAACAGGTTTGCAGCCGCCGGGAAGCGCACTAAATTATTACCCAGTTTCAGGTACTTAACCGATAGACGGAGGCAAGAGCGAAGCATGGTCGGCGTGATGGATCTCAACGAGCGCTCGCGCGAGATCCTGCGCCGCGTTGTCGAGACCTACCTTGAAACCGGGGAACCGGTGGGATCGCGCTTCCTGTCGCGCCAGATGCCCGTCTCGCTTTCCGCCGCCTCGATCCGCAACGTGATGTCGGATCTGGAGGCGCTTGGCCTCATCTTCTCGCCGCATACGAGCGCGGGCCGCATGCCGACGGAAGCCGGGCTTCGCATGTTCGTGGACGGGCTTCTCGAAATCGGCGACCTGACCGACGAGGAGCGCATCTCCATCGAGCGGCAGGTGGCAGGCTCGCACAAGAGCGTCGAAGACGTGCTCGACGAAGCCTCGAAATTGCTCTCTGGCCTCAGCCACGCGGCAGGGTTCGTCGTTGCGCCGACCTATGACGCGGCGCTGAAGCATGTCGAGTTCGTGCCGATCGACGCCAACCGCGCCCTGGTCGTGATCGTGACGGAAGGCGGCGCGGTCGAGAACCGCGTGATCGACGTGCCGAAAGGACTGACGCCTTCGGCGCTGGCCGAAGCCACCAACTATCTCAACGCGCAGCTGCGCGGCCGCACGCTCGAGGAGGCAAAAGCCTATATCGCGCGCGAACTCGAATCGCAGAAGGCGGAGCTCAACGTGCTGAGCGCGAAGGTGATCGAGGCGGGGCTCGCGACCTGGTCGGGAGGCGCGGCCTCGAACGATCCGCTGGCGAAGTCGCTGATCGTGCGCGGCCGGTCGCGTCTCCTCGAGGACGTGCATGCGGTCGAGGACCTCGAACGCATCCGGCTTCTCTTCGACGATCTCGAGAACAAGCGCGACCTGGTGCAGCTGCTCGGGCTGGCGGAAGAAGCCGACGGGGTGCGCATCTTCATCGGGTCGGAGAACAAGCTCTTTTCGCTCTCGGGCTCGTCGCTGGTGGTGAGCCCCTACATGGACACGCAGCAGCGCGTGGTCGGCGTGCTCGGCGTGATCGGCCCGACGCGGCTCAATTATGCCCGGATCATCCCGATGGTGGACTACACGGCGAAGCTGGTCGGGCGACTCATCAACTGAGCCGCACGGGCGCTTCCTTTTTGCCCTGCGGCCTCCGGCCCGGTTGACATATCGGGTCCCGGCGCGCACATCGGAACCCGATATTGCTTCCCGACAACCGGTAAAGACCCGGAAAGAAGATGACCGAAGAGAAGAAGACGACCGAAACGCCGGAAGCGGCGGAAAATCTCGCGGAATCGCTGGCCGAAGAGCCCGCCTCGCAGGGCGAGGCCGAGGATGCGGCCGCCGCTGGACCCGATATTGCCGCGCTCGAAGCGGAGAATGCCGACCTCAAGGACCGGCTGCTGCGCGCCGCCGCGGAAATGGAAAACACCCGCAAGCGCGCCGAACGCAAGGCCGCCGACGATGCGCGCTATGCCGTCTCGTCCTTCGCGCGCGACATGCTGGAAGTTTCCGACAATCTGCGCCGCGCCGTCGCCACGCTGAAGCCCGAGGAGCGCGAAGCCGCCGCCGACGGCGTGAAGGCAATGGCCGAAGGCGTCGAAATGACCGAAAGGCAGCTTCTCGCGACGTTCGAGCGGCACGGCATCAAGGAAATCACGCCGAAGCCCGGCGAGCGTTTCGATCCCAATCTCCACGAGGCGATGTTCGAGGTGCCGGGAACCGAGCACCCCACCGGCAGCGTCGTCCACGTGCTGGAAGCAGGCTACATGATCGGCGACCGGCTGCTGCGCGCGGCCCGCGTCGGCGTCGCGAAGAACGAGGACGGGGCGCAGAACGGCGGCAAGGTCGACACCACCGCCTGATTCCGCCTGCCCTTGCGGCTTGCCGCATGTGCCTCCATGTTGTATAACAGTGTTATAAATCAGGGAGGAGACCATGCTGAGCTTGTGGGCTGCGGCCGCATTCTTTCTCGGAATTCATCTGGTGGTGGCGGGTTCGGGCCTTCGGGGCCGGATCGTCGGCGCGATCGGCGAGCGAGCCTGGCTCGTGGTTTTTTCGCTCGCCTCGATCGGCGGCATCAGCTGGCTCGCGATGAGCTTCAACGAAGCGACGGCGGGGCCGAACCATCTCTACTGGGTGCCGCCGATATGGACGCTGCACATCGCGCCGCTCGTGATGCTCGTCGCGACCTTCTTCGCGGTGGTCGGCATCACGACGCCTAACCCGACCGCGGTCGGCGCCGATGCGCTGGCCGAGAAGCCCGATACCGTGAAAGGCATGCTGCGGATCACGCGGCATCCCTTCCTCTGGGGCGCGGCGATCTGGGCGCTCTGGCACATCGTGGCGAATGGCGACCGCGCCTCGATCATCTTCTTCGGCACGTTTGCGCTGCTGGCCATACTCGGCACCTTTTCCATCGACGACAAGAAGAAGAAGCGGATGGGCGAGGCGTGGACGGGGTTCGCGGCAAAGACCTCGAATCTCCCTTTCGCGGCGATCTTCGCCGGCCGCAATCAACTGAAGATCGGCGAACTCGGCTGGTGGCGAATCCTGCTCGCGCTCATCGTGTTCGGCGGGCTGTTCTACGCCCATCTCTGGCTCTTCGGCGTCTCGCCGGTGCCGGGGTTCAGTCCCTACTGAGCGGTTTCGTGACGCGGCGGAGCGTCAGGTTGATGCGTCCGCCGCCCAAACCGGCGCTTTGCAGGAGCTGCGAGGAGCCGCGGATCACGCGGTCGACGCCGTGATAGCGCAGGCGCGAGGCGCCGCCGATCACCAGCACGTCGCCGGAGGCGAGTCTGAAGCTTTTCGATTTGTCGCGCCGGGCGAATCCGCCGACGCGGAAGACGCAGGTATCGCCCAGCGAAAGCGAGACGACGGGGGCATCGAGCGCCTCTTCGTCCTCGTCGCGGTGGAGGCCCATGCGGGATTTCGGCGCGTCGTAGAAATTGACGAGGCAGCATTCGGGCGGGGCCTCGCAATCCGAAACCTGCTCCCAAAGGCGAAGTAGGGCCGCCGGTATGGCCGGCCAGGAGCGGCCCGTCGCCTCGTTAACCTCTGCATAGCCGTAGCCATCCGGCCGCGAGACCCAGCCGAGCGGGCCGAAATTCGTCTGGCGGATCGACCAGGGTTGACCGGTCTTCGGCATATGCGGCCGGTAGGGGGGCGAAGCCGCGAAGGCCGCCTCGAGCTCCGCGACGAGCGCGTACTGGGCGGCTTCATCCAGAAATCCCGGATGGAGCACGATCCCCTCGAACCCGGTTTCGAGCGAGGAAGAGAGACGCGGGGACTCGTGTTTTGGCACAGAAAATGTCATATTAATCGCGGAAAACGACCGGGTCGGTACCGCGCCGGAATGCGGCGCAAAAATGGGGGTAGATCATGAAAAAGAGGATAGGGCGCCTTGCGCCCGCTTTCACCATGCTTGTGCTCGCGGCAAGCCTTTCGGGCTGCGCGGCGGCCGCCATCCAGGGCGTGACGCGGGCGAGCGACAACGCCAAGATCATGGCGAACGAGGACGCGGCGGCGGCCGGCGACGTCGAGGCGCAGATGAAGATGGGCGATGCGCATTGCTGCACCATCGCCGGGTCGGCCGGCGTCTTCAACAACCAGAAGGCAACCGAATGGTACTGCAAGGCGGCGCAGCAGAACGAGCCGCGCGCTTTCTACGAACTCGGGCGCATCTATTCGGGCGACCTCGTGCGCGGCCTCAACGGGCCGGCCAAGGCGGCGGCACTGCTGACGGAGCAGCGCGAGAACAAGCCGCTGGCGCTGATGTGGTTCAACCTCGCGGCGCGGGCGGGCCATGACGACGCGGCGGACGAAGCCGCCGATCTGCGCGAGGACATGACGGGGCCGGAAATCCTGCAGGCGAGTCTCCGGGAGAAAAACTGGACGGCGCAGGCCTGCGAATGGAACTCGGTTTATCCCGACAACCCGCTCTGAGGCGACAAGCCGGACCAGGACAAGCCCGGGTTTCGAAAAGGAACCCGGGCTTTGCCGATTCAGAGCGCGATTGAGTCCTTAAAGTCGCGGTCCTGTGGCCATATTGCCGCATCAACGCTTGCGGGCCGTAGAACCCAAACCTATATACAGCGCAACGTTTCAACCCCTGAACCGGGGCGAAAATCCCGGTAAGGATCCCCTTTGGGGGCCGGTCGGGCCGGATGCGCGGAACGCGTGCCGTCCCAGCGGGTGCCATGAGGCCCGCCCGGCCAGCCGCAAGTGAAAGAGGACCAAAAAGCTATGGCTAAAGTCATCGGTATCGACCTCGGCACGACGAATTCGTGTGTCGCGGTGATGGAAGGCAACTCTTCCAAAGTAATCGAGAATTCCGAAGGCATGCGCACCACGCCCTCGATGGTGGCCTTCACGCAGGACGGCGAGCGTCTCGTCGGCCAGTCCGCCAAGCGCCAGGCCGTCACCAACCCCACCAATACGCTGTTCGCGATCAAGCGCCTGATCGGCCGCTCCTACGAAGATCCGACCACCCAGAAGGACAAGGGGATGGTGCCCTACAACATCATCCGCGCCGACAATGGCGATGCCTGGGTGGAAGCGCAGGGCGAGAAATATTCTCCCTCGCAGGTTTCCGCCTTCATCCTGCAGAAGATGAAGGAAACGGCCGAGAGCTATCTCGGCGAGAAGGTCGAGAAGGCCGTCATCACGGTTCCGGCCTATTTCAACGACGCGCAGCGCCAGGCGACGAAAGACGCCGGCAAGATCGCGGGTCTTGAAGTGCTCCGCATCATCAACGAGCCGACGGCTGCCGCGCTCGCCTATGGTCTCGACAAGAAGGAAGGCGAGCTCATCGCCGTCTACGACCTTGGCGGCGGCACGTTCGACGTCTCGATCCTCGAGATCGGCGACGGCGTCTTCGAAGTGAAGTCGACGAACGGCGACACGTTCCTCGGCGGCGAAGACTTCGACATGCGCCTCGTCAGCTATCTGGCCGACGAATTCAAGAAAGAGAACGGCATCGACCTGAGGAGCGACAAGCTCGCGCTGCAGCGCCTGAAGGAAGCGGCCGAGAAGGCGAAGATCGAGCTTTCCTCCGCGTCGCAGACGGAAGTGAACCTGCCCTTCATCACGGCGGACGCTTCCGGGCCGAAGCATCTCACCATGAAGATCACGCGCTCGAAGCTCGAGGCGCTTGTGGAAGACCTCATTCAGCGGACGATCGATCCCTGCAAGGCAGCGCTCAAGGATGCGGGCGTCACCGCCGGGCAGATCAACGAGATCGTGCTCGTCGGCGGCCAGTCGCGCATGCCGAAAATCCGCGATGCGGTGAAGCAGTTCTTCGGCAAAGAGCCGAACATGAGCGTGAACCCGGACGAAGTCGTCGCGATGGGTGCGGCCATTCAGGCGGGCGTGCTGCAGGGCGACGTCAAGGACGTGCTGCTGCTCGACGTGACGCCGCTGTCGCTCGGCATCGAAACGCTGGGCGGCGTCTTCACGCGCCTCATCGACCGCAACACGACGATCCCGACCAAGAAGTCGCAGACATTCTCGACGGCCGAGGACAACCAGTCGGCGGTGACGATCCGCGTCTTCCAGGGCGAACGCGAAATGGCGGCGGACAACAAGCTGCTCGGCCAGTTCGACCTTGTCGGCATTCCGCCGGCGCCGCGCGGCGTGCCGCAGGTCGAAGTCGCGTTCGACATCGACGCGAACGGCATCGTCAACGTGTCGGCGAAAGACAAGGCGACGAACAAGGAACAGACCATCCGCATCGAAGCCTCGGGGGGTCTCTCCGAAGCCGACATCGAGAAGATGGTGAAGGACGCGGAAGCGCACGCGGAAGAAGACAAGAAACGCCGCGAGGAAGTCGAGACGCGGAATCACGCGGAAGCGCTTGCGAACGGAACGGAAAAGACGCTGGCGGAAAACGCCGACAAGCTCGATCCGGCCGTGAAGGCCGATGTCGAGGCGGCGCTCGAAGCGCTCAAGACCGCGCTCAACGGCACCGATGCCGCCGAGATCAAGGCGAAGTCGGAAGCGCTCACCCAGACATCGATGAAGATGGGCGAGGCGCTCTACAAGGCAGCCCAGGCGGAAGCCGAAAACGAAGCCGCGAGCGGCACGGACAGCAGCCAGTCCGGCGAGGATGTCGTCGATGCCGACTTCGAGGAAGTCGACGACGACAAGAAAGACCAGGACAAGTCCGCCTGATCCGGGGCCTCATCATGATGCCCTTCCGTTCAAACATCCATGCGGGACGGGCGCGCGAAAGCGCGTCCGTTGCCGTGCGTCCAGGTACAAGGTGATCCCCGATGTCGAAGCGCGATTTCTATGACGTGCTCGGGGTGAACCGCAACGCGAATGCGGACGAGCTGAAAAAGGCCTACCGCACGCTCGCGAAGAAGTATCACCCCGACCAGAATCCCGGCGACAAGGATGCGGAGCAGCGCTTCAAGGAGCTCAACGAAGCCTATGACGCGCTGAAGGACGAGCAGAGCCGCGCCGCCTACGACCAGTTCGGCCACGCCGCCTTCGATGGCGGCATGGGCGGAATGGGCGGCTTCGGCCAGCGCGGCGGGCAGGGCGGCTTCGGCGGCGCGTCCATGTCCGATATTTTCGACGACCTGTTCGGCGAGTTCATGGGCGGGCGCGGCGGCGGCAGACGGCGCGGCGCCGGCGGCCAGATGCGCGGCCACGACCTGCGCTACAACATGGAGATCACGCTCGAGGAAGCCTTCGAGGGCAAGAAGGCGCAGGTTCGCGTTCCGGGCTCCGTTGCCTGCGACACGTGCAACGGATCGGGCGCGGCACCCGGCTCCAGCCCGATCACCTGTCCGACCTGCCAGGGCGACGGCAAGGTGCGCGCGGCGCAGGGCTTCTTCACCATCGAGCGAACCTGCCCGACCTGTCACGGCCGCGGCCAGACCATCGACAAGCCGTGCACTGCCTGTCACGGCGCGGGGCGCGTCGAGAAGGAACGCACGCTTTCGGTCAACATCCCTGCGGGCGTCGAGGACGGAACGCGTATTCGCCTCGCGGGCGAGGGCGAAGCCGGCATGCGCGGCGGTCCGGCGGGCGACCTCTACATCTTCCTCTCGGTAAAACCGCACCGGTTGTTCGAGCGCGACGGCGCGGACCTTTTCTGCCGCGTGCCGATCTCGATGGTCACCGCCTCGATGGGCGGCGAGATCGAGGTGCCGACGCTGGGCGGCAAGAAGGTGAAAGTGAAAGTGCCGGAAGGCGCGCAGACCGGTCGCCAGTTCCGCCTGCGCGGCAAGGGCATGCCGGTGGTGAATTCCCGCGAGACCGGCGACCTCTATATCCAGATCACCGTCGAAACGCCCGTGAGCCTCACCAAGAAGCAGAAGGAACTGCTGAAGGAATTCGAGGAGGCGTCGAACTCGAGCAACAGTCCCGAAAGCGCGGGCTTCTTCGCCAAGGTGAAGGAGTTCTGGGATGGCTTCCAGAACTGAGTTTTCGGGATAAGCTGAAAAGGCCCCGCGGATATTCCGGTGGGGCCTTTTTCATGTCCGGATGCGCGCCATGAACGCCTATGTCTTTCCCGTTGCGATGCTCGTCGCCTCCAACGTCTTCATGACGGCAGCCTGGTACTGGCACCTCAAATACAAGGCGACGCCGCTCCTCATCGTCATTCTGATCAGCTGGGGGCTCGCCTTCTTCGAATACTGCCTCGCCGTGCCGGCCAACCGCTTCGGCTCCGAGGTCTATTCGCCGGCGCAGTTGAAAACGATCCAGGAAGTCATCACGCTGATCGTCTTCGCAGGCTTTTCCGCCGTCTATCTCGGCCATACCCCGACATGGAACACTGCCATCGGTTTCGCACTGATCGCGGCCGGCGCCTGGTTCGTGTTCCGGGGCTAGAGGCCGAGCGGCCGCAGGACGGCGGCGAAAGTAACTCGCTTGCGGGGCCGTTCCTCGCGCGGTTTCGTGAGAAGATCGGCGAGATGGTTGCGAAGGACCGCGATGCCGCCAGCGGCGGCTGCACCGAAGAGAACCGTCGACGTGACGCCCCAGACCAGCAGGTCGACCGTCTGGAGCGTGTAGATGCCCATAACGGCGCCCATTGCGAAGCCGTAGACCATGCCGAAGGCAGCGCCCAGCAGAGCAAAGCGCACGGGATCCCACGGCTCGAAGCGTTGTTCGAAGCGTTTCATGATGTCATTTCCCTTGGTTTCCAGTGCAACGCAGCACCTGCAGCATGGTTCCGGGCAAAGGGGTTCCCGGCAGATTTACGGGTCCGGGTGTGGCTGCTATACCCGGTGCGCCAATTTCAGGGGCAGAGCAACGGGACGCAGATGGGCCAGGACGTGAAGATTGCCGTGACGGGAGCGGGCGGCCGCATGGGCCGGACACTCATCCGCCTCATCGCCGAAACGGACGGCCTCGCGCTGGCGGGCGGCCTCGAGGCTGAAGGTTCGCCGCATCTGGGGAGCGATCTCGGCACGCTGGCGGGGCTCGCCGAACCCCTCGGCATCGAGGCAACGGCCGATGCGCTCACGCTCATCAAGGATGCCGACGCGCTGATCGACTTTTCCGTGCCGGCGGCAACTGTCGAATTCGCCGCGCTGACGGCGCAGGCGCGCATCGTTCACGTCATCGGCACGACGGGCTTCACGCAAGAGGACGAGGCGCGCATCGAAGCCGCGGCCCGGCACGCGACCATCGTCAAGGCCGGGAACATGAGCCTCGGCGTCAACCTCCTCGCCGCACTCGCACGGCAGGCGGCCAGGGCGCTCGGTCCCGACTGGGACGTCGAGATCGTGGAAATGCATCACCGCCACAAGGTCGATGCGCCATCGGGCACGGCCCTTCTTCTCGGCGAAGCGGTGGCGGAGGGGCGCGATATCCCGCTCGGAGAAAATTCCGAGCGCGGACGCGACGGCCAGACCGGCGCCCGCGCAAAGGGCGCCATCGGCTTTGCGAGCCTGCGCGGCGGCTCCGTCGTCGGCGAACACGATGTCATCTTCGCCACGGAGCATGAGCGGATCGTGCTGCGCCATGTCGCGGAGGATCGCGGTATCTTCGCGCGCGGCGCCCTCAAGGCCGCGACATGGGGGCAGGGCAAGGGACCGGGCCTCTTCAGCATGGCCGACGTACTCGGCATCAAATAATCTTTATGCGGATCAATGGAGCGAAACTTGGCTAACCTGCTTGTGCTTGTCCGTCACGGACAGAGCGAATGGAACGAAAAGAACCTCTTCACGGGCTGGCGCGATCCGGGTCTGACCGAGCAGGGGAAAGCCGAGGCGAAGGAAGCCGGCGAGACGATGAAGCAGGCGGGGCTTGCGTTCGACGTCGCCTATACCTCCAACCTGTCGCGCGCGCAGGAAACGAACCGCATCATGCTCGCCGAACTCGGGCAATCGGACATCGAGATCGTGAAGGACGAGGCGCTGAACGAGCGCGACTATGGCGACCTTTCCGGCCTCAACAAGGACGATGCGCGCCAGAAATGGGGCGAGGAACAGGTTCATATCTGGCGCCGTTCCTACGACGTGCCGCCGCCGGGCGGCGAAAGCCTCAAGATGACGGCGGAACGCGTGCTTCCCTATTTCGAAAGGGAAATCCTGCCGCGCGTCCTCAAGGGCGAACGCGTGCTCGTCGCCGCGCATGGCAACTCGCTCCGCGCACTCGTGATGCAGCTCGACAAGCTCAATCAGGAGCAGGTGATCGCGCTCAACATCGCCACCGGCGCGCCGATCGTCTATGAGCTCGACGACAGCGGCAAGGTTCTCTCAAAGAAGATGCTGATCGAGCGCGAGGCGCACTAGGTCGCTTCAGCGGGTGCCGTTCTCAGTTTCGCCAGCGCGCTTTCGAGGGCGCGGGCGAAGTCGGCGCGCTCCGGCGGCGACAGCATGGAAGCGACTTCGACGTCGCGGCCATGGCTGGTGAGGTGGAGACGGGTCGAGGTGTCCGGCGCCTCCCGCAGCGCAACGCGCACCCAATAGGGCTGAAGGCTGACCGCTTCCGCGCGGCCCTTCGCATCGACCCGGCGCACGCGCAACTCGTCGTCGGAGAGCTGCACCGTTTCATGCGCGCGGGCCGCGCGGTAATTGGCGCGGAACGCCCACCAGACGGCAAGCACCTCGAGACCGCAAAAGCCGAAAACCGGCCAGGCGCCCTTCGCCATGAAATAGGCGCCCGCCGTGAAGTTCACCACCGCGACCACGCCGATCAGGATCGCAAACCCCTTGAAGGGCAGCGAGCGGTGCGGCGTGATGAGCGCATTGAAATGCAGCGGGGCTTCAAGCGGCGCGGATGGCGGAGAGGGCGCGGTCATGCCAAAAAGACTAGGGCGGCGGCAGGGCGGCGGCAATACGGCCTTGCGACGCAGGCAGGTTATGCGCAAAGTCTCATCCGCCCATGCCCACGCCGATGAAAAAACCCGATATCGAGGAGTTTTTCCGCCGCCTCTCGGAAGCGCTTCCGGAGCCGAAGACGGAGCTCCAGTACAGCAACGTCTACACGCTGCTTGTCGCTGTGGTGCTGTCGGCGCAGGCAACCGATGTCGGCGTCAACCGGGCGACGAAGGACCTCTTCAAGACGGTCGATAGCCCTCAGAAGATGGTGAAGCTCGGCGAAGCGGGGCTGACGAAGCACATCAAGACGATCGGGCTCTATCGCAACAAGGCGAAGAACGTGATCGCGCTGTCGCGGCTGCTGATCGAGAAGCATGGCGGCGAGGTGCCGCGCACCCGCGAGGAACTGCAGGAACTTCCGGGCGTCGGACGCAAGACCGCGAATGTGGTGCTGAACGTCGCCTTCGGCGAACCGACCATCGCGGTCGACACCCATATCTTTCGCGTCTCCAACCGGACAGGGCTCGCGCCGGGAAAGGATGTCCTAGCGGTAGAAGAGAAGCTCGAAAAGGTCGTGCCGCCGAAATACCGGAACCACGCGCATCACTGGCTGATCCTGCATGGCCGCTATGTCTGCAAGGCGCGCAAGCCCGACTGCCCGGCCTGCCCGGTGAGCGATCTCTGCCGGTTCAAGGCGAAGACGGTCGTCGCCTGATCTCAGGACATCGGCGCATTGCGCCGCGCGAGCACGGCGGCGAGGCAGGCTTCCTTGTTCGCCGCGCCGCCTTCGCTCTTTCGCGCGTCGACATGGCGCGAACCGAGCACGCCGTTCTCCGCCTCGTAGAAATAGACGAAAAGGCTGCAATCGCCGCCGCCATATTGCCAGATCTCGGCCTGAGGTTCGGTTCGGCGGAAATCCGGCTCACCGAGACGGGCCGAAATCGCCGAGGGCGCGACGCCGACAAGCGCATCGGGCGTCAGCGGGCCCTTGCCCAGCGACGCCATGACGCCGCCCCGGGCGTCGATCCCCTTGCCGGGCGCCGTTTCGCAAGCGGCGAGACCGAGCGCCAGCGCGACGATCAGCAGTTTTCTCATGGCTGTCTCCGCGCTGCGAGATTCTTGTAGGTGTGAACCATCAGCGCCGTACCGAAAAGCGGCGCGAGAAGATTGAGGATGGGCACGGTGGTGAACAGCGCCACTGCAACGCCGGCGAGGAAGACGCGCGGGCGATGACGTTTCCTGAGCGCCTGGACCTCCGCTTCCGGCAAATGGCGGAGCGCGACAAGCTCGAAATATTCGCGGCCGAGGAGATAACCGTTCACCACCCAGAAGAGAACGACGTTCACAACGGGCAGCAGGTAGAAGGGCAACGCCAGCAGATTGACCACGATCAGGACCAGCGTGAAGCGGACCGCGACGAGGAGCGATTGCCAGAAAGGCTGGTCGCGGCCGGGCGGATCGGCCGGGTAATCCTCCGCCTCGACGCGCGCCGCGACGTTTTCGAGGAAGAGCCCCGCGACCAGCGAGACGACCGGATGAACGAGCGGGATCAGCACGATGACCGCGAGGAAGCGCGCCACGAATTCGAGGATCGTATCGACCCAGCCGCCCGCGAGATCGGGGCCGAATTCCGGCAGGGCGGCAAGCGCCCATTGCAGCCCCGCGCCGAACAGGAAGAGCGTGACGGCCGTCACCACCAGTGACAGCCACATCACCCGGCGAAAGGGCGGCGAGAAGGTTTCCCGGAAGGCGCGTATGGCGTCGGACAGCATCGAGGACTCCCGCAAACGGCGGGACAGGTCCCGGCCGGCGCGCCTAACCTAGTGCCCGGACAGGCTCACTGCAAATGCCCGGGGCCAGACGGGCAAGCACCCTGAAAGCGGCGGGATTCCGGGAATTCCGGACGATTTTGGACATATGGGGCTCAATCCCTATACTCCGGCCCGCACCCCGAAATTCTCCCTAAAAATACCAGAGGATCATGGCAGACCTTAAGTACGACGTAGCGGGCATCGGCAATGCGCTGGTGGACGTGATTGCGAACGCAGACGACAAGTTCCTGACGGCGAACGGCATCGAGAAGGGCGGCATGACGCTGATCGATGCGGCGCGCGCCGACGAGCTCTACGGCAAGATGGCCGCTTCCATCGAGATGTCGGGCGGCTCCTGCGCCAACACGATCGCGGGGCTCGCCTCGCTTGGCGGCAAGGGCGCCTTCTTCGGCAAGGTGAGGGGCGACCAGCTCGGCGAAGTCTTCATCCACGACATCAAGTCGCTCGGTGTCGCCTTTCCGGCCTCGCAGGCGAGCGACGGCGCGCCGACCGGGCGCTGCCTCATCATCGTGACGCCGGACGCGCAGCGCAGCATGAGCACCTTTCTCGGCGCCGCGCAGAAGCTCGGTCCCGACGACATCGATCCGGAAACGATCAAGGCGGCCGCGGTCACCTACATGGAAGGCTATCTCTGGGACGAGCCGGGCGCGAAGGAAGCCTTTCTCAAGGCCGCCAAGATCGCGCATGAGGCGGGCCGTCTCGTCTCGCTGACGCTGTCGGACAGTTTCTGCGTCGACCGGTTCCGCGACGAGTTCCGGCGCCTTGCCAGGGACGAAGTCGATCTCCTGTTCGCAAACGAGGCGGAAATCCTCTCGCTCTACGAAACGGACGTCTTCGACGATGCGCTGCAGCAGGTCCGCAAGGACTGCAAGTTCGCGGCGCTGACACGCTCCGAACAGGGCTCCGTCATCGTCGCCGATGGCGAGGTGCATGTGGTCGATGCCGAACCCGTCTCCAGGGTGGTCGACACGACGGGCGCGGGCGATCTCTTCGCCGCCGGCTTCCTCTACGGCCTCACGCGCGGCAAGGACCCCGTCACCTGCGGCCGTCTCGGCGCGCTCGCGGCGGCGGAAGTCATCTCGCATTACGGCCCGCGCCCGCAGGTCTCGCTTGCCGATCTTGCGAAGCAGAAGGGCCTCGCCTAGAGCTTTCGCAGATAGACGTCGCGGATGCGGTGGTCGTCGCCTTTTCTCAGGATCAGGTCGGCGCGCTGCCGCGTCGGCAGGATGTTCTTGTGGAGGTTGGCGAGGTTGATCGAGGTCCAGATCGCGTCGGCCGTCTTCACCGCTTCGTCTTCCGTGAGTTTTGAGTAGCGGTGGAAATAGGCCGCCGGATCCTTGAACGAGGTCCGGCGCAGGCTCAGGAAGCGTTCGATATACCAGCGCCGGATCGCTTCCTCGTCGGCATCGAGATAGATCGAGAAATCGAAGAAGTCCGACACGAAGGGCTGCGGTTCGTCGCCGTCGGCGGGTTTCCAGGGCTGCAGCACATTGAGCCCTTCGACAACGAGAATATCCGGCTGATCGACCGACACCGTCTCGCCCTGAAGAATGTCGTAGGTGAAGTGCGAATAGACAGGCGCCTCGACGCGGGGCGATCCTGCCTTCACGTCGGAAAGAAAGCGGATCAGCCGCTTGATGTCGAAGCTCTCGGGGAAACCCTTGCGCTGCATGAGGCCGCGCTTTTCGAGGACGGCATTGGGATAGAGAAAGCCGTCGGTCGTGATGAGATCGACCTTCGGATGGTTCGGCCAGCGGGCGAGCAAGGTGCGCAGGATGCGCGCCATGGTCGACTTGCCGACCGCGACCGAACCGGCGACGCCGACAATGTAAGGCACCTTGTCCTGTTCGCGGCCGAGGAAGTCTGACGTCACGCGGTAGAGTTCCTGCGTCTCGCCGATATAGAGATTGAGGAGCCGCGACAGCGGCAGGAAAATTTCCGAGACTTCGTCGAGCGAGATACGCTCACCGAAGCCCTTCAGCTCTTCCAGTTCCTTTTCGGAGAGAGGCAGCGGCGTGTCCTGCCTGAGGCGTCCCCAATCCGCTGCCGTGAAATGACGGAACGGCGAGAGCGACTTCTTCTCCTCGATCGTCTCGATATCGGTGGCGACCATACGAACTCCGCTCCCCGGTCAGCGCTCGGTGCGCGCGGCTTTTTCGTCGAGGCCCGAGCGGCCTTCGCGGCGCGCAAGCTCCGCATAGACCTGCCCCGGCTCGAGATCGAGCGCGGCGATGAGCACGAGCCAATGATAGAGGAGATCGGCGCTTTCCGAGAGCGCAGCCTCGCGGTCGCCGGAGACGGCGGCGATCACAGTCTCCACCGCTTCCTCGCCGAGCTTCTGCGCGCAGGCGGGTACACCCTTCGAGAAGAGCTTCGCCGTATAGGACGAGGCGGGATCGGCCCCCTTGCGGGCGGCGATCACTTCGAACAGGCGGTCGAGCTGGCTGGCATCGGCGGCCATCGGGCGCTCTCCAGGCGGTTGACGGGGCCGCATTCCACGAGCCCGGAAAGGCCCGCGTACGGCGGCTTTGCGTAGCAGATTTGGGGGATTGAGGCCAGTACGGCCGCCTGAGCGGCGTCAGAGCCGCGTGGAGAGGCTGGTGCCGTCGAGTTCGCCCTTCTTGGCGTTACCCTGCTCGGCATCCTTCAGGTCCGCGCCGCGCAGGTCCGCCCCGCGCAGGTCCGCTCCCCTCAGGTTCGCCCGGAAGAGGATCGCATCGGAGAAATCGGCCGCGGCGAGGACCGCCTTCTCGAAATTGGCATCCGCCAGGATCGCTTCGCGAAAATGAGCGCCCGCCAGAACCGCCCCGGAGAAGTCGCAGCGGGAGAGATCCATGCGGGCGAAGTCGGCCCGTTCCCCGCGCTGCTGCCCGGTCTGGATCCATTCGAGATGGGAAGCGAGTATCTTCGCCATGCGTTCGGGGCCCGGCGCCGGGCGGGGACGTGTCGCCCGCATCAGGTCGCCGCGCGAGGCGGTTGCGTCATCCATCACCGCGCGCCGGAAATCCGCGTCCGAGAGGTTCGCGCCCATGAGTTCGACGCCGGTGAGTTCCGCACCGGCAAAGCTCGCGCCGCGCAGATCCGCACCCTGCAGGCTCGCACCGGAAATGGTCGCACCTTCGAAATCGGCATCGAGAAGCTTGCATTCCGACATGTTGGTGCCGTGCATCTTCGCACCGCGGAAGGTCGAGTTCTCGCGGCCGGACGCCGCCGTCGCGCCGCGCTTGATAACGGCGCCGCGGCGCAGATCCGCGCCGTCCAGTTGCGCACCCGTCATCTCCGCATCGGCGAAGTTCGCGCCGCGCAGATCCGCGCGGGAGAAATTGGTGCGGGTCATGTTGCAGCCGTCGAAGTTCGCACCGAATAGGTTCGAGCCCATGAAATGCGCGTCTTCGAGATTGGAACCGGAGAAATCACAGCCAATGAAATGGCCATGCGAGAAATTGAGATTGCGGAAATCGAGACCCGTGAGATCGCATTCCTTCATGACGGCGCACCAGCCGTTCGGGACGCCTTTCAGGTACCGCTGATGGAGGTCGTTGAGGCGGTTCAGGGCTTCCTGGCTGATCCGGCGGCCGATAATGGCATTGCCGTCGGACGCCGCCTTGCTCCTGGAAGCGGAGGCCGCGGTGCCCTCGGGGCGGGCAGCTTGGGCAGAACGGTCGGACATCGGCAGGAAACCCTCAACACAAGATATGCGAGGGCGGACAAGCCCCGGCCAGGCGATGCTATGGCCGACCACTTCAGAATTGTTTAACGGAAACCGGAGTTTCGGAAAGAAGCATGAAAAATCATGCTTCTAGCCATTGCGGAGAGACCAGAAAGGCTCCGTCTCGCGAAACCGCTTCCAGAGGCGGATCGCGCCCTTCCAGTCCTTTTCCGCCCGCTTCTCATGCCAGGCGACAACGCGCGCGGCGACGCTGCGCTGCCTCGTCCCGGCGGCAAGCCCATCAAGGATCGCATGGGCTGTCACAACGTCGTTCAGCCCGCCGAAGACATCCTGCATCTGCGACAGGTGCCGGAGATAGGGCTTCACGTCCCGCGCGTCGTAGAGAGAAGAAAAGAAATGCAGCGCATAGCGCAGCTTCTTCAGCCGCTTGCGCAACTCGTGGCGGTCTTCGCCATCGAGCGTTTCGATGTCGCGGCCGATTTTCGCCGCCTTCCTGAGACGCTTGTCGAGCGCGGCGCTGGCGAAATCATGGGCCAGAGCCGGTGCCTTCGATTTCACGGTCCAGCCGCGCTCGGCGAGGAAGAGGCCGTATTCGAGCAGGAAACGCGTGTAACGGCGCGAACCGATCACCGATATCGCCCTGTCCCAATGCTCCTCCCGCATCGCTTCCGCGCGCATGCGCAGATCGGCGAGCGCAGCATCCTGCGGCGTGACGGGTGCGAGAATGTCACTCAGGAAGACATCGAAGTCGCGCGCGGGACCGAGCTCGTTCGCAAGCCATTTCGCTTCCGCCGCAAGACGGTCCGCGGTGTCACCGCCAATGGCGGGCCTGAAAATCTCGAAAGCCGAGCGCGCACGGCGCAGCGCGACACGCATCTGGTGCAGCGCTTCGGGCAAACGGGCTTCTCTCGTCGCCGCCTCGTTCGCCATCAGATGGACGAGGCAATGCCGCAGCACCGCGGCATAGGCATCGGCCAGCGGCATCTCGCGGTCGAGCAGAACGGGCTCCGCCTTGACGGCTTCCGGCTTCTCGGCGCGCAGAAGTGCAAACCCCCGTTCCGACTTGCTCTTGTAGCCGATATGCAGTTCCGCAATTTCGTTCAGATCGAGCGCCACGCGGTAAAGACTTGAAGGCGTGCCTTCCTTCAACTCGAGTTCGATTTCGCTTACCGGCGCGTCGCGGCCTTCGGCACGGAGCGCGCCCCTGTCGAACGCGAGCTCGATCCGGTCGCCTTGCGGTGTTGCGAGATTGTGGATCGTCCGCCGGATGTCGCTTTCGAGGCGAGGTCCGAGGGCGTGGCCGTTCGCAAGTTTCTGGATGCGCTTCTTGAGGTTCGCCGGCAGGCGGTTCAGATCGGGCACCGAACTGCCGCGCGGCAGCCTCGTTTCATGTTCGCCGGTATCGCGCGCAAGCGCTCCCGTCCTGTCGCCAGAAGCACCCGTTTCCGTTTTCAGCGTCTGCACGCAGGCGCCGCCGGTCCGGCGCAGACGAAGCGCCAGTCCGTTGTCGCCGAGCGTCAGGTTCTCGGTGTCGAAATAGACGGAGCGGAGATGCTTGCCGCTCGCGCGCCCCTGCTTCAGGCGCTGCAATGCGGGCGCGCGCTTGATGCGCTCAAGCTCCGCCGGCTCGCAGACGAGCTTCAGTTCGATTTCGCGGTCGGACATTTTCTCAGGTTCAAGCCCGAAAGGAGGACCAAGGCTTACGCGCACCCGGAACAAGGGCATTCTGCCGGGGGTTCCGGTGACGCGCAATTGTCACATTCACTTTTTGCCGCCCTGCGGCGTTTCTCCGCAGGGTGCAGTGCCGAAGACCCGCATTGGCACAACAGATAGTGTCTAGAGGCGGATCGGGAGGCCTGCCTCCGCCATATGTGCCTTGGCTTCACCAATGGTGTAATCGCCGAAATGGAAGATAGAGGCGGCCAGCACCGCGCTTGCATGACCGTCACGCACGCCTTCGACCAGATGGTCGAGATTGCCGACGCCGCCCGACGCGATGACCGGCACCGGCACCGCGTCGGAAACGGCGCGTGTCAGCGCGATGTCGAAACCCGATTTTGCGCCGTCGCGGTCCATGGAAGTCAGCAGGATTTCGCCCGCGCCAAGTGCCGACACCTTCACCGCATATTCGACCGCATCGATGCCGGTGGGCTTCCGACCGCCATGGGTGAAGATTTCCCATTTGCCGGGTGCGACCTGTTTCGCGTCGATGGCGACGACGATGCACTGATTGCCGAACTTCTCGGAAGCGATGCGCACGAAGTCCGGATCGAAAACCGCGGCCGTGTTGATCGAGACCTTGTCCGCGCCCGCGAGCAGAAGCTGACGGACATCTTCCACCTTCCGCACGCCGCCGCCGACGGTGAGCGGCATGAAGCATTGCTCGGCGGTGCGGCGCACGACGTCGAAAATGATCGCGCGCTCTTCATGGCTCGCCGTTATGTCGAGGAAGCAGAGTTCGTCCGCGCCGGCGGCATCGTAGGCCCGCGCGGCCTCGACCGGATCGCCGGCGTCGCGCAGGTCGACGAAGTTCACGCCTTTCACGACGCGGCCGTCCTTCACGTCGAGACAGGGAATGATGCGCGCCTTCAGCATCAGGCGGCCCCACGCAGAAGGTTCAGCGCTTCCTTCGGATCGAGGCGGCCGTCGTAGAGCGCGCGGCCCGAGATCGCGCCTTCGATACCGGAGCAGTTCGCCGCAATCAGTTTCCTCAGGTCGTCGATGGAAGAGAGGCCGCCGGACGCGATCACCGGAATGGAAATCTGATCGGCCAACGTCACTGTCGCGTCGATGTTCAATCCGCCGAGCGCGCCGTCGCGGTCGATGTCGGTGTAGATGATCGCGGCGACGCCCGCATCCTCGAAGCGGCGCGCCATGTCGAGCACGGTAAGGTCGGAGACATCCGCCCAGCCTTCGGTGGCGACGCGCCCGCCTTTCGCATCGAGGCCGACGGCGATGCGGCCCGGAAATTTCCGGCAGGCCTCGATCACGAGATCGGGGTTCTTCACTGCCGCCGTGCCGATGATGACGCGGCGGATGCCTTTCGCGAGCCAGGTCTCGATGGTTGCGATGTCGCGAATGCCGCCACCGAGCTGCGCCGGGATCGAGATCGCGCCGAGAATGCTCTCGACCGCATCGGCGTTGACCGGGCGGCCTTCGAAGGCGCCGTTCAGGTCGACGAGGTGAATATATTCGAAGCCCGCCTCCTCGAAGGCGCGCGCCTGCGCGGCGGGGTCGTCGTTGAAGACGGTCGCCTGGTCCATGAGGCCGTGGACGAGGCGGACGCACTCACCATCCTTCAGGTCGATCGCGGGAAACAGGATCATCGATTTGTTTCTTGTTGGAGCATGATCTTTTCCGAAAACCGGTTGCCACTTTTCGGGATCATGCTCTAGGGACGCCAAGTCAAAAAGTTTCCGATGAGCGCAAGGCCGAGCTCCTGGCTCTTTTCGGGGTGGAACTGTGTGCCCGCCATGTTGTCCTTCGCGACCATCGCCGTCACCGGGCCTGCATAGTCGACGTTCGCGACGAGCGCATCCGGCTCCCCGACCGCGAAGGCATAGGAGTGGACGAAGTAGGCGTGCGTCGCCGAGATGCCGTCGAGCAGGGGATGCTCGTGCACGATCTCCAATTCGTTCCAGCCCATATGCGGAATCTTCAGCGAGGGATCGGCGGGTTCGATCTTCACGACATCGCCCTCGAGCCAGCCGAGACCCCGATGCGTGCCATGCTCGAGACCGCGCGCCGCCATGAGCTGCATGCCGACGCAGATGCCGAGAAAGGGCCGCGCCTTTTCGCGCACGGTCTCGTTCAGCGTCTCCTCCATGCCGGGAATGGCGCGAAGGCCCGCCGCGCAGTCGCCAAAGGCGCCGACGCCCGGCAGCACGATGCGGTCGGCATCGCGCACCGCTTCCGGATCCGCCGTCACCATGACATCGGCCGCAAGGCCGGCGTCGCGGCCCGCGCGCTCGAAGGCCTTGGCGGCGGAGCGGAGATTGCCGGAGCCGTAATCAATGATCGCAACCTTCATCGCCGTCAGCTCTCCGTCTTCGGACCTTGCGGGAAGAGGCCGAAGACCTCGCTGTCGCCGGCGGTCCGCGCGGGCGCGGGGCGCGGCCAGACCGGTGCCGTCACCGGCCGCACCTTTTCGACATCGAGCGGACGATCCCACTTCGCGAAGAAGTTGCGTTCCGCTTCCTCGAGGCTGCCGCCACCGGTGACACCCAGCTCGCGATAGCCCTTGCGGGCGAGCGTCCAGCGGCGGATGTCGTTCGCTTCCGTGCCAAGCAGGAATTGCAGCGCCAGAGAACAGGCCATCGCCGCGCCCGCGCCGAACGCCATTTGCATCAGGAACGAGAGCGCGGCGGTGAGGCCGAGCCAGACACAGAACGCAATCCAGAGCCGGTGCCAGAGAAGCCACGCCCATGAGAAGGCGAAGGCCGGAAAGGAGAAACCCTCCTTCACCAGCACGATCCCCGCGCCGTCGAGCGGCGCGCCGGGAAGCTCGTGAACCGTATAGATGCGCATAGGATATCGTTCCGCCCGAAAGGGGCCCGGTCTTGCGGCTCCTGTCTATGACAGACGCGGCCAAAAGGCCAGACGGCAGAAGGGAATTCAGGTGCCGAGGACGCCCTTGGTCGAGGGAACGCGGCCGGAGGTTCGCGGGTCGATCTCCACCGCCTCGCGAAGCGCGCGGGCAAGGCCCTTGAAGCAGCTTTCGACGATATGGTGATTGTTCTCGCCGTACATGTTCTCGATGTGCAACGTGATGCCCGCATTCTGCGCGAAGGCCTGGAACCACTCCTTGAAGAGTTCGGTGTCCATGTCGCCGAGCTTCGGCTTCGTGAAGTTCACCTTCCAGACGAGATAGGGGCGCTGCGACACGTCGATCGAGACGCGGGTGCAGGTTTCGTCCATCGGGATCACCGAGGTCGCGTAGCGGCGGATACCCTTGAAATCGCCCAGCGCCTGGCGCACGGCCTCGCCGATCACGATGCCGGTGTCTTCCGTCGTGTGGTGGAAATCGATATGCAGATCGCCCTTTGCGCGAACCTTCAGGTCCATCAGCGAGTGGCGGGAAAGCTGCTCCAGCATGTGGTCGAGAAAGCCGATCCCGGTATCGACGTCATAGTCGCCATTGCCGTCGAGATCGAGCGAGACGGAAACACTGGTCTCCTTCGTCTTGCGTTCGACGGTCGCGGTGCGGCTTTCGCTCTCGGTCTTCATTGTTCGGTTTCCGGTTCGGGCTCAAAACGGCCGGTTGGCGGGCCGCTTTTATCAGGCGGGCGGGCGGTGGACCAGCGCAAAGCCGACGCCCCGGCGCCCGTTCTCCTTCAAGTGGTGATTCAGATTGAATCACAATTACTTACAGTACGTTAACCAATATTCTGGAGCGCTTCTCATCCAATACTTTAAGTTGCTCCGAATCCTCTTGCGGGACAAGTCCTAAACTATTGATTCAAATGAAAAGCGTCTGTCTCTTCTGGTATTCGGAGTCATCTGTACCACCAGATGTAGAATCTTCCATGGGCTGGCGCCCGCGGTCTCCCGGCTCCATATATGGAACCCTCAATGCCGACGATGGAGCGCCCGCATGGCCTGGCAGACCCGCCTTACCCCCGACCTCGCGCAGTTCATCGCCGAGCGCGACCATTTCTACCTGGGGACCGCCAATGCGGCGGGCCGGCCCTATATCCAGCACCGGGGCGGCCCCAGGGGCTTCCTCAAGGTCATGGATGAGGCAACGCTCGGCTTTGCCGATTTCGCGGGCAACCAGCAATATGTGACCCTCGGGCACCTGGCCGAGAACCCGCAGGCGTTCCTTTTCCTGATCGACTATCCGACGCGGCGGCGGGTGAAGATCCGCGGCCGGGCGCGGGCCGTCACCGACGATCCGGACCTTGCCCGCTCGCTCGCCGACCCCGCCTATCGCGGCCGGGTCGAGCGCGCGATCCTCATCGAGATCGACGAATGGGACATGAACTGCCCGAGCCATATCCTGCCGCGCTGGGACGCCGCCACCCTTACGCCCGCCTTCGCGCGGCTCGAAACCCGCATCCGTGCGCTCGAAGACCAGGTCCGGGAACTTGGCGGCGATCCCGGCGCGTTCGACCTGGCCGGGTGAGGAAAAGCCCTCAGTAAAGGTTCTTTTTCGCGTCGTCCTCGAGCGCGGTGTCGATCAGGTCGGCGGCGACGGGCAGCTTCATCTGGTCGCGAACGATCTGGCCGAAGCTCGGCATCGTCTCGCGCGGGACGTGTTTCGAGGCGTCCCAGAGACCGGAACGTTTCAGCGCCTTGGTGCAGTGGAAAAAGACCTCCCGCACCTCGATCAGCATGACGGAGCGGGGCTTTTTCCCGTCCACGGTGAAGCGCTCCATCATTTCCGGGTCGGTGACCGTTTTCGCGACGCCGTTCACGCGCAGCATTTCCTCAAAGCCCGGCACAAAGAAGAGGAGCCCGACGGAGGGGGACAGGGCGATGTTCGAGAGCGTATCGATCAGGTTGTTGCCGGGCCGGTCCGGCATGGCGAGATGGGTGTCGTCCAGCACATGGACGAAGCCCGGCTCGCCGCCGCGGGGCGAGACGTCGCCGAGACCGTCCGGGCGCGCCGTGCCGATGCAGAGAAAGGGCGCGAGGCCGATGAAACTGCGCGCATGAGGGTCGAGCATCGGCAGAACCTTGCCCCTGGTCTGTCCGGGGTCCGGATAGACGGTGCGGAGCGCTTCTTCGGAATTCAGTTCGCCGGACATCGGCCCCTCCAGATCATCATCTTTTGCGAAAGACTATCATTTGCAGATAGGGCCATTCAAGGCAAGTGGTGCCCCGTGCACTTGACCCTATGGCGGGAAGCGGCCACATGGTAGCCGCAACCACCCGCCTCCTGACACAACCCGACAGGAACGAAATGACGTCTTCGCACGACCCGATCAACTGGCACGGCACAACCATCCTGACCGTTCGCAAGGGGGGCAAGGTCGTGGTCGCGGGCGACGGCCAGGTTTCGATGGGCGACACGATCATGAAGGGCAATGCCCGGAAGGTGCGCCCGCTCGGCAAGGGCGACGTGATCGCGGGCTTCGCGGGCGCGACGGCGGACGCGATGACCCTGTTCGAGCGGCTCGAAGCCAAGATCGAGCAGTATCCGGGCCAGCTCATGCGCGCCTGTGTCGAGCTCGCCAAGGACTGGCGCACCGACCGGTATCTGCGCCGTCTCGAAGCGCTGATGATCGTCGCCGACCGGGAAGTGACCCTTGTCCTCACCGGCAATGGCGACGTGCTGGAACCCGAAGGCGGCGTCACCGGCATCGGCTCCGGCGGCAACTACGCGCTCGCGGCCGCCCGCGCGCTGGCCGACATGGACCTCACCGCGGAAGAGATTGCCCGCAAGGCGATGAAGATCGCCGCCGAAATCTGCGTCTACACGAACAACAATCTCACCGTCGAAAGCCTCGACGCGTGACGAAACCCGGCCTCGCGCGGTGGAAGCCGCCGCTCTGGCTTGCCGCCGCGGCCGGACTTCTCGTCCTGCAGGCGGTGGTGCTCTATGCGATGGGCCGGGTGCCGATCTGCGACTGCGGCACGGTGAAGCTCTGGCATGGCGTGGTGATGAGTTCGGAGAACTCGCAGCATCTCAGCGACTGGTACACACCCTCCCACATCATCCATGGTTTCCTCTTTTACGGTGCCGCCTTCCTGTTGCTGCGGCGCTATCCGGTGGGCTGGTGGCTCGTCGCCGCGCTTTTCGTCGAGGGCGCATGGGAAGTGCTGGAAAACACCCCCATGGTGATCGAGCGCTACCGGGCGGAAACGGTATCCCTCGATTATTACGGCGACAGCATCGTGAACTCCCTCGCCGACAGCCTCGCCATGGTGCTCGGCTTTGTGCTGGCGGCGCGGCTCCCCATATGGATCGTGGTGGCGGCGGGCCTTTTAATGGAAGCAGGTGTCGGCTACATGATCCGCGACAACCTCGCCCTCAATGTCCTGATGTTGATCTACCCCGTCGATGCCGTCCGCGAATGGCAGGCGGCAGGAGGAATGTAATTCGATGACCAGTTTTTCGCCGCGTGAGATCGTTTCCGAACTCGACCGCTATATCGTCGGCCAGCGCGATGCCAAGCGCGCGGTCGCGATCGCGCTGCGCAACCGCTGGCGGCGGCAGCAACTGCCGGAGGATCTGCGCGAGGAAGTGCTGCCGAAGAACATCCTGATGATCGGGCCGACCGGTGTCGGCAAGACGGAAATCTCGCGCCGCCTGGCGAAGCTCGCGGAAGCGCCTTTCCTGAAAGTGGAAGCCACCAAGTTCACCGAAGTCGGCTATGTCGGCCGCGACGTCGAGCAGATCATCCGGGACCTTGTCGAGATTTCGCTGTCGATGACGCGGGAACGCAAACGCAAGGACGTGCAGGCAAAGGCGCATCTCGCCGCCGAAAACCGCGTGCTTGAAGCGTTGGTCGGCCAGAATGCCAGCGAGGCGACACGCGAAAGCTTCCGCAGGAAGCTGCGTTCCGGCGAACTCGACGAGAAGGAAATCGAGGTCGAGGTGCAGGATGCGACCGGCGGCATGCCGACGCTCGACATTCCGGGGATGCCGGGAAGCCAGGTCGGCATGATCAATCTCTCCGACATCATGGGCAAGGCATTCGGAAACCGCACCAAGCCACGCCGGATGCGGGTGCGTGACAGCTACGAAACCCTGATCGCGGAGGAGAGCGACAAGCTGCTCGACCAGGAGCAGGTGACGCAGGACGCGATCCATGCGGTCGAGCAGAACGGCATCGTCTTCCTCGACGAGGTCGACAAGATCTGCGCGCGCACCGAAAAGCAGGGCGGGGACGTCAGCCGCGAAGGCGTGCAGCGCGACCTGCTGCCGCTGATCGAGGGAACGACGGTCGCGACGAAGCATGGCGCGGTCAAGACCGACCACATTCTCTTCATCGCGTCGGGCGCCTTCCACATCGCGAAGCCATCCGACCTTCTGCCGGAACTGCAGGGCCGCCTGCCGATCCGCGTCGAGCTTCAGGCGCTCTCGAAAGACGACATGCGCCGCGTCCTGACCGAACCCGAAGCGAGCCTCATAAAACAATATGTGGCGTTGATGAAGACCGAAGAGGTCGCGCTCGATTTCACCGATGACGGCATCGACGCCATCGCCGACATTGCGACGTCGGTCAATTCGACGGTCGAGAATATCGGTGCGCGGCGGCTCCACACGGTGATGGAGCGGGTTCTGGACGAGGTGAGCTTCGCCGCCTCCGACAAGGCTGGCGAAACGGTGAAGATCGACGCGGCTTACGTGAAAGAGCATATCGGCGACCTCACGAAGAACGCCGACCTCACCAAGTTCATCCTCTAGGGGCTCGTGCCGGCGGGACTCGCCAAGTTCCGCGGCATTCAGCATAATCCGGGCATGATCCGAACCGGCCCGGCAATCCTGATTTTTCTGGCAGCGCTTCTGGCGCCGCTTCCGGCATTCGCGTGGAGCGACGACGCGGAGCGGTGCTTCGCCGTCTCCTACGATGCGCCGCTTGCGCTCGGCTATTGCAACCGGGCGCTCGAGGAGCCAGGTCTGCCGGACGCCGACCGCGCGGCGATCCTCAACAATCGCGGCGTCACCCATACCTCGCTCGGGCAATTCGACGAGGCGGCGCGCGATTTTACCGCCGCACTCGACGCCGGCGGGCCCGATGTCGGCACGCTCAACAACCGCGCCATTGCCCTTGGCTGGAACGGCGACCACGAGGCGGCGCTCGCCGATCTCGAAGCGGCCATCGACCTCGACCCGCAAGACAGCATCAGCTTCAACAATCGCTGCTGGCTTTACGCGGAGATGGGCCGGGCCGAGGAAGCGCTTGCGGATTGCGACGAAGCGCTCCGTCTTCGCCCGCGCGACGCCATCGCGATCGCGAGCCGGAGCTACGCTCTCCTGAAAGCGGGGCGTCTCGACGAGGCATTGGCCGATGCGGACAGGGCGGCCGATCTCGCGCCCGGTTTCTGGCAGAGCTGGCTCTACCGCGCCTATGTGCTGGAAGCGCGGGGCGAAACGGCGAAGGCAAAGACGGATTTCCTGAAGGCGCGGGCCTATGGCCCGAAGGAATGGGAAGTCCGCCGCGCGCTCGAAAAACGCGGGCTCCTCTGAGAGAAGCCCGCGCCGGATTTTCCCGCGTCAGATTTCGCCTTTCGACGCCATCTCCATGTAGCTCGTGTCGATGCGGAACTTCACATTGTCCTCGTCGCCGATGATGGTGCCGTCCGCGAGTTCGACGCCGACATAACCTTCATCCTTCGCTTCCGGTCCGAGCAGGCCTTGCGAGAAGGCGAAGCCGGTCGTGCTGGCGACGATGCCCGGCATGGCCGCGCCGCCATAGGCTTCCGCGCCTTCGGCGGGGCCGTAGAAATAGGTCGTCGCGACCTGGCGGTCGAAATCGGCGAGATCGGTGCCGGAGACTTCGGCCATGAAGGTGCGCGCCTCGATCCCTTCCTCGTCATCCTTCTTCATGATGGCGAGCACTTCGTACCAGGCGCCGGTGAGCGCCTTGCCGAGTTCGGGGTTCTCCTTCAGCACGTCCGTCTTCACGATCAGGATGTCCTGGATCTCGCCGGGCGTTTCGGAGGAATCGAACACGGAGGTGACGGAGGGGTCGTCATAGAGCTGCACCGTTGCCGGATTCCAGGTGACCACGGCCTCGACGTCGGAGGTCTGCAGCGCGGCGACGAAATCGGCATCGGCAATGTTCGCGGTCTCGACATCGTCGAGGCTCATGCCGGCCTTTTCGAGCGCCAGCGCGAGCATGTAATGCGAGACGGAATACTGGACGAGATGGACCTTCTTGCCCTTCAGGTCGGCCATCGTCCTGCCTTCGCCCTTCACGAAGATCGCGTCATTGCCGTTGGTGTAGTCGCCGAGAATGATCGACGTGGAATCGACGCCGCCAGCGGCGGGAATGGTGAGCGTGTCCATCACGGTGTTGGCCACCGCGTCGTACTCGCCTGCCGTGTATTGATTTATCGACTCGATGTAGTCGTTGATCTGCACGATCTCGACATCGATGCCGTATTTGTCGGCCCATTTGTCCATGATGCCGGAATGCTCGGCATAGGCCCAGGGCATGTAGCCCGGGTAAAGCGCCCAGGCGAGCTTGAAGGTCTTGTCCGCCGCCGCCGCGCTGCCCGCGAAGGACAGGCCGGTCAGAAGCGAAACGAAAAGGGCGAGAGCGGTTCTCCGGAAGAAGGATGATCGCGGCATGGGTTGTCCTTTCACTGGTTACAGTTCCCCGGTCGCGCGGAAAGGCTTTTCCCGCACGGCAGGCATTCATTCTTCCAGGCGTTTCCCCGCGTCCCTTTACCGGTCTAGGCCGGCTCGCTCTCGCGGCGGCCGAAGGCCGTCGCGTGGTCTTCGCTTTCCGGCAGTTCCAGTTTGCCGTCGGCGACGAGTTCCTTGAGATATCTGAACGTGCGCATGGTCTGGGTGACGAGATGGCCGCCCGCGACGTAAGGCGGATAGCGCTTCTCGCCGTCGACGAATTGCGGCAGCGGTTCGATCAGCGTGTCGTAGTCGAGCGCGCAGAAGAGCGGGAAGGAGAAGCGTTCGTCCGGCACGTTGCGCACGCGGTGCGGCGTCGCGATGAAGCGGCCATTGGTCAGCGCCTCCAGCATGTCGCCGATATTGATGACGAAAGCGCCCTCGACGGGCGGCGCCTCGATCCAGTCGCCCTTCGCGTTCATCACCTGCAACCCCGGCGCCGTCACATGCAGGATCGTGAAGCACTCATAATCGGTATGCGCGCTGATCCCCCATTCGGCGACCGCGCGCGCGGGGTCCGATGGATAGTGCACGAGGCGGAGCTGCGAGGGCGGTTTCGTCAGCCAGCGTTCGAAATGGTTTTCCGGAAGGCCGAGCGCGCGGGCGAAGCCGCCGAAGAGCGTGCGGCCGAGCGCCATCGCCGCCTCGTAATAGGCGTAGACGTCGCGGCGCATTTCGGGGAGTTCGTCCGGCCACTGGTTCGGCCCCAGCATGCGATAACCGGTCACGTGGTCCGGATCGTCTTCGGGCAGTTCGACGGACAGGTCGAAGGCTTCCTTCTTGTCCATCTTCGCCGGGTTCGTGCCGTCGTAGAAGCCTTCCTCGCCTGTCGGCACATAGCCGCGATGGGCGCGCGACTTGCCGATATAGTGCGCCATCTTCCGCTCTTCCGGCAGCGCAAAGAACTCCGCCGCGCGCGCTTCGAGCCTGTCGATCATCTCGCGCGGAATGTTGTGACCCTTCACATAAAGAAAGCCGACATTGGCCGCCGCTTCCGCCATTTCGGCGGCGACCTTGCGTTTTCCCGCTTCGTCGTCGGAGAAGAGCGGCGCGATGTCGATAATCGGGATGCTGGTGAAGGCCGTGCCCTTCGCTTCGATCTCACTCATCGTGTTACTCCGTTCTCCGTCACATCGAGCAGAGGTTCGCCGCGGAGATCCGTGATTTCCCAGCGCCGTGCAAAGGGCCGCCCCTTCGCATCCATGTCCGCCGTTTCGAGAATCCCGGCGGCGAGGCAAGGCATCACCGCCTTGCCTTCGCGGAAGGGCAGGCTCGAGCGCTGCACGATCCAGCCCGCGCTCGTCACCGCGCCTTGCGAGATTTCGCAGTCGATGAAGTCGCGGGCGCGGGCGATATCGGCCGCCCCCTCGACGCATTCGGAAAGGGTGAGGCCTGCCGGCGTCTCGCAGTAGCGTTCGCGCGCGATCATGAAAAGGCTGCCGAGCCGTGCGATCGCTCCCTTTTGTCCGGTCTCGCGATCTTCGAGCCGGGCCGCCCATTCCGGACTTCCGGCGACCGGCTCACGGTGCCAGTGCTCGATATAGGGAATGTCCTTTCCCTCCTCGACCATGGTGCCGCCCTCGATCCAGAGCCGGCCGCGATCCGAGTAAATCGCCTGCGGCTGGAAATCGATGTCGCGCCGCCATTCGAACCAGCCGTCCTCATGGACGAGTTCGCCGGCGAAGCCTTCCTGCCGCGCGAGCCAGACGATCTCCTCGTGCCGGAGATCGGAGAGCGAGGCGACGCCGGAGAAGTCGGGCGCGCCGTCCGGCTGGCGCAGGTCAAGATAAAGGCCTGGCCCCTGCATCCAGTTGACGAAGCTCGTCCGGTCCTCGCGCCCATCCGGCCAGGCCAGCAGCGAGCGGCGCCAGAGGCCGGGGAGGGTCTCGAGCGAGGGTTCGGGGAGGGCAATCGGGGCAGACGCGGCGATGGAC